>CALLOB010000051.1 GCA_938005315.1 uncultured Phycisphaerae bacterium
GGCGGGAGATAGGACGCGACGGAGCGCGTCCCTCCGGGGCCGCTGTTCGTTCGGAGGGCCCCGCTCCGTCGGGGCCGCACGTCCGGGAGGCCGCCTGGTACGCGAATCGGGACCTCGACAAAGCCCGGAATCCCCGGACGCGACGGAGCGCGTCCCTCCGGGGGCGGGAGATAGGACGCGACGGAGCGCGTCCCTCCGGGGCCGCTGTTCGTTCGGAGGGCCCCGCTCCGTCGGGGCCGCGGGAAGGGGCGGGAGCACGCGCGAGGGCGGACGCGACGAAGCGCGTCCCTCCGGGGGCGGGAGATAGGACGCGACGGAGCGCGTCCCTCCGGGGACGGGGGATAGGACGCGACGAAGCGCGTCCCTCCGGGGCCGCTGACGACCGGGGGCAAGCCCTCAAGTACCCGCCTCTGGAAGGGCCTGGAGGGTGGCCGGCGGCAGGGGAGGCGGCAGCAAGAATTTGGAAGCAATTGAGGAGGGGGGAGGGCCGGGGGCGTCCTGTGCGAGCGCCCGGTGGAGCTATCTGCCGTCACTTTACTCTCGATGCCTCGCTCGTGCCATATCATTTTTCGCTTCCTGTTTCTCGCTTCCTTTTTCTCGCTGGGTACTTCCCCCTTCTCTGCGGTGCTCCAGGGGCTTGACAGGCCCGACGGGGGTTGCTATTGAGTTTCGGCTCCACGTGGATCGTGTCGGGTTGGAGGCGACGGATCCGGCGCGTCCGAACCCGTCGGTTCACTCGGGTGTATAACCCGGATCAGGGCGAGGCGCTGCGTTACGCGGTCGGGCTGGACAGGCCGCGCTGCCTTCGCCAATAAATCATTGTAAAAAATGAGTTTAAGAATGGAGCGGCGGGCGCCCGCGTGCGGCCCCGACGATTCCTGTGGCGCGGCGGATCGCCGGAGACGGTCCACTTGGGCAGGCGTCCGATACGAAAAGCGAGCATGCCATGATCGAGGTCAGGAATCTCACCAAGGTCTACGGGACGTTCAAGGCGATCGACAATGTGTCCTTCACGGTCCAGGCCGGGGAGATCGTCGGTTTCCTGGGGCCCAACGGAGCCGGCAAGAGCACCACGCTGCGGATCCTGACGTGTTACCAGCCGGCCACCAGCGGATCGGCGTCGGTCGCGGGATTCGACGTCTTCAGTCAGTCGCTGGAGGTCCGCCGCCGCATCGGCTACCTGCCGGAGGGCAACCCGCTGTACCCGGAGATGCGGGTCCGCGAGTACCTCAACTTCCGCGGGAAGCTTCGCGGCATGAGTCGGGACGAGCGCGCCGGGGCGATCCGCAACGTGGCCGAACGGTGCTGGCTGGGCGATTTCATTGACCGGCCGATCGGCCAGCTGTCCAAGGGCATGCGCCAGCGCGTCGGGCTGGCCGACGCCCTGCTGCACGACCCGCAGGTGGTGGTGCTGGACGAGCCCACCATCGGGCTGGACCCCAACCAGATCCGCGAAACCCGCAAGCTGATCACGGAGCTGGCCCGGCGTCACACCATCATTCTGAGCTCGCACATCCTTCCGGAAGTCGAGGCGGTCTGCCAGCGGATGATCATCATCGCCGGCGGGCGGATCCGGGCCAGCGGCTCGATCGCCCAGGTGCGCGACCGGATCACCGGCGCCTCGCGGCTGCTGGCGGAGATCAAGGGTTCGCGCGGCGACGTCGAGAACGCCGTCCGGCAGATCCCCGGGGTCAAGGGGGTCGAAGCGGTGGCCTCGGAGGGCTGGTGCCGGTTGCGGGTGGTTTCGGCCGAGGGCCAGGACGTCCGCGAGCAGATCGCGGCGGCAGCCGCCCGGAACGGCTGGCCGCTGCGCGAGTTGCGGCTGGAGGTGGGCAGTCTCGAGGAGTTCTTCACCCAGATCACGGCGGAGGCCGCTGCGGCCTGATCGGCCGGGGGCGGTTCCGCCGGGGCAACGTTCCGGCGCGCGGCATGCGCCGGGCGAAAGGACGGGATCATGTCGACGGAAACACGGTGTGAGGCGGTCGGCGGCGTGGGCGCCGCCGAGCGGGCCGGTCTGCAGGCCGGGGCCCCGACGCGTGGCTGCGGCACCGCGACCGCGGTCCTGGCGATCACGCAGCGCGAACTGGTGTCGCTGTTCTATTCGCCGATCGCTTACGTGGTGGGCTTCATCTTCCTGCTGCTGACCGGCTACTTCTTCATGACCGACACGCTGGTTCCCGGCAACGAGGCCGGCATGAGGACCCTGCTGGAGCGGATGGCCGGGGTGCTGGTCTTCGCCCTGCCGCTGCTGACCATGCGTTCGGTGGCCGACGAGTTCGCCAGCGGGGCGATCGAGACGCTGATGACCGCGCCGGTCTCGGACGCGTCGGTGGTGATCGGAAAGTTCCTCGGCTCGCTGGTGTTCTTCATCGCCCTGCTGGCGACCACCCTGTTCCACCTGGCGGTGATCGCCGTCTACGGCGATCCGGTCGCCACTGTGGTGGTCAGCGGATACGCGGGCATGATCCTGCTGGGGGCGCTGTTCGCGTCCATCGGCATCTTCGCCAGCAGCTGCACCCGTCACCAGCTGCTGGCCGCGACGATCGCCATCGCCATTCTGGCCGTGCTGACCTTCGTGGTGGACTACGGCGCGCAGTACGCCGGGCAGCCGTGGCAGCGGGCGGTGTGCGCCTACGTCAACATTTTCGGTCACTTTTCCGACTTCGCCAAGGGTATCGTGGACAGCAAGAGCGTGATCTTCTTCCTGTCCGGCACAGCGTTTTTCCTGTTCCTGGCCACGAAGGTGATGGAGTCCCGGCGATGGCGATGAACCCTCCGAACATCGGCCACGCGGCCTCGCGCCGCTGGTTTTTCGGTACCAACGTGACGGTCATGGTCGCGGCGGCCGCGTTCCTGCTGGTCGCGGTCAACTGGATCGGGCACCGCCACAACGCCCGCAAGGATCTGGCCGGGGGCTTTTCCAGTCACCGGCTGAGCCAGCGCACCAAGCAGATCCTCGACAAACTGGACGGCGACCTGCGGATTACCACGGTGTACACCTCCGACGTGCCGGAGAGCGACTGGCGCCGCTACCTGCCGACGCTGCAGGACCTGTGCGAGGAACTGAGGCAGTACAGCCGGAGGATCGAGGTCCACCACGTCCGCAGCGGCGAGGAGCGGGCCAGGCTGGTCAAGCGGGTCCAGTCCAAGTTCGGCTCCGGGGCCGAGGCCTACGACAAGGTCGCCAATCAGGCGATGGAGACCTGGACGCAGGTGGAGGCCGCCCTGCAGCCGCGCCGCGAGGCCATCGGCCAGATCCTCTCGGGCAAGGGCTGGCTGGCGGACTTCACCACGCTGGCCGACCGCATGACCGTGATCCGCAAGGACCTGGAGAACATCGAGGAGACCCGCAAGGAGGTCAACCGGCTGATCCGCGGCGAGGGCATCCCGCGATACCAGGAGGCCAACAACCGGATCAAGTCGGCCAACGAGGACCTCAAGCGCCACATCGAGGCCCTGCAGGACTGGATGCGTTTGACGGAAGGGTTGGTGCAGGCCCTGGGCTCGCCGGACGCCGAGTTCGTCCGCACCACCCGCGAGAAGCTTCAGGAAATGGCCGCCCTGACGCTGCGGCTCAGGCAGGTGGCCGGCGAGGTCAATGATCCCTCGGTGCCCGAGGACCCCGCCCCGGTGCTCCAGGAGTACGCCAAGGCCGCCGCCAAGCTCTCGTCCTGGCTCAACGACGAGTTCGGCCGGGCCAGCGCCTTCGCCAAGGCCCACCCGACCCTCCGCCACCACCCGGACTGGCAGGTCCAGGAGCAGATCTTCGTTATGGATCTGCCGGTGATCCCCGCCCAGGTTTCCGAGTCGCTGGCCGGCAACGCTCAGCAGCTCCGGCAGATCCTGCAGGCCCGGGACGTGCCCCGCGACCAGCTGCAGAACGTCGTGCGGCAGCTCCGGGAGTTCTCGGCGCGGTATCAGGAGCGGCTGGACGAGTACGCTCGCCGCATGCTCAGGATCTTCGAAGCCTGCGCCGGGCTCTCCGACGCCGAGCGGCAGTTCCTTGCGGCCGGGGCCAGCGGGGAGGCGTTCAAGGACGTTCTGGACCGGCTGAGCGGCCTGGCGGACGAGATCGGCAAGCTCCCCGAGCTCAAGCTCGACGAGATCGCCGAGTCGCTCCAGCAGGACAACATCGTGGTCGTGGAGAGCGATGCGAAGAATGAGGTCCGCGTGGTCTCGTTCGACCAGGTCTGGCCGGTGGCCGACCCCAGCGTCCGGCAGTTCGTCCGCGAGAAGGAAGGCGAGGGGCCGCGGCGGGTGTTCGACGGCGATTCGGCGATTTCCGCGGCCATCCTGGGCATGGTGACGACCAAACCGCTGGCCACGGTGATCCTGGTGGGCTTCGAGACCCAGCCGCCGCCGCAAATGCGGCAGTTCCAGCGGCCCAGCACCGGCCCCATCCCGCTCGGGCAGCTCACCGTGCTGACCGAGAAGCTCAAGGCGGCGCGTTTCGCGGTCAAGCAGTGGAACCTCGGCGGATCCGGCGAGGACGGCGGTGAAGACCCGCCCGCGCCGGAGGAGGGCACCGAGCCGATCTATGTGGTGCTGCCGCCGGCCGACACCCCGCCGGTCAACCCGATGATGCCCCAGGCGCCGCAGGAGACCTTCGGCGAGGCCCAGCTCGCCAGACTCCGCAAGGCCATGGGCCCGAGCGGCAAGGCCCTGTTCCTGGCCGTGGCCGACGTCATGCCCCGCCAGCCCTGGAGTCCGCAGGCTTCCTACGGATACCACCAGATGCTCCGCGACGAATGGGGCATCGACGTGAAGTTCAACAACCGTGTGATCCGGGGGGTGCGCGACACGCAGGATCCCGACGCCTTCGGCATCGATATCCTGCAATGGACGTTCATGCCGCTCAGCAGCTTCACCGACCAGCCGATCGGCGCCCCGCTCAAGGCCCGGAGGCTGCTGATGGCTGAGGTGTGCCCGGTCGTGCCGGCTGAGAAGGTGCCCGACGGCGTGACCATCGAGCCGGTGCTCGAGGTGCCCACGACAGCCCGCGACATGTGGGCGACCGACGACATCACCGACATCATCATGGCGGTCAGCGAGGGCCGGCAGGACAGCACCTTCCGCGTTCCGGCCAACGCGATGCGGCCGCCGTTCCCCGTGATCCTGGCGGCCCGCAAGGCGGCTCCGGCACCGGCCACCGCCCCGGGCACCCAGCCCGCCGAGGTCGGGCAGGCCGAGAGCCGGGTGGTGGTCATGGGCGTAGGCCTGAGCTTCATCGACGGGTACCTCTCGCGGCGCGTGCCGCGGCTGGAGGGCAAGACCCGCACCCGGCTGGCCACCGACCCGCCGCCGACCGAAAACGTGGACCTGATGGTCAACGCCCTCTACTGGTTGACCGGGCGGCCGGACATGATCGCGGCGGGACCGGCGCCGGTGCCGCTGATCGGCGAGATCCGCCCCGCCCAGCAGCAGCGGGTGTGGATGCTGGCCGCGGGCTGGGCCTTCGCGGTCCTGATCGCCGGCGGCGTGGTGATGATGGTTCGGAGGAAGTGATCGACCATGAACACGAAAACAACCCTGGCACTCGTGCTGATCGCCGTGGCGGTGGCCGGCTACCTCCTCCTGGTCGAGAAGCCCTGGACGGCGGCCCCGCCGGAGAGCGAGGAAGCGACCAAGGTCGTCCGGGACCTGTTCGCCAGCAAGCCGGAGAACGTCGATCGCGTGGAACTGCGGCTTCGTGACGGCAAGAGCTTCGTCTTCGCCAAAAAGGACGACGCCTGGTGGATTCAGTCGCCGATGGAGTGTCCAGCCAACGACTACGAGATCGACGGGCTGATCCGCAATGCCGGCGAGATCAAGGTCGTCCGCAGGTACGCCCAGGGCGATGCCGACCGGCCGTCCGCCGAGATCACCGGCCTGGAGTCGCCGATCGCGGCGGTCAAGCTGCTCAGTAAGGACAAGGTGCTCGGCGAGGTGCTGGTCGGCTCGCGGATTCCGGCCGGCAAGGGGTCTTTCGTGCAGCTGGCCGGGGCGCCCGACATCTTCGAGTCACAGTCGGACCTCAGCGAGACGTTTCGCAAGAAGCTCGAGAGCTTCCGCAACCGCAACGTGATCAGGTTCACCAGCGCCAACGCCCGCCGGATCGTCGTCGAGGGCGGGCAGAACTTCACCCTCGTCAAGAGCGGCGACGGATGGGTGATCGAGGAGCCGGCGGCCCTTCGGGGGCAGGCCGACAAGTCCCGGGCCGATCGCATCGTCAACGCCCTTTCGAGTCTCTATGTGTCGGACTTCAAGGACGACGAGCCCGTGTCCTACCGGCCTTACGGGCTCGAGCCGCCCCGGTTGAAGGTCACCATCGAAACCGAGGAGGAGCGGCCCCCCAAGGCCAAGCCCGGCGACCCCGACACCCAGCCGGCCGACACCCAGCCCTCGATCGAGAAGCGAAGCTACGTGCTGGCGATCGGCGGCGCGGTCGACAACGAGGCCAAGCAGCTGTTCGCCCGGGCCAATGAGGCACCGTGGGTCTTTACCATCGGCGACTACACCTACAAGGAAGTCAGCCCCAAGCTCGCCGAGCTGCGCGACCCGGTGGTTGCCCGCATCGAGACCGGCCGGGCCCGGCAGATCGTCGTCACCGGCCCTGAGGGATCCATGACCCTGCGGCGCGAAGCGGGGCAATGGACCTTCGAGGACGGCACCGCCGCCGACGCCGTGGCCGTGCAGGACCTGCTCAAGGCCGTCGCCGATCTCAAGGCCAGCGACTACCCCGATCCCTCCGCGCTGCTGGTGCCCGTGGACTGGAGCAACCCGCGGGTCCGAATCGAGGTCACCCAGGAGGGTCGGCTCGAGCCGGTCGCTCTGCTGATCGGTCCGCCCAGCGCTTCCGGCGAGATGGTCTATGTGCGCAACGCCGCCGAGGCCGAGCAGGTCGTGGCCGCGGCCCGCAAGGCGGATGTCGAGCCGCTGCTGGTGTCGCCGTCGGCCTTCCGCGACCGCAAGGTGCTGAGTTTCGAACGCGGCCGCCTGAGCCGCATCGAGATCGCCCGTGCCGGAAGCGATCGGCTGGCCCTGGTCAAAGCCGAGGGCAAGTGGTCGATCGTCGAACCGGTCCAGGCGGACGCGGACGCCGACGCCGTGCGCAATATCATCGACGACTTCTCGTCGCTGCAGGCCCGTCGCGTCACAGGCCACAGCGACCGCGCCACCTGCGGCTTGGATGCGCCCGAGGTGACGCTCGCGCTGTACGTGGCGCCGCTGCAACCCCCCACTCCGCCCCCCGCC
Organism: uncultured Phycisphaerae bacterium; assembly: GCA_938005315.1. Taxonomy (GTDB): domain Bacteria; phylum Planctomycetota; class Phycisphaerae; order UBA1845; family PWPN01; genus CALLOB01. Next base: position 7,234 of record CALLOB010000051.1, read on the forward strand.
ACCCTGCCGGCCACGGCTCCAGCGTCTCCGGCGTCTGCCCCGTCCCCGACGCAGCCGACCGCGTCCGAGCCAGCCGAGGTCGAGTCGCTCAAGAACCTCACCCCCGAGGAGCGCGCCGATCGCATCGCCAAGATCGAGCAGCTCCTGGAGTTCCAGAAGACCAACCCGCAGGAGAATCCTCAGGCCACCCAGATGCTGCGGGACATGCTCGCCCAGCTCCAGGCCGCCTCGCAGCCCGGAGCCGAAGGCACGCCGGCCGGGGAACCGCAGGCCGCCCCGCAGCCGACGCCTGAACCGCCGCCTGCCCCGGCCGAGACGGTCTTCCGGGTGCACCTGACGCGCAAGGACGGAAAGGTCTTCGCCTGTGTCGATGGTTCCGACACCATCTACGAGCTCGACGAACGGATCTTCACCGATGTCTCCGCCGAGATGCACGACCGCCAGGTCGTCAAACTGCAGGCCGACAAGGTTGTGGAGTTGAGCATGGGCGCGGGCGAGGAGCCGCTGGCGTTCCGCAAGTCCGGTACCGACTGGCGGTACGTCCCCGATCCGCTGGTGCCGATCGACGGCTCCAAGGTCACCGAGGCGATCAACGAGTGGCAGGACGTCAAAACCCACCGCTACGTCGCCTACGCGGCCGCCGATCTTGCCGCTTTCGGGCTCGACGCCCAGGCGAGGCGTTTTTCGGTCCGGCTCGAGGACGGCGAGGAAATCGAACTGCTGATCTCCGCCAAGGGACCGGAAGGCGATCCGGACAAGAGCCTGTATGCCGCCAGAGCCGGCACCAACAAGGTCTTCCTGGTGAAGGGTGACCAGGCCGCCAAGCTCGACAAGAGGCTCGACTTCTTCAAGAAGAACTGAGCCTTCGTCGGGCGCCGGAGAATTGCGGGCGGATTCGTGGCGGCCCAGGGGGGGCATACCCGCATCCCGCCGGTCGGGATGCCGGAGACCGGTTGTCGTCCCGCCCGCGGTGCCCGAATCGGCGGATGGCGGCCTCTGAAGTCCGGTTGCATCGCACGAGCTCCTCAATGCGAACGACCGTCCTGTTTTCCGGTACGGTGCAGGGGGTGGGCTTCCGCTATACCGCCGCACGGCTGGCCGGTTGTCGCCGGGTGACCGGGTACGTGCGCAACCTGCCGGACGGCCGGGTCGAGCTGGTGGCCGAAGGGTCGTCGGAAGAGGTTCAAGGGCTCATCGCCGACATCGAACAGGCCATGTCAGGCTTCATCCGCGAGCGTCAGATTCGGCAGAGCCCCGCGACCGGGGAGTTCCAGGGCTTCACCATCCGCCGTTGAGGCCTCGCCGTCGGGCCCGGTGGTTTCCCCGTACCTTCCCGGGTATCGCCCTTTGCCCTTAGGGCCGATTAAATGGTTTTATCGGGCCTTTCCAGGTCGCTTGGGGCGTCCGGGACCAACCCTCGCCGCCGGACGGTGTCCTATTGAGTGACCCGGCCGCGCTGGCACGGGGGACACGTCGGGCGCCGGACGGCCCAGTCGAAGCCATCATGCGCCGGGCCGGAAGTCAGACCGGCCGACGTCGTCCGATGGCGGGGAGTAACGATCGTGCTGATCATGCTGATGTCCCTGGCACTGGCCCGGAATGCCATCGAGGCTGCGAATGCAGCTCAGGCCACTCGGCCGGCCCCGGATTCGGTGATCGTCGAGGCCGGCGGCTATGCCCGGGCCGGGGCCGGGCTGACGGGTCCGCAGGCCCGGCTCATGGCGGAGCGCGGGGCCCAGGTCGTGGCCGCCCGCAACCTGCTGAACAAGCTGCACCAGCTGGGGGCCGATGACCGCGACCCGACGCGCCGGGCCCTTCTCGACGGCGTCCTGGCCGGCCACCGCTATCTGCCCACGGAGTTCATCGACGGACGGACGGCGGTGGTGCGCGTGCAGGTGGAGCTGACCGCCGACCAGATCGAGCGGCTTTTCGAGCCGCCTGCGCGTCTGGAGGAGACCGCCCGCGCCGCGCGCCGCGCCGCTTCGCCTGAAACCGGTGTTGCCGACCGGGCCGCCGTCATGGGGTCCGGCAGCGGAAGATGAACCGGCCTTCGGATGTCCGGCCGGAATCGATCACTCACCACAGCCAGCCGACGTCGCGTCGCTCGCTGGGTTCGGGGGCGTGAATCCGGTGATCAGGGCGACGGTCTTCGCGGTCCTCGCGGCCGGAAGCGAAGTCGTTTCGACCGGTGCGGCCCGGTGGAACCTGCGAGGGCGGGGCGGCCTTCGAGGGGAAGCTCACGTGGACTCTTGAAGGGATGCACGGTGCGGGGCGCGGGCAGTCCTTCTGAAAGCATCCTGCCTTCCGGGGCTCTTATTCGCCGGCCCAGGGAATCCGGGCTCGGAAGTGGCGGTAGTAGAGACCGATCGCCCGCATGGCGACGATGAAACAGTAGATGTTCAGCGCGATGCGGATCGCCTCCAGCCCCAGCAGGCCCTGCGCGGGCAGCCGGGCGGCCAGCGTCGTGAAGGTTGTGGAGGACGGGATCGCGCCCAGGCACACGGAGGCGATCAGTGCCGCCCACAGCGCCAGGTATGCCGGCGGCGAGGCCAGGACGGTGCCGATCACCAGGTGGGGCCACAGCCCTCGAAACGTTCCGCCGATCGAAACAGCCAGCACCACGGCCGGCCAGAAGAACAGGCCGGCGACGGCCAGCCCCGCCGCCACCGCCCAGTTGACCTCGTTCCAGACCATCCACGATCCCAGCGCCCAGACTCCGGCGGGAATGAGCACGAAGACCCAGGAGCCGGCGAAGTGCAGCAACGGCAGAAGCACGTCGTCGATCACGTCGTTGAACCACACGGTCGCCAGTTCGTCCTCGCCGGAGGCTGTCTCGCGGATGATGCTCAGAAGAAACGCCCAGGTATAGGCTCCCACCGTCAGGCTGATGAGGAAGCCGACCCGGGGAATGGGAATCAGCGAAGGGATGATCAGCATCGCCACCAGCGCGATGTAGCTGATGAAAAGTTGTTGGTATCCAGCAGGAAGCCGAAACCCAGCAGCAGATCGGCCCAGAACGAGCGCGTCGGCCCGCGGACGCCCTGGCGGTCGGCTTCCAGTTCGCGCAGGTCATCCAGCAGGCGTTCGCGGGGCGGAGTCTGGGCGGGCGGGGCCAGGACGTCCGGCGTGTTGGCGGCCATGGTCAGCCCGGCCGGCTTCTTGCGGCGGGATGACGGCTCCTCCTCGACCTCGTCCAGTTCCAGCAGGCCGTCGAGTCCGTCGCCCGGGCCGGAAGAAAGGCTGCCTGCGTCGGGTTGCGGCTCGCCGGTAGCCTTGGTGGCCGCTGCCTCCCCCGGTGCGGCGGGCGCCGGCGACGCTCCCACTCTGGTATCGGGCGAATCCGGGTCCCAGGGTGCAACAGGAACGGTGACCACCCGCCCGCAGGCGTTGCAGCGGGCCTCTTGCCCCGTGGCTTTCGCCGGGACGGCAATGGAGGCCCCGCAGACGCAATTCAGCCCGATCGAGCCTGGTTCGCCCTGCCTCATGCCGACGGATTCTCCGCCCGGCGGCAGGGCCTGTCCATTCCGGGCCAGACCGGAGCCCGGAGCCCCGCTCCCGACACCACCACAGCCAGGCCTGGTTTGCCCGCCAGCACCCCCGGGGCGGTGGGCGACCGCAAGCCCCTCGTTCGCGGCGGCATGGCGGCAGGCCGGGGGCGGCTCAGAACCACAGGCCCGAGAAGGCCAGGGCCAGCGAGACGGTGCCCAGGACCGAAATCGCCCACCAGAGAGAGACATGGCCGTACCAGTGCCGGCCCAGATCGCCGAAGATGTTGAGCCGGTCCCAGTGGATCGTCAGATCCGCGGTCACCTGCTGCGGCCGCGGCGGGCGCGTCGCCAGGCTGACCGCCACGCACAGAACCGTGCACACCGCCCAGTTGACGATGCCCTGCATGGCGAACGGCCGGACCCACGCGAGCCACGGCGGGACATCCGCATAGGCCAGGACGGCCTTCAGTGCGATGCCGAAGCCGAAGCCGAAGAGCACCGTGACCACCGCGGCCGGCGCGTTGATGCGGCGCGACAGGATGCCCAGGAGGAACACGGCCGAGAAAGGCGGCGCGAAGAACGCATAGAGCTCCTGGATGTAAACGAACAGCGGGCGGTTCGTGCCCTTGATCCACCCGGCCAGGAGAATCGATATGCCGAGCACCACGACCGTGGCCCATTTCCCGACCCGCACGAGGTGGCGTTCGGAAGCCGTCGGGGCCCAGTGCCGCCTGTAGATGTCCAGCGTCAGAACCGTGGCCGTGGCGTTGAGAACCGAGTTCACGGTGGACTGAATCGCGCCCAGCAGCGCCGCCAGGAACAGGCCGCGCAGGCCCGCGGGCAGCAGCAGCTGCAGGAGATGCATGTAGCCGCGGTCGGCGCCGCCGGCCTGGAGCCGGTCGAGGGGGGTGCTCAGCAGATCGACGGAACCCGGATGGGCGAACAGGATGAGCCCGGGCACGACGACAAGAAGAGGCATGAGCATCTTCAGATAGCCCGCCAGGACGATGCCCATCCGGGCGTGATACATGCTGCGGGCGCCCAGCACGCGCTGGATCATGAACTGGTTGATGACGTTGTACCAGATGCCGACGGAGAAGGTGTCCAGGACGAGGCTGGGCCACGGACTGGTGGCATGCGCGGCCGGCTGGACGATCGACAGCCGGTTGTAGTGATCGGTGCCCGCGATGGCCGGGGCGGTGCGACGCACGAAGTCGGCCCACAGGCCGGTCCGGGCGGAGTTGCGCTCGAGCATCACCTGCCAGCCGTCGATCGCCGACCGGCCGTCCGGCGACAGCGACATCAGGCCCAGCAGTGTCACCAGCAGACCGCCGCCGACCATCAGGAGCAGGGAAAAGAAGTCGGTCCAGGCGACGGAACTCAGGCCTCCGTAGATCGTCCAGGCACCGGCGACCAGTCCGAGCAGGAGGATCGCGAACCAGAGGTTCAGGTCGTCCGCCGCCGCGGGGAAGATCTCCGGGCCGCTGAGAAACATGGCAACGGGGCGGAGAATCCTGGTGAGCTCGGCATCGAACAGCTTCTGGATGGCCAGCCCGCCGCCGTACAGCACGGCCGCCAGGAACGCCGTGATGTTGGTGATGATCGTGACGACGGCGAACGACTGGCGGAGGAACGGCGAGAACCGCCTCTCCAGGTATTCCGGCGTGGTGAACACGCCCGAGGCCAGCAGGAAGGGGATGAAGAACCAGATCAGGATGGAGAAGGCCAGCACGTTGCCCCATTCCGCCCACGCCACGCAGAGGCCGTAGATGAAGGCCGCCCCGACCATGCCGATGAAGTGCTCGCTGCTGATGTTCGAGGCGATGTAGGACCCGCCGACCACGTACCACGGGAGCGTGCGGCCGGCCAGGAAGTAGTCCCCGGCCTGCTCGTGCCGTTTCCGCCCGGCCCACAGCCCCACGAGCGAGAACCCCAGGAAATACAGCAGAATCGCCAGGTAGTCCCAGGATTGCAGCGGAAAGGATTCCGGACCGTTCATGCCGTCCCGCCGATCGCTCATCCGCGGCGTGTCAGGCCGCGCCCAGCTCGTGGGCCAGATCGCAGTACAGCCGCACGCGCTCGACGGGCGTGTCCGCGGTGGGTGGGCTGCCCAGGCTCAGGATGAACCTGCTGCCGTTGCGTCGTCCCGCCGCCACCTGCCGGCGGATGGCCTCGCGCAGGCCGTCCTCGTCACCGTCCCGGAGCACGCCGACGGCGTCCAGATTGCCGAGCACCACGCAACGTCCCGCCACCCGCTCCACGATCTCGTCGATGTGGTTGGCGAAGCCCTTCTTGCCCTCCTCGAACGCGACGGCGTCCATCCCCAGTGACAGAATCAGGTCCCACTTGCCCCGGGGGTTGCCGCAGAAGTAGTAGATGCTCTTCAGTCCGGCCGCCCGGATGGCGTCGATCAGCCGCCTCACGTACGGGACGTTCAGCTCGGCGAAGGCCCGCGGACTGAGCATATCCATGAAGCAGTCCTCGATCCACACCCCCCCCGCGCCGTGCCCGGCGGCCTCCCGGACGTTGCGCCGCGCCAGGGCCAGGAACCTCTCGCCGGCGAAATGCACGAGATCGGGCCGCTGGGCGATCATGGTCATCATGCCGGCAAAGCCCCACAGGTCGTAGGTCTTCCACAGCGGCCCGGAGACGTGGCGATAAGGCCAGAGGGCCCCGCCGAACTCGCGCATCAGCGCCTCGGCGACACGCCGGCGGTCCTCCAGCGCGCGAATGTCTCCCCCGTCCGGGTCGGGAATCGAGGCCTCGATCGCCTCGAAGGTGCAAGGCAGGTCTTCCAGTGGCACCGACTCGAGGCTCGCGGCGGTCCAGCCGCCCGGTCGCGGCGGACGAATCTCCTCGCGACGACCGGATCGCGTGTCGATGCGAAAGACGCCCTCGTCCGACACCTCGATGGTGCCGAACTCCTGTTCCTCCAGGCTCGTCCAGGGGAACATGTGAAACCAGTCCTGGCCCAGGGCCGCGACCAGGTCGCGGGTCCAGGCCCGCTGCCGATCGGCATCCGGCATGTGCAGGTACCACCAGGGGCAGGCCGTGAACTCGGACCAGTGATCGCGGAGAAAGACGTTCTCGTAGCAGATCACGGCCGGCAGTTGTGCCGCGCCCTCCCGCGAAAACGCCGCTTCGATGCGCTCACGTCCGGTCATGCTCGGCCACCTCGTCGCCGGCTGTTTCGATCGACGTCCGGGCACAGTACACCGGGATCGCCCATGAGGCCAACCAGCCCGGCCAGGCCCGTTCCCTGGCCGGACCGGCCCGGTGCCGGGCGGTGCACGGCCGGCTTGCCAGGAACGCGCCACCCGGAGGGACGCGTTCCATCACGCCTTGTTCTGCGGCCCCGGAGGGACGCGCTCCGTCGCGTCCCAGGCTCGGGGTTTTGCGCCTCCATCTCGCACGGCCCCGGAGGGACGCGCTCCGTCGCGTCCGGGATCGCGGGTTTTGCGCCTCATCTCGCACGGCCCCGACGGAGCGGGGCCCTCCAGGCCGATCCTCGGCCCCGACAGAGACGGGCCTGTCATGCGGCCCATGGGACGAAGGAAACACTGCCGGCCCGCCCGGGGGATGGATGGCGACGGGACTTGTCGCGGACTCGAGGGAACCTTCCGCGTGTTGCTCTGCTTGCCTTTCCCGCGTCATTCTGGTCAGATACCGTTTACGCCGCGCCCGTTCCGCCCGACCCGTGGGGGGATCGCCTCCGTGCCGAACGGCCGGCGGTTGCCCGCTCGCGGTGCCGGGCCGACCACGGTCGCCTGTTCGCTTCGATCGGCGGCTGAGAGGAAGGGCATCTACGGTGCCTGCGGACAACCCGGCGGTACGCAAGACTTTATTCCGCTCACGGAGATGGCTGGTCCGGTGTTCGAGGAAGGCTGAGACGACGTCCCGGGAAGGGGACCGTTGTCGTCGGAATCAGGTCGAATGGAAACCGAACCCGGGCGTCAATCCTGCGAAGCGAGGGCGATTCATGTCCGGAAAGCGTGTTCAAGCCGTGGTGATGGCGGGGCTTCTCTGCGCCGGTCCGGCGACCGGGGATCAGGGCCGGCCCAACATCCTTCTGATCCTGGCCGACGACCTGGGCTACGGAGACGTCAGCTGCTACGGGGCGACGAGCATCCGGACGCCCCACATTGATCGCCTCGCGGACGAGGGCATCCGTTTTCTGGACGCCCACGCCGCCGCGGCCACCTGCACGCCCTCGCGCTACGCGATGCTCACCGGCGAGTATGCCTGGCGGCGGAAGGGAACCGGGATACTGCCCGGCGACGCCCGGCTGATCATCGAACCCGGGCGGACGACGCTCGCTTCGGTGCTCCGCAGGGCCGGCTACACGACCGGCGTGGTCGGCAAATGGCATCTGGGCCTGGGCGCCGGCGACCTGGATTGGAACGGCAGGATCGCCCCGGGGCCGCTGGAGATCGGCTTCGATTACTGCTTCCTGATTCCCGCCACCGGCGACCGCGTGCCTTGCGTGTACGTCGAGGATCATCGCGTCGTCGGTCTGGACCCCGCCGATCCCATCCGGGTGAGCTACACGGAACCGGTCGGTGACGAGCCGACCGGCAGGGATCACCCCGAACGGCTGAAGATGCACCCCAGCCACGGCCACGATCAGACCATCATCAACGGGATCAGCCGCATCGGCTACATGAGCGGCGGCAGGGCCGCCCGGTGGGTGGATGAGGACATGGCCGACGTCATCACCGCCAGGGCCGTCGACTTCATCGAGCGGAACAGGGGCCGGGCGTTCTTTCTCTACTTCGCCGCCCACGACATTCACGTGCCCCGCGTGCCGCATCCCCGCTTCGCCGGCAAAAGCGGCATGGGCCCGCGCGGCGATGCGATCCTGCAGTTCGACGCCTGCGTGGGCGAGCTGCTGAAGGCCCTGGACCGCCTGGGGCTCGGCGAACGGACCCTTGTGATCCTCGCCAGCGACAACGGTCCGGTGGTCGACGACGGATACCGCGACCAGGCCGTGGAGCTCCTCGGAGATCACAGGCCGGCCGGACCATGGCGGGGCGGCAAATACAGCGCCTTCGAGGGCGGCACACGCGTCCCGTTCATCGTCCGCTGGCCCGGACGCGTGAAACCGGCCACGAGTCCGGCCCTGATCAGCCTGGTGGACCTGCCGGCCTCCCTGGCCGCGCTCACGGGGCAGGCCCTCACCGGACCGGACGCCCCCGACAGCGTGAACGTCCTGCCGGCCCTGCTCGGCGATGCGTCCAGCGGGCATCAGGATCTCGTCAAACAGGGCGGGGCGCTTTCGCTGCGCCGGGGGCCGTGGAAGTACATCGCGCCGCACGACGGACCGGCATTCAACAAGGCCACCGCGATCGAAACAGGCAGCGCCCCCTACGAGCAGCTCTACAACCTGGACGACGACCCCGGCGAACTGAAGAATCTGGCGGCCGGCGATCCGGAGCGGGTCGAGGAGATGAGAAGGGTTCTGCATGAACTCCAGCAGGATCGCAACCGGCAGTAGATCCCTGCTGTATGCGTCGCGGGGCGCCCCCGGCGGGGCCGTGCGGGTCTTGGCCGCTGAAGAAGGTCCCAACGCCGCCTGGAGAGGGCCGGGCGCAAGACCGCAGGATCTGTCAGCGGACAGAAGGCGATGTCGGCACGGGGGATGCGCGGCCTCCGCCCGGCGGCGCCCCCTTGACAGGTCGGGAAGCCTTCAAGCCGTCTGGGCGGACCGAAAGAGCTTCATGCGTTCCACCGGCCGGCATGGAGGGCCGCGCTTCGTCTGGGCCGCGGCCGACCGCGCCCTCGTTTTCGGGCATTTCCCTTGGAACGGCAGCAGCTGATCGCGCCGGGAGACCCGGTGGCGACCTGAGGCCCGGGGACCGGTCAACCAGCCTGGGTGCCGGCCTTCTCGATGGCGGTGCGGACCGTCTTGATCAGCTCCTCGACCTTGAAGGGCTTGTAGAGCACGCCCGAGAGACCCTCGGGGTGGGCCCGCACGATGGAGTGATTGGGATCGTAGCCGAAACCGGTCATGAACACCACCGGACAGCCCGGGTGGCGGTCCTTGACGGCGCGGAACACCTCATAGCCGTTCAGGCCCGGCATCCGGATGTCGCTGAGCACCAGGTCGTAGCGCCGCTGCCCGATGACCGCCAGGGCCGCGGTGCCGTCCCGCACCATCTCGACCTCGCAGCCGTGCTTAACCAGCACGTCGTGCACCGTCTGGCGGATGATCTCCTCGTCGTCGATGACCAGCACCGACTTGCCGGCCAGCGCCGGGTCGGCCTTCGGCTGCCGCGGGCGCGAGCCCAGGATGCCGCCCTCGGGCCTGGTGACCTCCTTGATCGACACCTTGATCTGGGCCACATTGTCGATGATCGACTGCAGGCGGCGGCGCAGGTCGTCGTGCCCGATGTAGTCCTCCATCAGCGTGCTGGCGTCCGAGAGAATGTCGTTCAGCGGTCCGGCGATCTCGCTGGAGACGTTGTCCGCCAGCCGGCCTGTGATCGTGTGCCGCTCCACCACCAGCACGTCCATGATGTGGAGCGCGAGGGCGATGTAGCGGCCGAAGATCTCGGCGAACTGGCGGTCGTCCTCCGAAAAGGCCGAGACCCCCTGACTCTCGATGTTGAACACCCCGATCACGTGGTCGTGCAGCCACAGCGGCACCGTCAGCGACGACCGGGCGCCGTCGATGCCGCGCAGGTAGCGGCGGTCGTTGCGCACGTCCGGGCAGATGTAGCTCCGCCCCGTGGCCGCCACGTAACCGGTGATGCCGTTGTTCTCCGTGGAGGCGTAGATGTCGATGTCCAGGGCCTCCGGCGGAAGCCCGGCCGAGAGCACCGCCTCCAGCCGGTTGGTGCTCTTGTTCAGCAGACGGATGATGAAATTGTCGAAGTGCAGCAGCTCCTGGGTGCAGCGCAGGATCCGCTGCTCCAGCAGCGCCAGACGCTGAGCCACACCCATCCGCGAGATCTGGTCCAGGTCGAAGCGCACCAGCTCCCGGCCGGCATTGTCGATGGCGTCCATCTTGCGCTGCAGGCGGCGGGCCCGGCTGACGTCGGACACCACCACCACCAGCCGCGTCTGCCCCTCGTTCAGGTCGCACATCGGGGTCACGGCCACGTCGTAGTAGCGGTCGTTGTCGATGTCGAAACTCAGGGAGCGCAGCCGGCCGGTCTCCAGCGGTGATTCGCCGACCGGGCGGCCCTCGAAGAACGCCTGGCGGATGCGGCTCCACACCTCGTCGGGAAACTGCTTGAAGCGGGCGTTGCACCAGTGTATCCGGCCCTCGGAATCGACGATGCAGACCCCCTGACTGATCGTGTCCAGCGTCGCGGCCAGCAGCGGCATCGTCGCCGTCTGGTGCCGGTCCACCAGCTGGCTGCTGGGGCCCAGGATCCAGTCGATCCGGTCGCGGTGCAGGGCGTGCAGCACCGCCTCCATGTCTGGCGCGACCTGCACCTCCGCCACGTCGCGCAGGGCCTGGGCCCATGAGGCCCACTCGGCGGTACTCGATTGCAGGATCAGGATGCGGCCCAGGGAGGTGCGGGACTGACTCATGCACGGGCTCCGCCCCGATCCGGACGCCTCGGCAGACATACACCCACCCCGATAACCGGCGCCCGGCTGATAACCAAGCGTAGCGGATACGGAACGGAAAAGCAATGTAAAGCCTTTCCGAAAGCCTCTTTGGGGTTCTTTTCCGGGCCTCAGGCCCGCGCATGGCGCCCGCCGATCCAGCCCGCCCCGGCCGGTGGTCGCGACCGGCGAACCGCCCGGGCGCGGCCCTGCCGGCTGAAACATGAGCTTGCGGCCCGGTGCAGAACCGCGCCGGGCAGGTTCCGGAATCCTTGCCGGTCGGGGGAATCCGCCCGATCGACGGCTCAGCGGGCAGTGTCGGCCGGGAGCTTCGGGGTGACGCGGATCCCGGGGGCGTCGGCCGCGTATTCGAGCGCTGCCGCATGCTCGCGCTGCGAACTGATGATCGGCGCCAGCCAGGAGGCCACGAAACGGCGATTCGCCCAGCCGATGTGGCCGCCGGTGTGTCCGTATTCGGCCATCTTCTGGGTGTACCGCTGCTGGTGCAGCAATGCCCCGTACAGGCGACGATCCTCGTCGTCCAGACCCCAGGGAGTGACAAACCCCGTGGCGCCAGCGGCGCTGGTGTGACGACCGTCGATCGTGCCCATCACCGTGGTGCCGGCCTTGAGGAAGCCCACGTCATAGGGCGACCAGAAGTTCCAGATGCCGTATTGCGTGCGGCGCAGGGCCTTGCGCAGGTCGTAGTCGGGAGCGATGGCCGGGGCCAGGAGGATCGCGCTGGCGATCTTGCGGTCCGGCGGCAACGCCTCCAGCGTCAGCACCGCCACCCCCCCCCCGCCGGAATGCCCGATCAGGTGTACGGGCTTGCCCGGATGGGCGTCCTGATACGCCATGATCTTCGCGGCGATCTTGGCAGCCTGCGAACGGTTGCGGTCCAGCGCCCGCAGCGTCACCGGAAAGAGCACCACCGACCCGGCCGTCCAGTCATAGACCTCGATCGCTGACGGAACCCCGCCATCAGAGAGCCCTTTGGCGATATTAGTGTTCAGAACGCTGGCTCCCTCAATACCCGGAAGAATCAGCACCAGCCCGTGTTCCAGGCGGTCCTGCGTGGTGATTTTGGCCGGAAAACTGCAACCACCTAGAACCGACAGCGCCAGCAAAACCACGATGGCACCCAGTTCCTGTCCGCCGATCCGCATCCATAAACCAAGATTAGAAAGCAGGTTATGAGACAAGAGATCACTCCACTCGCCGGTGGGACCGCATGGCATGTGCAACGGCGGCATCCAGCGTCCCGAGACTATAACCCCGCCCGGTCCGGTCGACAAGCGACAGCACCGGCCCGCAGGTCCGCCCTGGACGGCACACTGAACATCGGCCGACCGCCGGTCGATTCTGCACCGCCGCTGCGCCGACCGGCCGCGTACGCGCGCCGACCGGGCCTTCGGTTATTCTGGCGAGGTGCACGCCGAGCCCATCCGGTGTATGTCCTCGGCGGTTCGTAAGAACCGGCATGACCCCACGCTTCCGATGTATCACCGGCCTGCTCATGATGCCAACCCTGATGGCCTGCGAAGGCGATCCAGGGACTGGCGGGACGGACCGGCCACCCCAGCTCTTGTTCTGCAGGCTGTATCGTCCCGGGCGGACCGGCGCGATCAACCAGGCCTCGGACCTGTGCTTCGGACGTATCGGCTCCCGTGAAGGTCTCTGGCTGGCGTGCGACCGCAACGGCGGCGACACGGCCGGCCGCATCTTCCTTTTCAAGCCGACCACGCTGGCCACGGTCGCACATCGCGGCGACCTCGCGGCCGACGAAGAGTTTCACGTGGCCTCGCCTGTGGAAGGCTGGCAGGCCTTCGGGGCCTCCAGGCCGGCCTTGGGTGCCGACCGTCTGGAGGATCTGCGACGCAGAGTGGAAGCGGCCGACCCGGCGTCGCCGGGATCTCGGCTGGATCTGGAGGCCCTGGCCGTCGGCCGAAGCCCGGTCCCCCCGCATGAATGGTGTCTTTTCGCGGTCTCAGAGGAACCGCACTCGCTCATTCTCCAGCTGCAGCTGGAGGACCGACGCCATGGCACCTTGTCAACGCCGGCGCGGCTGGTGGACGCTTTCTGTTACCTCGAGGCCCACCACGAACGTGGCGCGGACGCCAACGACGGCTTGGAGGGTCTGGCCTGGGCCGGCCGGCCGGGGATTTTCTGGTGGACTGAGGAGGGTACCCGGCTGCACGCCCCCGATGCCCACCCGCGCCTGTTTTTCCTCGAGCCCCGGCTGGGCCTGGGGCGGCTGGAGGACGGCCGGATGGCGGTCGATGAGCCTGTCTCGGGCCGACTGACCGCCGCCGTGCGGGCCCTGCGCGCCGGACCGATGCAGACGCTCAACGCACTGACCGTCGCCGCTGACGGAACCCTGCTGGTCGTGGACCGCAACGGAGGGCGGATCTACCGGGTCGATCCGGCGACGGGCACGGCCGGTCTCTGGCTGGATCTGTATGACATGAACGGCGTCGATCTGCGAACGCTCCTGGCCGATTTCCCCGACCGTCGGCGGATGCCATACGTGAGCATCGAGGGCATCGCGGTGGACGATACCGGGGCGGTCTGGCTGGTGGACGACCCGGCGATGCCGGAGGCCTTTCGCCACTCGTGCCTGATACGCCTCTATGCGGGCCTTCCCCCGGCGACGACCCTCCCATCCCTCAGGCTGCCCAGGCCGCTCGACGAGGGCCGCCCCATCCGCTAATCTCATGGGTTCGCGACCGGGCCGCCTTCGGCCGGCCGGCGGAATGGAGAATGCGACCATGACCGACGCGGCGGAGAAGATCCAGTACGACGATTTCGCCAGAGTGCAGCTTCAGGTGGCCAGAGTGCTCGAGGCGGCCCCGCACCCCAACGCCGACAAGCTTCTGGTGCTCCGGATAGATCTGGGCGATGAGCAGCGGCAGATCTGCGCGGGCATCCGTGGCCACTACGAGCCCGCGGCCCTGGTCGGCCGGCACATCGTAGTGGTCGCCAATCTGGCCCCGCGGATGATGCGCGGTCAGGAAAGCAACGGGATGCTGCTGGCGGCCAGCAACGCGGACCACACCCGGATCCTGCTGGTGTCTCCCGACGCCGGCGCCGAAGCCGGCTGGTCGGTCAGTTGAGCTGGCCGCGTCCGATGAACCGACTGGCGGCGCCCGTCGGGGGACTGGAGCGTGGAGCGGATCGCGGCGGCCTCCGGCGTTCCCGGCCTAGTCGGCGCAACTTGTTGCCAGGAAAGAAGAAATGGCTGCCGGATCGTCCTCCCGGCATGCGGATTGACCGCCGGTCGCCGGGGCGCTGGAGCATTCGCGGCCTGGCGGGGTCGGTCCCGCAGGGCCTGTGGGCCGGCGGTCTTTGCAGGCTTGATTCGCCGGCTGGATGCGTTATGCTATGGGGCTCTTTACCCTTATGAGAGCCACGGCTTGCGCCATGGCCGGGCAGACGGGATCACGAAGATGCGAAGCGCAGCGATGAAGTCGTTTCTGGCCAGGCCCGGACAGGTCGGCGGGCAGTGGCACGTTGTGGATGCCAGCGGCAAGGTGCTTGGCCGGCTGGCCGCCGAGGTGGCCACCATCCTCATGGGCAAGCACCGCCCGACCTACACGCCGCACGTGCTGACCGGTGACTTCGTCGTCGTGATCAACGCGGAGAAGGTCCGGCTCACCGGCCGCAAGATGCAGCAGAAGGAGTACGACCGTTACTCGTATCACCCCGGCGGGCGCAAGGTGATACCCATCGCCAAGATGCTCGCCCGGCACCCCGAGCGGGTGATCGAGCTGGCGGTCAAGTGCATGGTGCCCCGGACCAAGCTTGGCCGCCAGATGCTCTCGCGTCTGAAGGTCTATCCCGGACCGGACCATCCGCACCACGCCCAGCAGCCGGCGGCCCTGGAACTGAAAGACGCGTGACGGGTTCACCCGGCCCCGGCGGCGAGGGCGGCCGCGGACCGGGTCCTTCGAGGTAGCCAGTCGTGACGGACCAAGCCAAAGCAACACAGGAAGCCGGGTCGGCTACATTCCCCGCTCCCGATCCCAAGAAGCATTATTTCTGGGGGACCGGCCGCCGCAAGCGCGCTGTCGCCAGGGTGCGGATTCGCGCCGGCAGCGGCAAGTTCGAGGTCAACCGCCGCCCGGTGGAGCAGTACTTCGCTCTCGAGCGCGACCGCCTCGACGTGACCGCCCCGCTGCGGGCCACCGAGACCCTCGGCAAGGTCGATGTCTTCGTGTCCGTGTCCGGCGGAGGCATCAGCGGGCAGGCCGGCGCGATCGTGCTTGGCGTCGCCCGGGCCCTCAAGCAGGCCAACCCGGCGTATGACGGGGCCCTGCGGGCCGGCGGCTATCTGACGCGGGACGCGCGGATGGTCGAGCGCAAGAAGTACGGCCGCGCCGGCGCCCGTCGCAGCTTCCAGTTCTCGAAGCGCTGACCGTCCGGCGGTCCGCCAGCGGTTTTCCCAGCGACCCCGACGGCGCGATGTCGGGGTCGTTTTCACAATGCGGCACAATGCAGCCGGTCATCTGGAGCAGCAACCGGCGCCCCGCCGGTCGTGCCACGGGGAAAAACGTCGGCCCTGAGTCCGGGACGCACCAGTCTGTATTGCGAAGTCCGTCGGTCGCCGTACGCTGTCGCGGCCGGCACATGTGAGACCCCTACGCCATGCCCGAGAATCGCCGCCTGCGTGTCGCCATCATCGGGGCCACGGCCTACACCTCTCGCGAGACCATCCGTCTGCTCCTTCAGCACGACCAGGCCGAGATCACGGCCCTGTGCTCGCGTCGCGAGCCGCAGCCGCACATCGCCGAGGTCTTCCCCGACCTGGCCGGCCGGCTGGACATGGTCTGCGAGCCCATCGACCCGGCGGCCCTGAAGGGCCGGGCCGACGTGGCCATGCTCTGTCTGCCCAACGGCCTGGCGATGCAGCTCGTGCCCGATCTGCTTGCGGCCGGGCTGCGGGTGATCGACTTCTCCGCGGACTACCGCCTCAAGGAGCCCGCCGAGTACGCCCAGTGGTACAACAAGGAACACACCGACCTGGAGAACCTCCGGCACGCGGTCTACGGGCTGCCGGAGCTCCATCGCGAGCGCATCCGCACGGCCTCCCTGGTGGCCAACCCGGGCTGCTACCCGACCTCGGCGGCCCTGGGCATCGCCCCGCTGCTGAAGTCGGGCCTCATCGAACCCCAGGACCTGATCGTCGATGCGGCCAGCGGCATCAGCGGGGCCGGGCGGGAACCCCGCCCCGAGCACCATTTCCCCGAGCGACACGAGAACTTCGAGGCCTATAACGTCGGGACCCACCGCCACATGGTGGAGATCGAGCGCACCCTCGACGGCTACGTGCGCGGCGGCAAGACCTCGGTCATCTTCACCCCGCACCTGGTGCCCATGGAGCGCGGCATCCTCTCGACCATCTATCTGCGACCGCACCAGCCGGTCTCGGTCGAGCACGTCATGCAGGTCTTTGCCGAGACCTACGAGGACGAGCCGTTCGTGCGGCTGCGCACCGGCATGGTCCGGACCGCCGAGGTGGCCCGCTCCAATTTCTGCGACATCACCGCCCGCGTGGTCAAGTCGCGGATCATCGTGCTCTCGGCCATCGACAACCTCGTCAAGGGCGCCGCCGGCCAGGCCATCCAGAACATGAACGTGATGTTCGGACTCGACGAGAAGGCCGGCCTGATGTAGGCGACGCCGGCGGCCGGTCGGCGCGCCGCCCCCGCCAGGAGACGCATTCCCGATGCCCAACGACACGATTACCGCCCCGGAAGGCTTCCGTTGCGCCGCCACGGCCTGCGGGATCAAGAAGACCGGCGCCCTGGACCTGGCCGTCCTGGCCGCCGATGCGACCTGCACGGCCGCCGCGGTCTTCACCCGCAACCGCTTCTGCGGCTGCCCGGTGACCGTAGGCCGCGAACACATCCGCCGCGGACGGCTGCGGGCCGTGGTGGTCAACAGCGGCTGCTCGAACGTCGCCACCGGGGCCCGGGGCCTGCGCGATGCGCGGTCCATGTGCCGGCTGACCGCCCGGGGCCTGGGCGCGGCCGAGACCGAGGTCCTGCCTTCCAGCACCGGCGTGATCGGCCGCTACCTGCCCATGGACCGTGTCCGGGCCGGCATCCGGGCCGCCCTGCAGAAGCTTTCGCCGGACCGCGAGGCCGGCGAGGCCTTCGCCCGCGCCATCATGACCACCGACACCCGCCCCAAGCAGGCCTGCGCGCGGGTCCGCATCGGCCGGCAGCGGATCACCGTGGCCGGCTGCTGCAAGGGCAGCGGCATGATCGCCCCCAACATGGCCACGATGCTGGCCTTTCTGACCACCGACGCCGGACTGCCGGCCGGACGGCTCAGCCGCCTGCTCCGCGCCGCCGTCGAGCCGACGTTCAACCGCATCACCGTGGACGAATGCCCCTCGACCAGCGACACCGCGGCCTTGCTCGCCAGCGGCCGCGCCGGCGCCCTGACATC
>CALLOB010000052.1 GCA_938005315.1 uncultured Phycisphaerae bacterium
CGATGTGCTGGACAAGGTGCACCAACTTTCGACCGAGGCCATCGACCCGACGCACGTCTTCACGCTCTCGCAGGTTTACGAAGGGCTGCTGCTGAAGATGGGCGAGAAGGGCAACGACGGCGGGCAGTTCTTCACGCCGCGTCAGGTCATCAAGGCGATGGTGCAGGTGATCGATCCGAAAGTAGATGAGACCGTCTATGACCCCGGCTGCGGCACGGGCGGCTTCCTGGCCCAGAGCTTCGAGCACATCAAAGCCAACCTGGGCAACGACGCCAGGGCCGAGCAGTTGGAGACGCTCAAGCAGCGAACTTTTTGGGGCAGGGAGAAAGAGAATCTCATCTACCCCATCGCGCTGGCGAACCTCGTCCTGCACGGCATCGACAAGCCGAACCTTTGGCATGGCAACACGCTCACCGGCCAAGAAACCTACGGCGGGCTTTTCGACGGTGCGCCGCAGACATTCGATGTGATCCTGACCAATCCACCCTTCGGCGGTAAGGAAGGTAAGGAAGCCCAGACCAACTTCGACTACCAGACCAGCGCCACGCAGGTACTGTTCCTCCAGCACGTCATCCGATCGCTGCGGGAAGGTGGTCGCTGCGGGATCGTCCTGGATGAAGGGCTGCTCTTCCGCACCAACCAGGACGCGTTCGTCAAGACCAAGCGCAAACTGCTGGACGAGTGCGATCTATGGTGCGTGGTGAGCCTGCCCGCCGGGGTGTTCACCGCCGCTGGAGCGGGCGTGAAAACGAACCTGCTCTTTTTCACCAAGGGCAGACCCACGCGGAAGATATGGTACTACGACCTGACGGACATCAAGGTCCGCAAGAAGACGCCGCTGACGCTCAAGCACTTCGAGGACTTCTTCCGCCTGCTGCCCACGCGGGCCGACAGTCCGCTTTCCTGGACCGTGGACATGGACGAGCGTAAGCGGATCGCCGCCGAGGAGGCCCGGCCGCTCAAGGAGCAGGCCGCGGCCAAGGGGCAGCAGGCCGCCCAGTGGAGCGAGAAGCTCAAGAACCTGAAGAAGGCCAGACCCCGCGACGAAGCGGCCATCGAGGAGGCCGAAGCCAAGGTCAAGGATCTCACGCGCGAGTCGAGGGACCTCGCCGCCAAGGCCAAAGAGATCGAGGACGCAGTTTACGACCTCAAGGCCGTCAACCCGAACAAGCGCCCGGTGGTGGACACGCGGACGCCCGAGGAACTCATGGACATCATCGAGGCCAAGGGCCGCGAGGTTGCCGAGGCGCTGGCGGCGTTACGGGGCAAGCCGACAGAAAGGGACCGTGAATCATGACTGTCCGCGATGCTGCCATCCAGATTCTGCAGGAAGCTGGTCATCCGCTTCACGGCCGCGAAATCGCAAAGCGCATTCTGGATAAGAAGCTTTGGCAAACGACCAGCAACAGGCCAGCCGCTACCGTAATCGCCTGTCTCTACGCGGATATCAAGCGGAAAGGCGAGAAGTCGCCGTTCGTCCTCGTCGGCCCGCAGACCTTCGGCCTGCGCGAACTTGGCGCGAAGCCGGCCCCGCCCAAGCCCGGGCGCTCTCGGAAGACACCCAGTAAGCCCGCGGTCACCGAGCCCGCAGCTGCCGGGGCGACGGCCGGGGAGTATTCCTTCACCAACGCCGCCGAGAAGGTCCTGGAGCAGTTCGGCGACAAGAAGCCGATGCACTACCGGCAGATTACCGAGAAGGCCATAGAACTCGGCTGGATCGCCACCGAAGGCAGGACGCCCGAGGCGACGATGTACGCCCAGATACTCACGGAGATTCGCCGCCACCAGAAGCGCGGCAAGCAGCCGCGCTTCGTCCAGCACGGGCGGGGCTACGTCGGCCTGTCCCGCTGGATGGGCAAGGGCCTGGCCTTCGAGATCGAGCAGCACAACAAGCGCGTCCGCCAGGCACTCCACAAGCGGCTGTTGGGCATGGACCCCACGGAGTTTGAGGAGCTGATAGCCCGGCTCCTGGCGGAGATCGGCTTCGAGGACATCGAGGTCACCCAGCGGAGCAAGGACGGCGGGATCGACGTGCGCGGCACGCTGGTCGTGGGCGACGTGATTCGCACGCGAATGGCCGTCCAGGTCAAGAAATGGGGCCTGAAGAACCGCGTGCAATCGCAGACAGTCCAGCAGGTTCGCGGCAGCCTGGGAACTCACGAACAGGGCCTCATCATCACGACCAGCGATTTCACGTCCGGGGCCCGCAGCGAGGCCGCCCGCCCGAACGCCGTGCCCGTGGCCCTGATGAACGGCGAGCAACTGGTGGCCCTCCTGGCTGCTTACGGCATCGGCGTGAAGCGCCAATCCCACAGCATTATCGAGTTGGACGAAGAACCTGCGGGAGGACCGGAAAGCCAGGCTGGTACAAGGCAAACGCTGCGCCGACCAGCTAACCACCTCCCAGCGCACTTCTGATGGCAGCAGCAACGCCTCGGAAATCGAGCGAATAGCCAAGCAGCGCATCCCTAAGATAGCGCTCTGGCCGAGGTTCATGCCGCCGGCCGGAATCGCTGCCAGAAGTCAGCCCTGATGTGAACGGGTAGCGAGTGTGTCCCCGCTATGGACCGCTTCACGGCCCCGGCTTCCGCCGGGGCCGTTTGCGTTTCTGCCGGCGTTTCCACGTCTTTCCGTTCGATCCGGCCGTCCGGCCGGAGCACCATCGGGCCAACGTACTGCTCGATGAAGTCCCGCATCTCCGCGGGCGTGGCCACGGTGGCCAGGGACTCTTGTGCTTCGGTGAGGGCCTGCCGGACGGCGCCGGCCAGCCGGGCGGTGTTGTCGTTGGCGTCGCTGGCCAGTTCCGCCACGGCGTTCTGGAGCCGCTCGCTGGACACGGGACTCGCTCGCTGGACACGCGCCGCGTTGGGAACCACACGTCGGCAGCTCTAGACCGCTCGCCACGCAGACCTGAGGGCAAGTCCTGGCGCACGGAATGCCGGGTGAAGTTTTCGCCCGTCCGCCCGGCGTCAGAGCCGGTCGAGCATGACCCGGGCGGCGGGAGCCCGGCGTGCCAAAGACGGCCGCTCGCGTCCTTCGACCTCCAGACGATCCACGAGACGGCGGGCATGCGGACGCAGCAACCGGCCGAATTCATCGGGCGTCACGCCCAACGCGCCGACGGTATCCAGCAGCAGCGTCCAGTCCCGGTCATCGATGCGGCCGTCCTCGGCCAGCCCCTCCAGGAGGCGCTCCAGCAGCCGGCCGCCGGACTCCGCGAGGCAGCCCAGCAGGAGCCGCCGTGTGCCGATCCCCAGTCCGTCGGCGATCGCCCGGAGATATTCCAGTTCGTCGGGGTCCAGCCGCCCTCCGGCCAGAGCAAAGGCGAGGTATTCCTCGAAAACGCGCCGTCCGACGCGCAGTTCCACCCATCCGGCTTGTTTCTCGGAAAGGCCGAGGTGGCGCGCGATCCAGCGCAGGCCGGCCCGCCTGGCAGCGGCCGTCGCCGAACCCTCCTCCAGCACGCGCTTAAAAGCCAGCTCGTACACCCGGTCGCGCACCGGGTCCCCGTCCTCCGGAGGCACGTTCAGGAACTCCACCGCGGCGCGAAAGCTGAAGAAGTGCCCCTCCTGCACCATCGACCTGGCCAGACGTCGGGCAAAATCACCGACCCGCCGCTCGCGATCCGCCGAAAACCGGGGGCAGGCGGTCGCCTCCATCCAGGCCGTGACACGATTGGGTTTCATTCCCGGTCCCCGTGTCGGGCGAAACGCCGCACTCGGAGATGCACCCGCTTCCCTTGGACACGCAGCGACGGTCATGGTATCACCGATCCGGGTATCGAGAAAGCCGCCGCCAGGCCGCCCCTCGACCGGGCGCGTCGGCCCGGTACCGGGGTGCGCATCGGCCGGAAGGATTCGCGAGCATGCATCCGCCTGCCATCACCCAGCGCGACCGCCGCACGGCCCGGATGTGCGTGAAATGCCCGGTCTGCACGCGGGCCCGTCGGCGACAGAAGGGCCTGCCGTACCGGGTCGTGCGGTCGGTCGAACGGCGGATCCGCCCTTTCTGCCGGGCCTGCGAGCGGGTTTACGGCCGCAAGACCCACGAGCGTCTGCCGAGCGCATGAACGACCGGTCGGCCGCAGCCGGCGCGGGGAAGCGTTGATGGACACAGCCTGCCTGGTCTGCGGAAACGCGCTGTGGGAACCTCACTTCCGGACGCTGGCCCGCTGCCGGGCCTGCGGGTTCGTCACCGCCGGGCCGGAGGCGGCCGGAGTCGCCGGGGACGCGCGGGACCTGTACCGGGGCGACTACTTCACCGGCGGGGAGTATCTCGATTACGCCGGCGACGAGGCCTTCTTCCGGCGCAACTTCCGGCGACGGCTCGAGGAAGTGCTGGCCCGGCGGCGCGGCGGGCTGCTGGTGGAGATCGGCGCGGCTTACGGCTTCTTCCTCGATCTGGCCCGGGCGCACTTCCGCACGGTGGGTTTCGAGGTCAACGCGGAGGCGATACGCCACGCCCGCCGGCGGCTGGGGCTGGACGTGCGCGGGGATGACTTCCTGGATGCGACACGCGAGTCGATCGGCGGCCCGGTGGACGTGCTGGTGATGTGGGACGTGATCGAGCATCTGGACCGGCCGGACGCCTTTCTGATCAAGGCGGCCGAACTGGCCGCTCCGGGAGGGCTGCTGTTCATCACCACGGGGGACATCGGCAGCCTTCTGGCCCGGCTTCGCGGCCGGCGGTGGCGGATGATCCACCCCCCCACGCACCTGCACTACTTCGACCGCCGCACGATGACCCGGCTTCTGGAGCGCTGCGGCTTTGAGGTGCTGGAGATCCGCTCGACCGGCGTGGCCCGCAGCGTCCGACAGATCCTTTACTCCGTGCTGGCGCTGAAGTTACGCCTCAACTTCGCCTGGCGAGCGGCCGCGGCGGTCACGCCGGCCTCCTGGGGTCTGACGCTGAACAGCGGCGACATCATGCTGGTCATCGCCCGTCGCCGGGACGGGGAGAACCCGCCCGGAGCCTGCGGCCGGGGCGGGCGGACAGCCGCAACCGGCGGGCTTTGATTCGGCCCTCGGAACCGGATAAGCTGACGCGTTCACTGTCGAGTCAGGCAGCGGCCCGGAGGGGTCGGCGGCCGTGCGCCTTGTGAGGCGTGCGTCCTGCCCGGCCAGTCACCTCGAAGCCTTCCGCTTTCTCGCACGGTGATCCGGAAGGTCTTCCTTGGCATCACGATTCAACACTCATCAAGGAGCAAGCATCATGTCCCTGCGTGCAGCGTGCATTCTGGTTGTTGCGGCCGGTCTGTTCCCGGCGGGCGTCCTGGCGGCCGAGGCGACCGGCCAGGCTCCGGCGACGGCCCCGGCGACCTCCACGGCCCCGCCGGGGTCGCAGCCCTTCGTGGACAGCGTGGCGGTCACGGTGAACGGCCACGAGATCATGGAGAGCGAGATCAACAGTCTCTTCGAACAGGTGATGGGCAGCCGGCTGCGGAGCCGCAATACCAGCGAGGAGCAGATCGATGCGATGCGCGCTCGCTGGCGGGGGCAGGTGATCGATTCGCTGATCGCCGACGAGGTGCTCGAGGAGGAGTTTGACAAGGCGGGCATTTCCTGCACGCCCGAGGAGCTTTCCGGGCAGTTCGACCGGATGCTCGAGAAAATGCTGAAGAGCCGCAACTGGACCCGGGAGCAGTTCACCGAGATGATCAAGCAGCAGGAGGGCCTGAGCCTGGAACAGTTCCGCGAGAAGGTGCTGGGGCAGAGCGGCTTCCGTCATGCGGTGATGCTGGAGAAGTACGTGCGGGCCAGGCACCCCGAGGATCTTGTCGTGGACGACGCGAAGATCGCCGAGTTCTACGAGGCCAACAAGACCCGCCGCTTCATGAAGGATCCCGGCGAGGCCCGGGCCAGCCACATCCTGATCAGCACGCAGAACGCCGCTGGCGACGAGGAGAAGGCCGCCGCCCGCAGGAAGGCCGAGGAGATCCTCGAGGCGGCCCGCAAGCCGGACGCCGATTTCGCGGCCCTGGCCAAAGAGCACTCCGACTGCCCCTCGAAGGAGAATGGGGGCGATCTGGGCGGGTTCCCGCGCTACGGCCGCATGGTGGAGCCGTTCGCCGAGGTCGCCTTCGCCCTGGAGCCCGGCCAGATCAGCGACATCGTCGAGACCCGCTTCGGCTACCACATCATCAAGCTGGCCGAGAAGCGCATGCCGCAGGAATCGTCACTGGAGGAAGTCAAGGATCAGATCCGGTCGGAACTGGAGGAGAAGGCGGTGCAGGACCGCGGCCGCCGGCTGACCCAGGAGCTCAAGGAAAAGGCTTCGATCGTCTACCCGCCGGGCAAGGAGCCCAAAGCCCAGGACAAGCCGCCGGGCCGGGCGGTCATGGAGCCCTCGGGCGATGCCGCCAGCCGGCCGGCTCCCGCGTCCACGGCTCCTCGCGGCTGATCGGCCCGCGGAGGTTCAGGCCAGGGGAATCGGACCGTCGTCGTGCACCGGCGTGACGGCTGCGCGCGGCCGTTCGGCGCGTTCCGAACCCGGCGGCGTCCAGGACAGGCACCGCATCAGCACGACCACCGGCAGGGCCCGCCCGACCAGCATGGCCGCGACGAGCAGGACCTTGGACTGCACGGAAAGGGCCGTAGTCATGCCGGTCGACAGGCCCACGTTGCAGCAGGCGCTGACGGCCTCGAAGAGGCAGGCTGCCGGTGAGGCCGGCTCACGGTAGATCAGCACCAGCCCGCAGACGAGCACCAGTGCCAGCGTGCCGGCCAGGACGACGCCCGCGGCGGCGACGGCCCAGTGACGGGCCAGTTCGCGTGCCAGCGGGGCCCGTGCGCGAAGCGGGTTGGCCGTCCAGCAGAAGGCTGCGGCCAGCATGGCCAGCACCGTGAGCCGCCCGCCGCCGGAGGCCCCGCCGAGCCCCCCGCCGCCGAGCATGACCGCGGCCAGAAGCCCGTGAGACGCCGGTGAGAGCGAGTTCTCGTCCAGACGCGCGGCACGAAAGCCCGGTCCGCGCGCCGCGACCACCTGGAAGACAGCCCTGGTGTTGCGCTCATGCGCGGGCATGGAAGCCACGCGTTCTCGCGTCGCCCGCTGGGAGCCGGCGGACCCGAACACGATCGCGCCGGCCGGTCTGGTCGATGGGCCCTCCTCGCCCTGGACCATCAGCCGCCCCGGCGTCCGGTCCCGCGGGAACCGTAGCTGGCAGTCGCGGCTGGCCTCGATCACCACCAGCAGAACCGCCGCTCCCGCGACCGACAACAGCGTCGGCAGGAGCGTCGCGCGGCTGTCGATGCTCAGCCGGCCCGGGCCCAGGCCCCCGCGGTACGTCGTCCGTCTGAAAAGGTCATACAGGACCGGGCCCCCGAGGCTGCCCAGAAGCATCAGCGGCAGGACCACGGCCAGGAGCGCGCGGTCGCCGGCGGCGATGAAGCTGTTGCGCGACAGGGTGAAGCCGGCTCCGCAGAAGGCACTTGCGGCGTGAAAGGCGGCCTTGAGGGCCCGGCCGGCCTGCGGGCCGGTCCACCAGCGTTCAACGTTGCACCCGTACGCGGCCGACGTCGACGGCCCGGAGGCGGGCTCCGAAGCAGCCGCCGGCCCCGTATCGGCGTCCGCGTACAGGGCGACAGCGCCGGCGCTCTGGAGAACCAGGGCGGCGATCACCAAGAAGCGCAGCAGGCGGCGCACGGCCGCCGGATCGCACTCCTCGTCCAGGGCGTTCCAGCCCAGCATGTGGCGGATGCGCCAGCCCAGGGCCGAACCGGCCAGCAGCATCCCCAGACCGCCGATTTCGATCAGTACCAGGAGTACCACCTGTCCGAAACGGCTGAACTCCGCGCTCACATCGCCGAGCGTCAGGCCCGTGCAGGTGACGGCTGAAGTCGCCGTGAACAGGTTATCCAGGAAGTACATGCCGGCCAGGTACGCGGCCAGCGGGTGGCCGGACTCCACCGGAGCGTATGCCTGGCGGCTGACCGGCAGGGCCAGCAGCCCGGCGCCGAGCACGGCGGCGGCGGTCAGTCCGGCGACCACGGTCAGCATCGCCGGCCGGATTCGCCCATCGGCCAGGCCGTTGGACAACGTGCGCAGGCCGGCAGCCGCCACGGCCTCCAGGCCGGTGGCGATGACATACGCCGAAACCAGCGCGAGAATGAACGGTTCCCCCGACGGCCGCACGATCCATGCGGCCGCAGCAGCGGCGATGACGATGAAATCCAGCGCCCGGCGGCGGATGCTCGAGCCAGCCGCCGAGGGCGGAAGAAAGAGAAGCAGGCGCGAGACCACGAAGCCGGCGGCGGCGCCCAGAAGCAGCCGGCGGACCCACGCGCCGGCGTCGGGGAACGGCGGCTCGCGGAAGCCGTAAGCCAGAGCCAGCCCGCAGGCTCCGGCGAGAAAGGCCAGGGCCCAGGTCCATCGTGCCGGCCGACCGATCCGATCGGGTCTCGGGGTCATGGCCGCGAATCCGTGCTCCCGGCCGGTCGTACTGGCGCCCGTCCGGGGCCCCGACCAGACCGCCGTCCGGGCGCGTCCGTCACTTGCTGCCGTAAACCTGCTGCGGGTCGAACAGACGCGTTCCCTGAGTCTGCCACTGCCCTTCAGCGGCGTCATAGGCACGGAAAAAACAGGTCTTGTAACCTTCGTGGCAGGCGGCGCCGTGTTGCTTGGCCCTGATCAGCAGGGTGTCGGCATCGCAATCCACGAGAATCTCGCGAATCTCCTGGACATGCCCGCTGGATTCGCCCTTCATCCAGTACTTGCGGCGCGAGCGCGACCAGAAGTGCGTTCTGCCGGTGCGGATCGACTCGGCCAGGCTGGTCTTATTCATATAGGCCATCATGAGGACTTCGCCGGTGTCGGCGTCCTGAACGATGGCCGGAATCAGGCCGTCGGCGTCGTATTTGAGTTGGTCAAGACCCTGCATGGCATGCTCCGCGCGTCCGGCTGTCGGCCCCCTCTGAAACGGCACCCGGCCGCCGCGACCGCCGCCGGGGCCGGTGCCGGTCAATGTATCAGGCGACATCGATGAACGCCACCTTCTCGCGGAAGCGGCGGCGCAGCTCGGCCCGGAGCCCGGCGTGCTCGGGGGCGGCCAGCCGGGGATCGGCGGCCACGAGCCGGGCGGCGTCGTCGCGGGCGGCGGTGAGAAGCTCCACGTCCTCGACGAGGTTGGCCACGCGGAACTCCGGCCAGCCGTGCTGGCGGGTTCCCAGCAGCTCCCCGGGGCCACGGATCCGCAGATCCTCCTCGGCGATGCGGAATCCGTCGCAGGTCCGGCACAACACGTCGAGCCGCCGGGCGGCCGCCTCCCCCCCGCCGCCGGCGAAAAGCAGGCACAGGCCCGGCCTGGACCCCCGGCCGACCCGTCCGCGGAGCTGGTGCAGGGCCGACAGCCCGTAACGCTCGGCGTGCTGGATGGCCATGACCGTCGCGTTGGGAACATCGACGCCGACCTCGATCACCGTGGTGGCCACGAGCACGTCCAGTTGCCCGGCGACGAAACGGCTCATGACCTCCTGCTTTTCCTCGTTCTTCATCCGCCCGTGCAGCAGGCCGACCCGGGCCCCCGGAAGCAGCGTGCGGCCCACCCGCTCGACCTCCTGGACCGCGGCCTTGAGATCGACGGCGTCGGACTCCTCGACCAGCGGATAGACGATGTAGGCCTGCTCGCCGCGGGCGATCCGCCGCCGCACCTCCAGCCATGCGCGGGCCTCCTCCGGCGGCCGCACCAGGGCGGTGACGACGCGGCTGCGCCCCGGGGGCAGCTCGTCGATCACCGACACGTCCAGGTCCCCGAAGATGGTCATCGAGAGCGTGCGCGGGATCGGCGTGGCGGTCATCACCAGGTAGTGCGGGACGAAGGCGGCCGGGGAGCCGCCCGAGGCGCGCGGCTTGGAGCGCAGGGTCGCCCGCTGGGAGACGCCGAACTTGTGCTGCTCATCGACGATCACCAGCCCCAGAGCCCCAAAGCGCACCTTCTCCTCCAGCAGGGCCTGGGTTCCGACGACCAGGTCCATGGCCCCTTCGGCGATCGCCTCGAGGAGACGCGCCCGGCCGGTCCGGGGTCCCCGACCTCCCAGCAGGCAGCGACGGACGCGGCTGCCCTCCAGGTAACGGTTGATGCCGTTGAAGTGCTGGGCGGCCAGGACTTCGGTGGGTGCGAGGATGGCGCACTGCCGGCGGTTGGCGACCGCGACCAGGGCGGCGTAGAGTGCGACCACCGTCTTGCCGCTGCCGACATCGCCCTGCAACAGCCTGGTCATGGGACGTTCGCGGGCCATGTCGGCGGTGATCTCGGCGATCACGCGGTTCTGGGCGGCCGTCAGGCGGAAGGGAAACCGCCTGCGGATGCGCTCGTCGATACAGGGCGAGTTGGCCAGGATCGGCGCCCGGGCGTTCGTGGCCGTCCATCGTCGCGCCAGGGCGATGGCCAGCTGCATGAGCAGCAGTTCCTCGTAGGCCAGCCGCCGCCGGGCCTCGGGAACCGCCTCCAGCGAGGGCGGATGATGCATGCAGAGCAGGGCCTCGCGGCGCCCGAGGAGCTTCCGCCGGGCCAGCAAGGCCGGCGGAAGGGTCTCGACGATCGCACCATCCGCCTCGCGCAGCGCGGCTTCCACGATGACGGCGACCTGACGCGAGGGCAGCTTCCCGGTGGCCGGGTAGACCGGCACCAGCCGGGCCGCCGTGGGCGGTTCTCGCCCGTCGCCGTCCAGCCGCTGCACGCGGGGGTTGACCATCTCGGCGAACTGGTTGTGCTCGGTGACCCTGCCGAAGAGCCTGACCAGCCCGCCGGTCCGCAGGCGGTCGGCCATGTGTGGGGCGTTGAACCACACGGCGCTCATCCGGCCGGTGGCGTCGCGGAGCGTCGCCCGCACGGCAGGCCGACGCATGGGACCCTGGAGCCGCACAGACTGGACCTCGGCGATGACCGTCGCCGGTTCGTCGAGCACCAGCGTGTCGATGGCCTGCGGGGGCGGCTCCACCTCATGGCGGAAGGGAAAGTGCTCGATCAAATCGCCGACGGTGGTCAGCCCCATGGCCGCCAGGGACTTGGCCCGGTGCGGACCGACCCCGCGAAGGTACTGGGCGGGCTTGTCCAGCGGCGAGGGCCGCTGGGCGGCCGGTGGTGCGCTGCCTGGCAGGTGCGCGGCGTTCACCGCTTCACGGGATGATCAGTTTCGTCCCGACCACAAGTTCGTCGGGGCCGCCCTTGAGCGTCTTGCGGTTGGCCTCGTAGATCTTCTTCCAGTTCTTGGTCGTCCCGTAGTACTTCTTCGAAATCTTCTGGAGGGTGTCCCCCTTGGCCACCACGTGGGTACGCGACGCCTTGGCGGCCGGGGCGTAGCTCTCCTTGGGTTTGGCCTTGGCCTTGGGGTTGGCGGCGGCCCGCGGAGCCGGCTCATCGACGGAGCTGTCCGTGGGACCGGCCTCGGCGGTGCTCTGCGGCCGGGGCGCAGGGGCCTGGGCGACCGGCTGCGGCTCGGGCGGGGGCACCTGGTCCTCCGGGAAGTCCGGCATCGGCTCCTGCGGCGGGGCTTGAATCAGCGGCTCGGCCTTTTTGGTCTTGTCCTCGCATCCAGGGGTGAGTGCCACAAGCAGCACCGCCGCGATCAGAGCTGTCATCAGGCTCTTCATGTCCGTCTCCTTGCCGGTCCAGCAGGGGCCTCGGCAACGATCGCCAGACCGCCGGCGAACCGCCGGAGGCATAATAACGCGCGGCGGTTCGGCGTCAACGGGCCGGCTGGGTCGGCAAAGGCTCGTAAAGCAGCAGGATACTGTCCATCGCCCGGGCCATGGCCTCGGCGTCGCCGGGCCCGGATACCAGGTAACGGACCTGCTCGTTGACCTCGACGATCAGCCGTTCCTCGGCGGTCACCGTGGGCTCGGGGTTTCCGGTGCAATCCAGCAGCCGGGTGCCCGCGGGCAGACCGGCGAACGACAGGGTAGTCGGCTGGCTGCCGAAGGGCCGCCAGCACACCGCCACACCCGAGCCGTCAGGCCGCGCGAAACACACGACCCGTGATCCGCCGCGCTGCTCGACCCACCGCAGGCAGCGGGCGCCGTTGAGCAGCGAAGTCATGACGTCGAAGGCCACCGTAGCCGGCCGCGGCGAAAGATCGGCCTCATGAAGCCGCCGGCGGTTGTGCTCGAACACCGACCGGGGCGGAGCCAGAAGGGCCGCGTTGCAGCAACACATGCTGGCGCCGGCCAGGACGCGGATCACCATCGCCCGCACCATTCTGGAGGCCGAAAGAACCGGATCCGACGGGGCCGCCAGCAGTTGCAGCATGCTCCCACCGCCAACCGGACGCAGCGTTTCCGGTCCCGGCCACAACGGCCGGGCGGCATCCTCCAGCTCGACCGGGACGGCCAGGTCCCAGATCTCGGCGCCGGCGGCACGCGCGCCGATCGCCTCCAGCACCGGCTCAGCGGACTCCGGCAGCGGATCGGACGCGAAGGCCACTCCCGCGGCCAGCCCCGCCCCGCGGGTGCTCTCCATGGCCGTCAGCACGGGCAGACCCTCGAAGCCGGAGATGTCGCGGACAAGCCGTGTGGACGGCGATCGGGCGGCCAGCAGCTCGGCGACCCAGCCCAGAAAGGCGGCGGATTCCGCCGCGGCCTGTACGGGCTCGGCTACCACCAACCCTATCGGCTCGATCGTGTTGGAGCCCAGCCACTGCTGAACCAGCCCGCGCCGTTCCCGGTCGCCGGGAGGCAGCGTCAACGCCGCCACCACTTCGACCTGGGCCTGTTCGCACATCGCCAGCAGTCCACCGGGGCCCGCCCAGAGTCCGAAATCCCACTTCCCCGGTACCACCTGCAGGCGCGCCGGCACCAGATCGGCGCGCACCCAGCCGGCCCCCAGGTGGGTGGTCCGCATCGAAATCAGAGGCCCTTCGACGATCAGCCCGAAGCGGTTCCGCGATGGCACGGGGTCGTTGGCCGCGATCACCCCCACCGCGCCGCAGGCTTGGGAAAGCATCCGTGACTGCCCCGGTTCGCCCGACCAGAGCGTGGCCAGCAGCCGGAAGTAGCCCCGGGGCATGCGGAGGCGGATCTCATCGACGAACAGGCCGTCGGAGCCGGTCACGACATCGACGGTCTTGGTCCAGACAACGCGGTCGAACGCATCCAGCATGTCCACGGCCAGGCGCAAGGCTCGGCCGGGAGACGCCTCGGCGGGGGCAACGACCCGCAGACCGAACGTCGCCTCGGCATCCTCGGCCAGAAGGCTGCAGAGATCCGTGGGCCGGACCTCGGGCATGATCAGCCCAACCCGCGGTCCAGCCGGCCGGACAGGTCGCTCCGTCGGCGGGGCGTCGGTCAGCGAAACGGCGTCCAGCCAGCAGGTGGTGGGCGAATCCTCGGCCTGGGGAGCCTCCTCGCTCATGTCGATCAGCAGTTCGGCAGCCTCCGCTTCCCGGCCGGACCCGCCGGTTTCAAACGCATGGGTGAACTGCTGCCAGCCGGGCCCGACCTCGAAAGTCCCGCGGCCCAGCACGCGGTCCGGGGTCCGAAGCGTGGCCGTACCGCGGCAGGGGCGATCCGCACGGGCCTGAAAGGCCAGATGCAGGCGTTCCGCCCCGGGCACGGCGTCCAGCCGCAGTGGCCCGAAACCCACCCGAGCGGTCTGGCGGTCGAGCTCGAAGCGCAGGGCCGTGCGCCCGACGGCCGCTTCGCCGTCCAGCGACCATCGCAACGGGACGGCGTACTCTTCCCCGCCGGGCCAGCGGCGCAGCCCGCAGGCCAGGAAGCTCCGGTGTCCGGTCTCGAAATCGCCGTCCGGAATCAGGTTGACGACCGGAGCGGGGCGGGTGGCTGCCGAACCGGTGGCGGCCGGGGACTGCTCGGCCTGTATCCCGAGCGGCGCGGGAGCGTCCGGCCAGGCCAGCACGGCCACGCGATCCAGGGTGATGATCGCCCCGGGACGGGCCGTCAGGACGCGCAACGCCAGCGACTCGACCTCCGGCGCGACGCGGATCCACCAGGCCGCCGTTTCCCAGCCCGGACTGATGTCCGCGGTCAGAGGCAGATCGAGGTTCTGGCTGCGCCCTGCGGCATCGCGCCCGATCACCGCGATACGCACCCCCTTCAAGGCCGCCGCGCGACGGGCGGAACGCACCGAGAGAGCCAGCTCAATGCGCACATCGCGGCCGCGAACCGCCGAGGCCTCGATCCGTCGCTCGATACCGCAGATCTCCGGCACGGTAGCCGGGGCGGTCAGTTCAATGCCGTTGCGCCCCTCGAGGGAAACCGGCCGCAGCATCACCCCGCCGGCGATTTCCCATCCGGGCACCTCGTGATCGCTGGCGGATTCGAACTCGTCGGTGAGAATCCCGCGAGGCTCGGCTTCCGGCGGCAGGTGTCTGCGGGCCGTGGAGTCGGTCATCCGCCCCCGCACCGGCTGCCACGTGCGCCAGCGCGGATCAGGGCCCTCCACCGGACGCTCCAGCGACGCCAGAGCCGGCAACCGAAGGTCGCCCGCGGCCTCGGGCCCCGGAGCGCAGCCGGCCGGAATCGCCGCCGCGAACAGACAGATCACAACCGATCGGCAACCGACTCCTGGCAACGCGAGGCCCCCGAGACAATATCGCGACGCAGCCTGAACAGCTCCACGAAGGCCTTCACCACGACGCGAAGGCTGCCTCCGGTGGAACGGCCCGCCGACCGCGGGTAGTGGCGCACGCCGATCTGGCCGATACGGTACCCGCGACGGGCGGCCTTGGCCAGCACCTCGGCGTCGATCAGCGCCCCTTCGCTGTGCAGCTGGATCTCGTCGAAGAGCCGCCGGGGGTAGATCTTGAAAGCGCAGTCGATGTCCCTCAGACGCGTGCCCAGAAGCAGGTTGCACAACCCCGTCCACGCCCGGCCGCTGAGCCGCCGTCGCCACGACTCGCAGCGGTTCAGCCGAAACGCGCTGACGATGTCGTACCGGTCGAGCAGCGACACCAGGCCGGGCAGTTCGGCAAGGTCGAATTGACCGTCACCGTCGGTATAGAACACCCACGCCCGCGTCGCCGCGGCAAAACCGCTCCGCAGGGCGCCGCCGTAACCCCGACTGACGGCGTTGTGCACCACCCGGATCTGCGGGTGCTCACTCGCCAGGCGGTCCGCGATGGCCGCGGTGCGGTCGGTGCTGGCATCGTCGACGATGATCACCTCGACATCGTCGGCCACCGCCCGGCAGGCCTCCAAGGCGGCCAGGGCGGTCCGCTCCACGTTGGCCTCCTCGTTGCGGCAGGGAAGAAAGGCCGTCAGGCCCGAAAGCTTCATGTCGCGGCTCCGCCGGCGTCCGGGCAACCGACCCGGCCGGTAACAGCCGGCCGACGGCCGCTTCACGGAGCCCGCCGATAGCACTCCATCCACGCGCGACGGACCTGCTCGACGGTGGTCGCTCGCGTCAGGAGACGGTCTTCCGCGCTCAGGGCGAACCGGGTCGCGGCGGGCTGGACGCCGGTCAGCGGCATGAAGCCTGCGGGCCGGTCCGCGGACCCGGCCTCCGCCGGCCCGTCGGCGCGATTCGCCCGGCGCGCGTCCGCCGCCCCCACGGCCACACAGCCCTCGCGGTACCCGCCGCAGGCGTTGCCGACAAAGCTTACCGCCGAAGCCGACTCCGCCCGGAGCATCCGAACGGCCCAGCGGGCCTCGCCCCACCCGTCGAAGAGGTTGTTGCCGACCTCCAGACTCCGTACGCCCGCGGTCACGACCAGCGCCGCATAAGCCGGTCCGAGGAACAGGTTGTCGCGGATCACCCCCTGCGCGGGGAGTTCGGCGATCAGATGGTGCGTGGTGGTCCGGACCTCGCCCAGTCCGGTCTGCAGTCCCGGCAGATCGAACCGGCCCACGAGCCCCCCGCGGCCGATCAGCACGTTGCCGGTCACCCGCGCGGGGGCGGTCTCCACCACATAGGTTCCGCCGATCAGCACGTTGTTCTCGAGCACCGCGCCGGGCGCGGCGCACCGCACGGCGTAGCGGCCGCGGTCCTCGGCCGTCGTGCAATGAACATAGTTGCCGCGGATCGCAAGGCCCTCAAAGCCCTCGCCGCCCACGGCCATGGAGGCCGTTTCACCGGTCAGCACGTTGCCGGTCAGCAGCACCTGCGGACACTGCACCAGCAGGCCCGCATCGGCGATGTTGTCGGCCACGACCTTCACGCCGGTGCCGGTGCCGACGAGAACCAGCCACCGGTCGCCGACCGTACGCCGGAAAGTGCAACGGCTGATCTCGACGCTGGCGGCCGGCCCGATGATCTCGGCATGAACCGGTCCGCATTCCTCGAAGCGGCACTCGTTCAGCCACAGATCGTTGGTCGGCGAGGCCAGCTGAACGAAGACCGCAGGCCGGGCCCGATCCCGGCCCCGGGGAGCACCCAGGCGGCGGAAGATCACATGCCGGGCGACGATCGAGGCGGCCGTGTCCGACCCGGCGGAGATCGCCCCGGGCGGGTACCCGGCCGGCGTCTCCACGACGATGGGCTGCTGCGGGGTGCCCTGCAACAGCAGCCGCGCCGATTCAGCCGTCGCCGCGGCGACCGCCGGACTGTTCAGCAGGATCGAAGGCCCCTCCCCGGTCGCGGGACCGCCGGTGAAACGAATGGTGGTCCCCGGAGCCACCTCGACGACGGCGGCCATGATCGCCACATCTCGATCGATGTGGATCGTGCCCTCCCAGCGGGTGTCCGCGTGAATCACCCGAGGGGGGAAGCTCTGGGCCCGGGCGACACCGGCCGGCAGCGTGGCCGACAGGGCACAGACCACCGCCGACCGCCTGATGCCGCGGGCGAGAAATCGGCGGATCGCGGTGTCCATCCCGGCAACCTCCCGACGGCGATCGACGCTCAGGTCCGCAACGACAGACCATGACGGGCCAGAAAGGCGATGAAATCCTCCCGGAACCCCTGGATGTCCTGCTCGGTCAGGGTGCGCGTGGGATCGCCGGCCACGGCGCGGAACGTAAAACTGCGCTTTCCGGCGGGCACCGAGCCGCCTTCGTAGCTGTCCGCGAAGGCCAGCCGCCGCAGCAGCGGGTGGTCGTAGCCGGCCAGAGTCCGCTCAATGTCCGCGTACCGCACCGCCGCGTCCACCAGCACGGAGAAGTCGACCTCGGTCCGCGGATGCTCCGGCAGCGGCGGCAGCGGCCGCACCTCGACGGGCAGCCCCACCACCACGGAAAGGTCGATCTCGGCCGTCACGATCGACCAGGCCGCCAGGTGTTCGGTGATCCGCCGCTTGAGCGCCGCGGGAACGGCGGTCAACCGCCCCAGATCGACCTGCCCGCAACGGACCACGGCCGTCTTGGCCGGATGCTCCCAGGGGGCACAGGCCGCCGCAGGCGCGAATCGCAGGCGGGCCTGCAGCGTCTGCATCGCCCAGGTTTCCAGGTCGGTCTTGAGCCGCAGCAGCAGGGCGTCCTCCTGAGCCGCCTTGCGGCCAGGCGCCACCAGCAGCAGCCCCAGCCGCCGCCGCTCGATGCGCGTCGGATCATCCGTCTGGCCCGGGGGAAACGCGCTGCCGATCTCCACGAGCTCGAAGCGGTCGAAGGCGTGGCGGTTCAAATCCGCGCAGGCCAGCAGGCCCGGCACCAGCGTGGTCCGCAGACGGTCCATGGATGCCGCGGCCGGGTTGCGCAGCTTCAACGTCGGGCCCGGGTCGTAGCCCAGGACGCCCAGCCAGTCCCCGTCGAACCAGACGTAGCGATGCACCTCGGCGTAACCCATCCCGCCGCAGAGGAGCTGGAGCGTCCGCCGCTCCAGTCGACCCAGCGGGTCCGGTTGAGCGTAGCGGACGGTCACCTCCGGCAGCGTCGGCTCGATCGAGCCGTAGCCGACGAACCGGGCGACCTCCTCGATCACGTCCGCCTCGATGGTGACGTCCTTGGTCGCCCGCCAGCTGGGCACCTGCACCTCCAGACGGTCGCCGTTGCGGCGCACCTGGAAGCCCAGGGGCTCCAGGATGGCGGTGATCTCCTCTACCGGCACCGGCCGGCCGATGGTGCGCCCCAGGAATGCCGGATCGACCATGACGGTCCGCGGAGCAGGCGGCTGCGGAAAGCAATCCGACAGCCGACTGGTCGGCCGCATGTCAGGCAGCTCCCGGCCCGCCAAGTGCACGAAGCGCTGAATGGCGGTGAGGGTGTTGTGCGGATCCTGCGATTTCTCGAAGCGGGCGCTGGCCTCGGTGCGATGCCCCAGGGCGGCGGCGCAGCGCCGGATGGTGGCCGGCTCGAAATTGGCGCTTTCCAGCAGAAGCTCGGTGGTCGCGGCGGTGATCTCGGTGTCCGCCCCGCCCATGATGCCGGCCAGCGCGACCGAGCGCCGGCGGCACTGGATCATCAGGGCCCCGGGGGGCATGACCCGCTCGACGCCGTCGAGGGTGCGGAACCTCTCGCCGGGCGAGGCCGTCGCCACTTCGATGCGGTCGATGCCCGCGGCGTCGAAGGCGTGCATGGGCTGGCCCAGCTCGACCATGATGTAGTTGGTCAGATCGACCAGCAGGTCGATCGGCCGCAGCCCCACGTGAGCCAGCCGGACCTGCATCCACCACGGCGACGGCTGCGGCCGCACGCCGGCCAAACGCAGGGCGCTGTACCGGGGGCAAAGCGCCGGGTCGTCGATGGTGATGTCCACGACCGGCAGGTCCGGCGAGTCCAGATCCTCCACCGGAACGACCGGATAGGGTTTCAGCGGCCGGGACCAGATCGCCGCCATCTCGCGGGCGATGCCGTAGTGCCCCCAGAGGTCCGGGCGGTGGGTGATGGACTTGTTGTCCACCTCGATGATCCAGTCGTCCAGCACCGACAGGTCGATCGCCGAACCGGGAAGGGTGTCCGGGGGGAGCCGGACTGACCGCTGGCCCACGGCCGCCAGCCCCAGGGCTTCGCCGGCGACGATCGTGCCGACGCTGGAAACTCCGGCCACGACGCGCTGGCCGATCTCGCCGGTACCCGGCAGGATCGCTCCCGGCGGCGCGTAAACCACCCGGTCACCGGGCCGCAGCCCCGCCGCCTGGGTCACGCTGACCGCATGCCGGCCGCCCACATCCAGCCGGGCGGTGAACAGGTCCGCGGTGCCGGGGCACGGCTCGACGGTCTCGATCCCCGCCGCGATCAGCCCTCCGGCGGCACAGGTCACGTGCTCGACGCCCTCGACCTCGGCGGTGGTGACGGTGAAACGCTCGGCCAGCTCCCGCGGGTCCAGGTCCGCAGGCAGGTCCACGAAATCGCGAATCCAGTTGAGTGAGATCAGCATGCCCTGGGATCCGACGCTGCCTTGCGACCGGCCGGACGGACGCCAGCCGGGGCGCGGTTCATTTCTCCACGATCGCAAACCCGCGGCGCCGCTCGGGAGGCACGACCGCCCGCAGGTCGCCGCTGTTGAGCCCGCGAATGTCGCGAACGCCGTAGCGCATCATCGCCAGCCGCGTCAGACCCATCCCGAAGGCGAAACCGGTGTAGGCGTGCGGATCGATGCCGCCGGCGCGAAGCACGTTGGGATGAACCATGCCGCACGGCAGAATCTCGACCCAGCCGCTGCGCTTGCACGTCGGGCAGCCGCCCCCGCCGCAGATGCCGCATTGCATGTCCAGCTCGAAGCCCGGCTCGACGAAGGGGAAAAATCCCGGCCGCAGCCGCACTTTGACCTCGCGGCGGAACACTTCCGCGAGAATCAGCTTCATCACCGCGATGAGGTTGGCGATCGAGATGTTGCGGTCGATCAGCAGCCCCTCCAGCTGGTGGAAGGTGTTGGCGTGTGATGCGTCCTCGGTCTCGTAGCGGAACACCCGCCCCGGAGCGATCACCCGCAGCGGCGGACCGAGCCGCTCCATCGCCCGGATCTGACAGGGCGATGTGTGCGTCCGCAGGAGCAGCTTGTCGGTCAGCCAGAACGTGTCCTGCATGTCCCGGGCCGGATGCATGGCCGGTATGTTCAGGGCCTCGAAGTTGTAGTAGTCGGTCTCCAGCTCCGGCCCGCCGACGACCACGAAGCCCAGCCGGGCCATGATCTCCTCGACCTCCCACTGCACCGCGGTCACCGGGTGCACGCTTCCGCGGGGTATGACCGCGCCGGGGAGGGACGGATCGAAGGTCTGCTCGCCGGGAGCGGCCTTCCCGGCACCGGCGGCCTCCAGCCGGGCCCGGGCCTCGGCGAAACGGGCGAGGATCTCGGTCTTGCGGGCATTGATCGCCTTGCCCGCCGGTCCACGCTGTTCGGCCGGCAGCCGGCCGATGCCGGCCAGCAGCCGGCCCAGCGCGCCGGTCTTGCCGGTCAGACGGCTCTCGGCCCGGCGAAGCTCGTCCAGACCGGCAGCTTCGGCGATCAACCGGTCGGCCTCCGCCGAGGCCGCATCCAGATCTCGGTTCAGTTCGTCCAACATGGCTGTCCGGCACGCAACATGGCTGCCCGGCACGGCCGCACCCTTAACAGGAGCCGTGGTCCCCGTCCCGGTTGACCGGGGAACGCCGGAAAACCGCCAAGAGGCTCAGAAGATAGGCGTGCCTCGGGTCCGATGCAAGCGGGACTGCAACCGAACCCTCTCCCGGGTCGGTGACAAGCCAGGCGGCCGCGACTGGCTCCATCGGAACGAAAGAGCTTTTTCCGGCCCATCGGAGTCTGAAGGATCCCGTTTCCTCGGGGCCGCTTATCCTGGGCCCCGCTCCGTCGGGGCCGCGAATGATGGACGGGCCGCAAATGATGGACGCCACGAATAACGGATCCGAGACAACCCGTGACCGCGGACGCGACGGAGCGCGTCCCTCCAGAACGGCGAATCCGGGACGCGACACAGCGCGTCCCTCCAGAACGGCGAATCCGGGACGCGACACAGCGCGTCGCTCCAGGCCGGCGGGTCCGACGACCGGTCAGGCGTCTCTCAGCGAGAAGGGGTTGAAGTCGGTGTCCACGTCGTAGAAGTCCTCGTTTTCGACCCTTTTCAGCCACCCGACGACCGCGTATGTCACCGGCGTGAAGGCCGCCTCGACGGCCATCTTGAACAGGCAGTTGAAAACGATCACCCCGGCGATGGTGCCGGCGCTCCAGAGACCCAGGAAGGCCAGAGGATAGAAAATCATGCTGTCGACCGCCTGACCGACGGCGGTGGAGGAGATGGTCCGCGTCCACAGCCAGCGGCCGCGGGTCAGCACCTTCATGCGGGCCATGACGTAGGAGTTCGCGAAATCACCGGCCCAGTAGCCCAGCATGGAGGCCACCACGATCCGCCAGGTGTTGCCGAAGATCAGCTCCAGGGCCGGTTGAATGCGTCTGTTGAACGGCTCGGCCGGGTCGGCGGGCATGTGCACGACGACCAGCCCCATGACGGCCGCAAAGGCCAGGGCCGCGAAACCCGCCCAGATGACTTTTCGGGTCCGGGCGTAGCCGTAGACCTCGGTGAGCACATCGCCAAAGATGTAGCTGATGGGGAAGAACAGGTTGCCGGCTCCGAAGCTCACGCCCAGCACCATGCAGACCTTGCCCGGTCCGATCAGGTTGGAACACAACAGCACGGCCACAAAGGCGGCCATGATCAGGTCATAGTAGCGGTAACTCCTGCCGGGCGGGTTGTCCGGACGGCCCGGGCGGGCGGAGGACGGCCGTTCTTCGGGAATCCCGGCGCCTGACCCCGTCGCGAGGCCCACCCCCGGGTCGACCCGCAACAGGCCCGCCGCCCGGGGCCCGGAGGCCTGGGGACCGGAATGCGGGGCCGTGGACAGGCGTTCACTGGATGCAGTCATGCGTTTCAGTGCCCCGCCGGGGCCCTCGAGGCCGCTGGATAGCCCCTGAAACCGTCCAGGCGACTGAAGACAACCGAGTACTGAAGACAACCGAGTATAGTACCCTTCCGGCGGCCCGGACGCCCCGGGAGAAAGCGTGCGCCGGACACAGGCCCCCGGGGGGCGTGCAAAGGCGGGCCGGTGATGGTACACTTGCGGCCTCAAACACCGGCCCCCGATGGGCCGGCGACGCTTAGTCATTGGCCCATAAGGAGATTGATCACCATGCCATTGGTCCCGATGCGCATTCTGCTCGATCACGCCGCCGAGAACGGCTACGGCGTGGCGGCGTTCAACGTCAATAACATGGAGCAGATCCAGGCGATCATGATGGCCGCCGAGGAGACCAACTCGCCGGTCATCGTGCAGGCCTCCCGCGGAGCCCGCGAGTACACCAACGACACCTACCTGCGGCACCTGATGCTGGCCGCGGCGGAGTTGTACCCCAAGATCCCCATCGCCATGCACCAGGACCACGGCAACTCGCCGCAAACCTGCTTCAGCGCCATCGAGCAGGGCTTCACCTCGGTGATGATGGACGGCTCGCTGATGGAGGACGGCAAGACGCCGGCCACTTATGAGTACAACGTCAAGGTGACCCGGCAGGTGGTGGACGCCGCCCACGCCAGGGGGGTGAGCGTCGAGGGTGAGC
>CALLOB010000053.1 GCA_938005315.1 uncultured Phycisphaerae bacterium
GGTGCTGGCAGATCTTCAACCGCCAGCACTTCACCGGCTACGGAGACCGCAGCTACGGGCACCGCGTCCCCGAGAAGCCGGTCGCCCAGGGTTTCGCCCTGGTCATCGAAACCGAAGGACGCAGGCAGGTCCGCCGGCTGAGCATGGAGGGCTTCCCCGAGGCCCGGTTCCGCGGCGAGTACCCCATCGGCCGGGTCGACTACGCCCACCCCGACTGCCCGGTCCGCGTCCGGATGGAGGCCTTCTCGCCATTCATCCCCCTGAACGCCGAGGATTCCGGCCTGCCGGTCACCCTTTTCGAGCTGGAGCTGACCAACACCTCCGACCGGCCGCTCCACGTCGGGATCCTGACCTGGCTGGAGAACGCCGTCGGCCTGCACAGCGGCGAGTTCTTCGAGGATCGCGGACTGCGACGCTCCCGGCGGACGACGGACGGCGACCGCAGCTTCATCCTTCACGCCGTCGAGGAACGACCTGAACAGGACGTCGCCCCGCCCCGCCCCCCGATCGTGCTGGCGGACTTCGAGGGCGACTCCTACGGCGACTGGACGGCCGAGGGACCGGCCCTGGGTTCCGGACCGGCACAGGGGGGCTTTCCCGAGCAGAACGCCCTGTCCGGTTACGAAGGCCGCGGCCTGGTCAACACCTGGCAGGGCAATGACGACCTCACCGGGACCCTGACATCGCCGCCGTTCGAGATCAACCGCCGCTTCCTCAACTTCAAGATCGGCGGCGGCAACCACCCCGGCGAGGCCTGCGTGGATCTGCTGATCGACGACCAGGTGGTGCGCAGCGAAACCGGCCGGGGCAGCGAGGAACTCGCCTGGCGGAGCTGGGGGCTGACCCGCTGGACCGGCCGCCAGGCCCGCATCCGGATCGTCGATCGCCGCACCGGCCCCTGGGGACACATCAACGTCGATCATATCGAACTGTCCGACACCGCCCGCGCCGGAGTCGAAGGCCCGCTGGGCGAGCAGGGCGACATCGGCACCATGTGCCTGGCCTGGGAGGGCCGGATGCGGTCAACCGCCGAGACCGCCGGGCTGCTGGCCGATCTCGGCCCGACCGATCCGCCGTTGACCGCCGAGGATGACGTGAGCGCGCCCCTCGGCCGCCGCTACGCCGTGGCTGCGGCCACCGCGCCGGTCGAAATCGGGCCGGGAACGTCCGTCACCCACGCCTTTGTCCTGGCCTGGCACTTCCC
Source organism: uncultured Phycisphaerae bacterium (assembly GCA_938005315.1). Lineage (GTDB taxonomy): Bacteria > Planctomycetota > Phycisphaerae > UBA1845 > PWPN01 > CALLOB01. The sequence continues at coordinate 1,205 of CALLOB010000053.1, forward strand.
CAACCGCGTCACGCTGGGCCGTCGCGTGGGACAGGCCTATGCCCGACGTTTCGTGGACGCCCGCTCCGCAGCCCGATACGTGCTTGACCACCGGCCGCGGCTGGCCGGCCAGACCCGCCGATGGCGCGACACCTACTACGACAGCACCCTTCCCTTCTGGCTGCTCGACCGGCTGCACTCGACCGTCGCCAACCTGGCCACCGGCACCGCCGAGTGGTGGGCCAATGGCCGGTTCTGGGGCTGGGAAGGCGTCTTCTGCTGTGAAGGCACCTGCACGCACGTCTGGAACTACGCCCAGGCCCTGGCCAGGCTGTTTCCCGCCCTGGAGCGCAGCGTGCGCGAGATGCAGGACTTCGACGAGGCCTTTCACGGCGACGGACTGGTGGGCTTCCGCGGCCAGCGCAACGGATGGTACGCCGCCGACGGCCAGGCCGGCACCATACTCAAGAGCTGGCGTGAACACCTGATGTCCGCAGACGACGGCTTCCTCCGCCGCAACTGGCCCAGGATCCGTCTGGCCATTGAATATCTGCTCGCCCAGGACGGCGACGACAACGGCCTGATGGAGGGCCGCCAGCACAACACCTTCGACATCAACTTCGAGGGCCCCAACACCTTCGTCGGATCGCTGTACCTGGCGGCCCTGCGTGCCGGACGGGCGATGGCCCTGGAGGCCGGCGACGAGACGTTCGCCCGGCGACTCGAGGAAGTCTTCGACCGCGGCCGCAGGCTCTCGGTCGAGCAGCTCTGGAACAGTGCGTACTTCATCCAGCAGGTCGATCTGGCGCGGCATCCCAAACACCAGTACGCCGACGGCTGCCTCTCCGACCAGCTCATCGGCGCCGGCTGGGCCCGCCAGGTCGGCCTCGGCGAGATCTACCCCCCCGAGCACACGCGTACCGCCCTGCGATCCATCTGGACGTACAACTGGGCCCCGGATGTCGGTCCGCACAACAAGGCCCATCCCCCCTCGCGGTGGTTCCTGGCCCCCGGCGACGCCGGGCTGTTCAACTGCACATGGCCCCGCGGCGAGCACCTGGCCGACGGCGTGCTCTACCAGAACGAGGTCTGGACCGGAACCGAATACCAGGTCGCCGGGCACATGATCTGGGAAGGCATGGTCACCGAAGGCCTGGCGATCTGCCGCGCGATCCACGACCGCTATCACCCCTCCCGCCACAACCCCTTCAACGAGGTCGAGTGCGGCGACCACTACGCCCGGTCCCTGGCCTCCTGGGGGATCCTGCTGGCTCTGTCGGGCTTTGAGTATCACGGGCCCGCCGGACGGCTGGCCTTCGCCCCACGAATCTCGCCCGAACGCTTCAAGGCGGCCTTCACCACGGCCGAGGGCTGGGGCAGCTTCGGCCAGAAGCGGTCCGACGGCCGACAGACCGCCAGGATCGAACTGCACTGGGGACGCCTACGGCTTGCCCGCCTGGACCTGGAAGTCGAAGAGAGCCGGCCCGTCGCCTCCGTGGCCGTCACGCTCGCCGGACGACGGCTTCAGGCCGAATGGCGGCTGGACGGACGCCGCCTGGAGATCTCGTTCGTGCCGCCTGCAGTCGTTGAAGTCGACCAGGCGATGGAGGTAGAGATCGCCTGAGCGTCACGCGCCCCTGCCGCCGCTGGGCACCGCCAGCGTCAAATCGTCCGAGTCGATGCCGGGTCGGCGGGTCAGAAGGCCCGCCGCTGCCGGGCGGGCGGGATGTGCATCTGCTGACGGTACTTGGCGATCGTGCGCCGCGACACGTCCAGCCCCTCGGCCTGCAGCCTGGCGGCGATGACATCGTCGGAGAGCGGGTCGCTCTTGTCCTCGGCGTCCACGATCTCCTTGACCCGGGCCTTGACGCTGTCCCAGCTGGTGCTCCGGCCGTCGCTGGTCTCGGTGCCACCGGTGAAGAAGCTGCGAAGCGGAAAGATCCCCCGCGGAGTCTGGATGTACTTGTCGGCCACCGTCCGGCTGATCGTCGAGGGGTCGCAACCCAGACGCTCGGCCAGCTCACTCATCCGCAGTACCTGCAGGCCCGCCGGACCGTTCTCCAGGAAGCCCTTCTGCCGCTCGACGACCTCGCGGGCCACCTCCAGCAGGCGGTTGCGGCGGTAGGCGATGGCGTCGATGAGCGCGCCGGCCGACTCCAGGTTCCGCCGGATGAATTCCCGGGCCTCCTTGTCCTGCCGCTGATCCTTCAGCATCCGCTGGTAGGTCTCGGAGATCCGCAACCGCGGGCTGTTGCCGCGTGCCAGCCGCACCGTGTACCCCTCCCCCTCCCGGTCGTACTCCACGATCACGTCGGGCGCCACCCGGGGCACCTCGCGGTTCGCCACCAGCGAGCCGGGGCGCGGATGCAGCCGCCGCAACGCCTGCACCGCCTCCTTGACCTGCTCCATGGTCCGACCGGTGGCCTTGCAGATCGCCGGGTAGCGGTTCTTCTCGATGTCCGTCAGGTGGTGCTTGACCAGCGTCCGCTCCAGCTCATGATCGCCCTCCAGCTCGTCGAGCTGGATCAACAGGCACTCCCGCAGATCGCGGGCCCCAACACCGGCCGGGTCCAGCGTCTGCACCCAGCTGAGAGCCTCGAGCAGCCGCTCCATCGGAACCGGGGGATGCTGCTGCTGGCTGATCTCCTCCAGGGGCGTACGCAGGTAGCCGTCTTCCTCGATGTGATTGATGATCAGCTCGCCGGCGGCCCGCACCGCCGGATCCAGTTCCAGCAGCGACCACTGCCTCAGAAGGAACTCGTTCAGCGACTCCGGACGGCTGGCCGTGTTGGCCATCGCGTCCATCTTGGCGTCGCGCTCGCCGTCCCCGGCCCGCGATCGTCCGAAGGACTGATCGCTGTCGTCGAAGCCGTACTCCCGCGACAGCCGCTCCAGCCGCGAGAACCCCTCGGCCTCATGCAGCGTCTCGGCCGCCGCCCCCAGATCCGCCGCCGACGGAAGGTCGTCCCCTTCCGAGGCCTCGACGGGTTCGGCCCCTTCCGGTTCGATCTCCTCGAGAGCCGGATTGCGCTCCAGCTCCTCGCGCACCTTGGCCTCCAGGGCCAACAGCGGCAGCTGGAGGATGTTCATCGACTGGATCAGCTGCGGAGTGAGCCGCTGCTCCTGCCTGAGACCCAGCGACAGCGTTTGAGACATCAGGTGCGACATGGAATTCCACGTCCCGACACGACCGTCAGACTCCTTCTGGATGCATTATACCTGATGCCGGCCCGCCGCGCAGACAAAACCTCTGCCTCCAGCCGTTGGATGCCCCCGCAGCCCCGCGCCGGGGCCTGGCACACGGTCGGCGCGCGGGCGTCGGACATCGGACACCGGCGGTCCGAAGGCTCGCAACCTCTTTCAGGACATGAGGGTACGCCCGGATATGGCCGCTTCCAGCATCGCCCGGGTCGCGTACTCGACCTGCGATCCGACCGCCAGGCCCCGCGCCAGCCGCGAAACCGCGACCCCCGTGCCGGCCAGCAGGGCATGGATGTGCAGCGCCGTGCCGTCTCCCTCCATCGTCGGATTGGTCGCCAGCAGCACTTCCCGGACCCCGCCGGCCCGCACACGGGTCAGCAACGCCTCGATGGTCAGATCCTCCGGGCCGACACGCTCCAGCGGCGAAATCCGCCCCATTAGCACGTGGTACACCCCCCGGATCAGCCCGGTCTGCTCCAGCAGCATCACATCCCGCGGCTGCTCCACTACGACGATCAGCCCCTGATCCCGGCGAGGATCGCCGCAGATCGAACACAGCTCCCCGTCGCTGAGGTTGTAGCAGCGGGAACAATGACGCAGCTGCTCCTTGACCGTCCGGATCGCCTCCGCCAGAGCCAAGGCCTCCTGAGCCGGAGCCCGCAGCAGGTGAAACGCGATCCGCTCGGCGCTGCGCGGACCCACGCCCGGCAGACGCTGCAGTTCGCCCATCAGCCGGGCCAGCGGCTCCGGCATCCCGGGCAGGGGTTCGGTCATGGGCACACCCCGTCGGACACCGTTCACTTGCCCAGCAGTTCGCCGAGCCCCGGAATGTTCAGACCTCCGGTCATCTCCGCCACCGCCGCGCGGGCCGCCTCATGAGCCTTCTTCGTGGCCGCCGACACCGCCGCCACCACTAGGTCCTCCAGCAGCTCGACGTCCCCGGCCGCCTTGGGATCGATGCGGATCCGTACCAGCTCGCCCTTGCCGTCCACCTCCGCGGTCACCAGCCCTGCGCCGGCCTGACCTTCGAAGCGGTGACGGGCGAGCGTTTCCTGCATCTTCTGCAGATTGTCCTGGAACGACCTGGCCTGCTTGAGCAGACCCGCCAGGTTGCCGAGATGGCCGATCATCGATGCCCTCCCCGTAACATGCCGCGCGATCCGGCGGCCCGTCCCCTTCGCTCACGCCGGCGGCTTATCCGGATGCGGCGGCGCCGGCCGCTCCACGTTGACCAGCGTACCCTCGAACAGGTCCAGAGCCTCCCGGACCACCGGCTCGGAGGCCGCAGCCTTGAGGTCGGCCGCCGACGGCCCCCCGCGCGGCGAGGCCGCCGACCTGGGCCGCCCGCCCGGCGCGGGCTCGTCGTTCGATTCCGGCGGACGCACGGCGGGACGAAACGGCCCGCTGGCCGCGCGCGGGCGCGACGCCTCGGCCGGCACCGGCGGCGCCGCAGCCGCGCACGGCGCTGAGCGCGCCTCCGGAGGAGCCTCCGGACGGGCCTCCCCATGCTGCCCGCCGCCGCGCGCAGCGGGTGAAGCCGCGCTGCGACCGGGCCCGGCCGCGGAGACCGGAGACGGCGTTGCTCCCGGCGCGGTTCCCGCCTCGCCCAGACCCTCCAGCAGCCGGCGCACGGAAGCATAGGTCACGTCGCTGCACAGCCGCACCAGTGCCGCCTCGGCCACCGCCCGTCCCAGCGAGCTGGACCGCACCGTCCGGCGCAACTCCTCCAGCACCGCGATCATGTAAACATACGCCTCGGCGTCGAACCGCCCGGCCAGCTCGTTCAGGGCCGCAACGCCGCCGGCCGGCAGATCCACCAGCCCGCTGTCCGGGCCGCAGATCTTCAGAATCATCAGCGTGCGGACCTGATCGGCCAGCAGCTCGGCCAGCCGCTCGAGGCTGTGACCGCCGTTGAGGCATTCATCCAGCGTCGCCAGGGCCCCGGCCGCGTCGCGGTCGGCCATGCACCCGATCATCCGCGTCAGCAGCTCGTCGTGCGGCGAAGGCAGGATGTCCTCGATCAGTTCCGGCGTGATCCGCTCGCCCCCGATCGACATCAGCTGGTCCAGCAGCGACAACGCGTCGCGCATCGAGCCGTTGGCCAGACGCGCCACCCGCCGCAGGGCCCGTTCGTCGGCCTGAACGCCCTCCTGCCCCACGATCCACGCCAGGTGGGCCGCGATCCGGTCGGCCCCGATGCTGCGGAAGTCGAAACGCAGACAGCGGCTCTGGATCGTGGCCGGCACCTTCTGCGGCTCGGTGGTGGCCATGATGAACTTGACGTGCGCCGGCGGCTCCTCGAGCGTCTTCAGCAGGGCGTTAAACGCGCCCGTGCTGAGCATGTGCACCTCGTCGATGATGTAGATCTTGAACCGGGCCCGCGCAGGCCGGTAGACGGTGTTGCTCCGCAGCTCGCGGATGTTGTCCACGCCGGTATTGCTGGCCGCGTCGATCTCGATGACGTCGACGTCCTGCCCCTCGGCGATCGCCGTGCAGGACTCGCACCTGCGGCAGGGGTCGATAGTGGGGCCTTCGGCCGACAGGCAGTTGAGCGACCGGGCCAGCACCCGGGCCGCCGAGGTCTTGCCCACCCCGCGCGTGCCGCAGAACAGGTAGCCGTGGTGCAGGCGGCCGCTGAGGATTGCGTTCTTGAGCGTCCGGGCCACCGCCTCCTGCCCGACCAGCTCGTCGAACGTCCAACTCCGGTACTTCCTCGCCAGAACCGTATAGGCCATCGGGATTCCCGCCCGTCTCCTTCGCCCCGCCGGGCTCGCCTCCGCACGCCCGGGCACGTCTGTTCCGTGACGGCCGACCCCTGGCGTGTCCCCGGTCCGGCAGGGAAAGAACCGCCGATCGAATTGAGGGCCAGGTTGACCACGGCACCTGGCGACAGCGGCTGGGCTGCTACCTCTCGGTCCTGACCCGTTGGCCGCAGCCCCCACTGCATGGGACCCGGCCCTCAAAACGATCGGCGTCAACCCGGATTGTCCTGCAAGAGACGGCCCAGTTCAACCACCCGGCCCGGCCGGTCGAGCCGGGACTGAAACGGAGCAACCAGTCCGATCATGAGGCCGGCTCGCTGGCCGGTTGCGTTCCGGACAGGTCCCGGGTCGCCGGACGGGTGGCCGGGGGCGGTGAAACCGGAGCCCTGGCCTTGACCGCCGGGCGGTCGCGCGGGGGAACGTTTTCCAGCGAGATTGTGCGGATGAACAACGGCTGGCGGGGGCGATCCTTCTCACCGGTCGGCACGGCCGCAAGCTTGCTGAGCGTCTGGAAGGATTCATCGCCGACCAGGTAGCCGAAGGCCGTCTGCTGGCCGTCGAAAGAGGGCTGCCGGCCCAGGCAGATGAAGAACTGACAGCTGGCCGAGTCCGGGTCGCGCGGCGACCGGGCCATGCCCACCGTGCCCAGCTCAAAGGGGATGTTGCTGAACTCGGCCTTGAGCCGCTTACCGTCCTTGCGGATGCCGTGGCCGTCCCCGCGCGGGTCGCCGCCCTGGATCAGCCCGCCGGGGATCACGCGATGGAACGTGAGGTTATCGTAAAACCGCTGCTCGACCAGCTCGATGAAGTTCTGCACGTGCGCCGGGGCCTTATCGTAGTAGAAGCGGATGGTCATCTTGCCGAAGTCGGTGAGGATGACCGCCTGCCGCTCGGCCAGCACCGTCAGCGCCAGCGGCTCGGAAACCAGCGCTCCGCCGTAAGGCCTCCAGGTCAGCTTGTACTTGCCCGGTCGCTGCAGCGACTCGTAATGCCGCGTCAGGTCCACCTCGAGCGTCACCCCGCCCCGCGGGGCCAGCCGGATCGCCGGGATCGCGCCCTTGGGCCGCAGGCCGGTCTGGCTGTCGAACCGTTCGCCGTAGCTGTCCTCGATCGTGACCGCCGAGAAACCCCGCCCGCTGAACACGTGCCCCAGCGGCAGGCCCATCGCCGGTTCGCCGCTTTCGTCGGTCGAAGCCTCCGGCACCCGCAGGGTCAGCTCGCGGTCCGTGAGGTTCTGCAACCCGAACTCTACCCAGATCGGGGCCCCGACCTGCACCACCGGCGTGTTCGAACGCAGCGTCGCCCGCACCACCGAGGGCTCGCCCGCAAGATCCCCTGAACCGCCTCCAGCAGGCGGTTGAGCGGCCGCGGAAAACCCCATTGTCAGGCACAAAGCCACCGCCAGCCGCCGCCACTGCGATTCCCGATCCCTGCCCAGGCTCAATGGCACACGCCAACCCCCGCCGCTGAGGCGGCTGCGGCAGACAGGCTCCAGGGCCTCAGACCGTCGCCGCATGGGCACCCTCTGGTCGCCAACCACCGGGGGTGTGTCGGAAACATCCATCACTTCATGCTTACCGAAGCGTTGCAACTCAAAGGCGCCCGCTGCAACCCAAGCACTTATACACCGTGGGACCCGACCAGACGCAAGCCTCCGTCCCCGGCCTGCTTACGGGTCGTCCCCCGGATCAGCCTCGTCCTCGGCATCCGGCATCTCGTCGGCGACCTGGGAGGACACCGATGGAAGACCGCCGGGAACCTCGCCCGACGAAACCTGCGCGGCCGCGGCTCGCATTTTGCGGATGATGCCCGTCGGCGCCGGGCCTATCCGCCAGTGCCCGTTCTCCTTGAACACGGCCAGCGCCGCGTCGCGTGTCAGCCGACCCTTGCGGTCGGGCTCGCGGTAACGCACGATGGCATGCACGAAAAAGATGTCCGGCGAACCCCTCGCCGCGTAAACCCCGGCCACCGTGATCTCCTGCACGCTGAGCCAGACCCGCTCGAAGTCCTTCTGGCTGGTCGGCGTGGTGTGAATGCTGAAAAGCTGGCGGAAACCGTCGTAGTCCCCGCGCTCGCAGATCCCCAGAGCCCGGCGGATGAACTCGTTGAGGGTCGGATCATCCGATTGCAGACTCGTCGGGAAATCCACCCGCGGCCGATCCACGTCCGGCTGCCTGGCGACGATGTCCTTCACATCGATCTCGGTCTCGTCCGGCGCGGGCTCCCGGCCGCAACGGCAGCCTCCGCAAGCCGACGTCACCGCCGACAGCAGCAACAGCACGATCCGCGCCCACCTGAAATCTACGAACCATTCCATGCCGCCGCGATCCCTCGTCACCGGCTTCCCGGGCCGGCCGCCCGACCCGCCGCGCGGCGATCATAGCCGCCGGCCGCCCGACCCGCCAAACCCCCCATCGGACCGCCGCTGTTCACGCGCCGTCCGCCGGCACGGTTCGCGATCGCCGGGCCGCGACGAACGATTCCAGCATGACCTGCGCGGCCACCGCGTCCTGGCGGGCCTTTTTCCGCTTGCGGGTCAGGCCCCGTCCGGCCAGCCGCCCGTCGGCGGCGTGCGAGGTCAGCCGCTCGTCGTGCAGGTGAACCATGAGTCCGCCCAGCCTCCGAACCGCCTCGGCCACCGACCGGGCAAGCCTGGCCTGGGGTCCCTCGCTGCCGTCCATGTTCAGCGGCAGGCCGATGACGATCTCCTCGGCCGCATAGTCCCGGGCCGCGTCCAGCAGCAACCTGGCCACCTGGTCGATCCGTCCCGGGGCCGTCAGCACCTTCAGCGGCGAAACCAGCCCCCCTTCCGGCTCGGCCAGTGCCAGCCCGATCCGCCGGGTTCCCAGATCGACGCCGAGGTAGCGAACACCCATCATCGTACCTCCGGAACGGTATAGCCGATCGCCCCCGACCTTGCACGAAGCCGCGATTTGACCCTGCAGTGGCCTGCCCCTAGTCTTCTGCCCGTGCCTGACGCCCCTTCCAGCCCGTCGCCGAAAGCCGCACCCAACCTGGGCGAAATCTGGCGACGCCTGGGACCGGTGGGACCGCTGGCCGTGTTGGCTGCCAGCCTGCCGGGTCTGGGCGGCTTCGTGCTGCTGGGCACGATGAAGTGGTCCGGCCAGTGGCTGCGTTCCGCCGGAGACGGGGGGCTGCTGCTCTACGTCGCCGGTTTCGCCATCGCCGCCGGGCTGGCCCTCCTGCCGACCTATGCCCAGTCGGTGCTGGCGGGTTTCGCCTTCGGGATGCTCAGGGGATCGGCCGCCGCCCTGGCCGGCATCGCCGGCGCATGCCTGATCGGCTACGCCGTCGCCCGCCGGGCCTCCGGCGAGCGTGTCGTGCGGATCATCGAGGAACAGCCCAAGTGGAAGGCGGTCTGTGACGCGCTGATCGGCGGCGGGCCGCTGAAGACTCTGGCCATCGTCACGCTGCTGCGGGCCCCGCCGAACTCACCCTTCGCGATCACCAACCTGGTGCTGGCCTCCACCCGCGTGCCGTGGCCGACCTACCTGGCCGGTACGCTCCTGGGCATCGCCCCGCGCACGATGGTGGCGGTGAAGATCGGCGCGGACATGACCGAGCTGAACCTGCGGCAGGGCCGCAGCGTGGCTCAACTGGTCGTCAGCATCGTCAGCGCGGTGGTGGTGCTGGGCATCCTCGGCGCCCTGGCCAACCGCGCCGTCGCCCGCGTGACCCGGCCGCCGGACCGTGGCGGGGGGGCCGCGAACCCCTGACCGGCGTTTGTGGAGGCCGCCCGGTTGCCCTAAGATGCCCGCGGCCGCCGGGGCCCGTCAGACGGGCCCGCATGGACCGGTTCCGCCGCGGCGGCTTCGTGCCACTCGGCGACCGCCCGGAACGCCAGGTGTCGGCCAGGCCGGAAAGACCGCCCGAATGCCGCGATACGAACTCCTGAGCATCATCGTCCCCAGCCTCAACGAGCAGGAGACGCTCCGCGAGCTGTTCGAGCGAACCCGGGCGGTCATTCCCCCCGACCAGCCCTTCGAATTCATCGTGATCGACGACGGCAGCACCGACGGCAGCTTCGCCGTGCTGGAGGCCCTGCACGCCGAGCACCCCGAGGTCGTGGTCATCCGCCACGCCTCCAACCTCGGCAAGTCCATGGCCCTGATGCACGGCTTCGATGCCGCCCGCGGCGACGTGGCCGTCACCATGGACGCCGACCTGCAGGACCTGCCGGAAGCCATCCCCGTCCTGCTGGACAAGCTCGACGAGGGCTACGACCTGGTCAACGGCTGGCGCACCCGGCGATGCGACCGGCCCGCCAAGCGTCTGGTCTCCCGGGCGTACAACCTGCTGGTGCACTGGCTTCTGGGCTGCCGGCTCCACGACATCAACTGCGGATTCAAGGCCATGCGCCGCAGCGTCTATCGCCGTCTGGAACTTCGCGGCGACGCCCACCGTCTGATCCCGGCCATCGCCGCCCAGGCCGGCTTCCGTATCGCCGAGGTGCCCATCCCGCACGCGCCCCGGCTCCACGGCCGGTCGAGGTACCACCTGCTGCGGTTCAACGGCATCCTGGACATCTTCGCCGTGCGGGCCGGCAACGCCACCGCCTGGAAGGCGTTCCACGCCTTCGTGCAGGTCGCGCTGGTATTCTGGGGCCTGGCAGTCGTGTTCACCGCCCTGTGGGTGGGGCTCAGCCGCTCGGCCCCCGGCAGCCCTGGCGGCACGAACCTCCCGGCCACGCTCTGCGGCGCGGTGGCCGTGTGGGCGGCCCTGGTCGGCACGCTGCTGCCGGCCCTGGGACTCCATCTGGACATCGTCCTTCGCCAGGGTCAGGTCCGCCACTGGCGCAAGTCGCTGATCGAGCGCACGCTGGACGCCAGAAAATGACCCGGCGGTGAGTCCCGGTGCCGCCGTCAGGCCTTGTCGGCGGGCATCGCCCGGGGATGGGTCCGTGGCAGTTTCGGCGGCAATCCACAGCGCCGTGACGACCGGGAAAGGTTCCATCGGCCTGGGACGGAGCGAATGGAGGGCCCCGCTCCGTCGGGGATGCGAAAACCGGCGCGAAAAAGGCCGCCAGCGGGCAACCGACGGTCCGCCGCCCAGCCGGAGACGGACGCCACGGAGCGCGTCCCTCCGAAGGTCGCAAACAGCCCCGCCCAAGCTGTCACGCACCCCCCGGGCTTGATTGCCTGCCGGCTCAATAGAAACACGGCAGGGCGATCGGCTGCCCCGGTCCGCTGAAGCAGTTCAGGAAGACGGCCAGGTCCGCCCCGTCGACATCCGCATCGCCGTCCAGACGGGCATCCCGGCAATCCGGATCGTTCTGCGCGAGGCCCGTGCCGGTAAGACATGCCTGAATGTGGCCGAAGTCGGCCTGGTCCACGTCATGATCGAGGTCGAAATCCATCGGGCAGCGCGCCGCCCGGCCCCAGACCTCGAACTCGGGGATCCGGGCATAGTCGTCGATGCCCGCATCGGTGATGTAGAGCCGCACGAAGCGCGTAACCGGCGGATCGGTCAGGCAGTGGCTGGTCACGGCCGCCTGCGAGGGATTGAGGCCCTCGACGAGCACCGTCCAGGGACCCGCGAGGCTTTCGGCCGACTCGATGCGGTAGGCGGTGGTGTTGTAGTAGGCCGGTTCGCCGCCCGCCCCGGCGTGCCGGACGATGAACAGCCGAACCGCCGCCGGCCGGCCCAGGTCCAGCGCAAGCCAATGGTGGGCCGCGGCCCCGGTGCTGGTCCACTTGGTGCCGGTCAGGCCGTCGATGGCCTTGTCCGGACCCCACCCCGGGCCGTAGCTCGTGTCGGCCGACGCGGTGGCCTGTCGCGCGAGGTTCGAATCATCCGGTTCCAGGCCGCAGCCCGGGCCGCTGACCGCCGCCTCCACGTTGATCAGCCGCACCACGCCGCTGTCCGCGCGCAGCACCAGCTGATGCGGGCCGTCAGCCAGCATCTTGGCGACCGGGAACGCCCATAACGCCGGGCCGGCGCCGATGGGCACGTTGCCCGAGACGTAAGCCCCGCCGTCGATGGAGAAGGATATGCCGCCGCCGTCGGGCGCCAGGATGATCTTGCAGGCCGCCGCCGGGCCGCTGAACGGCACGGTCGCCGTCGCTCCGGGGGTCGAGGTCTGAATGAACCGCGACACGCCGAACTCGTTGGTGCGCAGCGACCATCCGGGCGGAAGGGGGCTCAGATCGGCCAGTTCGGTGATCGCACCGCCCATGACCGGAAAATCGGTCCGCGCCGCCGGCAGGACGTGGTCGGCGGCGGCGCCGGCCCGGAGCCGCTCGGACTCCAGGTAGCCGATCACCGCGTCGGCGTAGATCTGCGATCCCGCGGCGTTGGGATGCACCCGGTCCGGGGCCAGACTCGTCCACGGCGTGCCGGCCAGCACGACCTCGTACAGCGCCCAGCCGACATTCACGCTCGGGCAGCCGTAATGGTCGCAGACGTTGTAGTGGGCCTGGACGGGCGTCGGGTAGTAGCCGGACAGGTACGGACCCTCGCTGTACCAGGCGATCGTCTCGATGAAGCAGACGTCGGTGCGGGCGCCGGCGGCCCAGGCCTGGCGCACCATCCCCTCGCTGTTGCGCTCCACGAACGCCAGCGGGTCCTCCGGCAGGTCGTTGATCGCGAACTCGATGAACACCAGGTCGGGCTGCCCGGCCAGCACGTCGCGGGCGAAGCGCATGGCCCCGATCAGGCTGCCCGTGCCGCTCCAGCCGGCGTTGATCTCGGTGATCCGCCCGGGGTATCGGCCCTGGAACCACGCGGTGACCAGGTCGCGCCACCCGGTCGCCTGCGTGACGCTCCCGCCGATGTAGGCGATCCTGGCAGTCTGCCCGCCCTCCAGACGGGCAAATACGTTGGCCAGCCCGTTGCCGCGGTGAATGACGATCGGGTAGTCCCAGGCCGCAACCGGGGCACAGAGCGACGCAACGATGACTGCAACGACAGACCAGACCGGCAGTCGGGCAACCCCACGATGACGGCCTTGCTCGGGCGAGCTTTGCAACGACGCCACGGGTAGTCCCTCCTTCCCTTGCGACCGGGCAGGCCGTGATGGGGGCCGCGGCCGCCTACTCCGGCCGACAGGCCGGCGCAACCGGCTGCCCCGGCCCGCTCAGACACTCCAGGAACAGGCTCACGTCGGTCTGGTCCACGTCGAGATCGCCGTCCAGCCGGGCGTCCAGGCAGGCCGGATCCTGCTGTGGAATGCCCAGGCCCGTCAGGCACGACTGCAGGTGCCCGAAGTCCTGCAGATCCACGTCGTCGTCGCGGTCGAAGTCGCCGCGAGGGGGACACGGCTGGCTGATGGCGTCCACATACAGCGTGAACGGACCGGCGCTGCCGGCCGGGGCCAGGGCCAGGTGCTCCAGCACTCCCTTGTCGTTCGCGGCCGACAGCATGCCGTCGCCGGTGAACGCGGTCACCCGGTTCATCGGCACAAGCACCGTCTGCCATACCCCCGGCTGAGCGTTCACGAGTACACCCTGGGGGGCGCCGGAAACCACCGATTCGGCCCCGACCCATTCGATCGTGCCGGTCGTGCCGCCGTTCACGCCCACGGGCACGTCCGCGCCTGTCTCACGGATGCCGGCACAGATCCGCAGCGCCCCGCCGTCCAGCCGCAGTCGCAGCCGCAGCGGACGCCGCAGGTCCACCGCCGGGTTCGGCAGCCGCGTGGTGTTGGCGGTGGTCAGCCGCAGCCAGCGGCCCGGTGCCGTGTCCACCCAGGCCCAGCGGATCTTGCTGCATTTCGTGCCCTCGAAGGCCGGTATCTGATCGGTCACCGCCGCCTCGTCCGGCGTCGCCGCCAGGTGGCTCCGCGTGGTCGGCGAATAACGCGGCTTCTGAAACACGGCCTCGGTGCCGACGGCCAGGTCCTCGAAGTGAGCCACGCTGTAGGCCAGGCAGCCCGGCGGTTCGGCCACGGTGATGTAGCCGGGCCGGACCTCGTCGTCGCTGCCGGCCGGACCGGTGACCTGCAGGGTGACGGTGTAGGCCCCGGGATTCAGATAGGTACGGACCGGGTGGCGCTGCGTCGAGCCGTAGCCGTCGCCGAAGGACCAGTTCCAGCCCGTGACCCAACCCGTGGAGGTGTCGGTGAACGACACCGCCAGCGGCGCCGGCCCCGCCAGCGGCGCGGCCGTGAACGCGGCCGTCGGGGCGCCCTGCCACTGGTAGCGCTGCTGCACCGCGGCGTCCAGGTCCGAGAGGATCTGTGCCTTGTAGGGATTGTCGCCGCCGTCGATGTTCCACGGGTCGCAGTAGGCGCACCAGCGGTAGAGGTTCACGCAGTGATACAGCGGCTTGCCGGCCGCGGGGGCCTCCTGCGTGTTCCAGCGGTTGATCTCGGCGTAGATCTCCTGGACCCAGCCGGGCTCATAGTGCTCGGCCGGTGCCTCCGGGTGGCCGCCCTTCCAGTAGTAGTTGCCGTTGCACTCCGTGGCGTACAGCGGCAGGTGCCACAGGCTCTGCGGAATCCCGAGGTTCACCCAGTCCTTGTACACGTAGAAGCTGAAGTACAGCATCTGCCCGCCGGCGTTGACCTTCTGCGTCGAGTGAATGTCGCTGTAGCGATAGCCGCGCGAGGTGATGTGCAGGGCGATGCCGTCCGGACCGGTGCCGTGCGGCCCCGGGGTGCTGTTCCGGATGGCGGTGAGCATCTGATTCAGGTAGGTCACCCAGTTCAGCGGCATCGCGTCGTGGGGAAAGCCGCAGGCCGTGCCCGTGCCGTAGGGCCCCGCCCAGGGGGCCAGGGCCTGGGTCACGACCTTGTGCCCCGGGGCCACCGCCTTGATGGCGTCGTAGCAGAGCCGGAAACAGCTGGCGTAGCTCTGCGGCGACACATAGACCTTCCGTCCGTTGACCGGTGGCCACTCGGCGGCAAGGTTCGTCTCGTTGGCGATCACCCAGATGCTGCAGCCCTGGCTGTTGGCCACGAAATTGGCACAGCGCTGGGCGAAGGCCGCGTACTGGTCCGGCGGGGGGATGGTGCCGACGTTGCAGTAACCGTAGTTCAGCCGGCAGATGACCGTGTGTCCCTGGTTGGAGATCGCCCGGAAGTCCGCCCCGCCCATGTTGTTGGGGTCGGCCCCGATGGCCACCGTGGCCGTCACCCATCCGGTGACGCCGCCGGCGTTCAGGCGGCTGAGGAACTCACCGGGCATCGGTTCGGCGTCGTGGATGCCGTACAGGTACGGACTCTCCTGCCCCCGGGCCGGCGGACCGGCCGCCGCCGCAAGTAGTGCCCCCAGCACCGAACCGCCCCAACGCCATCGGCTCGTCATCATGGCTCTGCTCCGCGACCCCTGCCCCGGCCCGTTGCCCGGTTTTCCGCCGCTATTGTATCGGCACCAGGCTCCGGCCGGGCGGAAAAACCCTTGGCCGATCGGGATGGCGGGGCAACGGTTCCCCCCCCCCACCCCCACTTCACTGCCCGCAACCCGGCTCGGCCAGCCGCCCGCCGCTGAAACACCTCTGAAAAGCCCCGAAATCCGTCTGGTCCACGTCGCCGTCGTCGTCGAAGTCCGCCCGCCCACAGCCGGCCGGGGGCGGCCCCGCACCCGGCCCGGTGGCGCAGAGCACGAAACCATCCAGGTCCGTCTGGTCCACGTCGCCGTCGCCGTCGAAGTCCGCTGCCGGCCTCGGCACCCCGGTGTCCAGGGCGAAAACCGTCGTCTGATATTGCCCGTCCGGCGGGCCGCTGCCGCCGAAGACGTAGATCACGCCCTGCTCGTCGATCCCCCCGGCCGCCTCGCGTCGTCCCGCCGGCAGGGCCGGGCCGGTCGACCATGCATCGGTCCGCGGATCGTAGATTTCGACCATGTCGTAGTAGGGGGCGTTCTGCATGAAGTAAACGTTCGAGCCGCCGATCGCGTAGCACCGGCCGTCCCAGCCGCGGGCGAAGGCGAAGGTGAAGCGCTTCGTCGGCATCGGCGCGAAACCCTCCTGCCAGGCGTCGGCAGGTGGGTCATATCGTGCGACGTTGTCAAAGGCGCCATATCCCTCCCACTGATTGGCCAGACCGCCGATCACCAACGGCCGGCCGTAGTCGCCGACGAAGACTCCCGGATAGCGGATGGTGGGATATGTCGTTTCCGGGGAGTATGGCACCGGCGACCGCGGCGAGGCGGTGAACGTGGCCGGGAAGTACTCGTAAGTCAGCGAAGTCGGCCGTTCGCCGCCGAACACGAAATAACGGTCGTCAGGCGTCCTGATGATCCGGGCGGCGTAGCTGATCCACGGCGCCGAAACCGGGCCGCTCCAGGTGTTGGTCGCCGGGTCGTATTCGTAGATCTGCTTGAAGTAGTTGTTCAGCAGGTGGATCCGCCCCGAGGGCAGCGTCGCCGCCATGTCGCCGACGGAGAATACCGGCACGGTCGCGCCGGTCGTCCAGCTGTTCGCCGCCGGATTGTAGATCTGCAGGCGCTTGGTATTGCCGACCGTCGGTGGGTTGCTGTTCCACCCTCCGAACAGGTAGAACCGGCCGTCCAGCCCGCGGGCGACGGCCGCCTGACCGGCCGGATACGGCATCGGTGCCCGGGTCTGCCACTGGGCCCGGGCCGCCGCGCCCGTGAACGCCAGAATCGCGCACGCCGTCCAATGAACCGCCGTCTGGGGCATGACCCTTTCCTTCCAGGTCGCAGGGGCGGTGGTCAGGCACCATGCCTCTAATCAGCGCCCCATTCGGTCCACCGGCTCTCCGCTCTCCGGGCGACCGTCATACGCCCACGGCCATGGCCAGCCGCAACATGGCCTGGCTGTCCCGGGAACGTCTCTCGCGGCGGTCTCCCCGATCCGGCAACCCTGGTGGTTCGATAAGAAAGGGACGTCCGGACGGAAGCCGAACGTCCCTCTTGTGTTCCCGTCGAACCCGCCGATCGTCCATCCGCCGGTTTGCTCAGCCGCTCTGCCGGCTGAAAGCGGCCCGCTATTCCGACGGCCGGCCTTTCGGCGTTCAAGCCATGTCATCGCCGTTCAGCGACGACGACGGACCAGCGGCAGCCCCAGCATCAGCAGACCCATGGTCGCCGGCTCGGGGATGCAATAGCTCTCCAGATCGACATTGTCGATGCCGAGGAACGACCACATGGCATAGTGGGCGTAGAACTCGACCTCGACGCTGAGGAACTGCGGCTGCGCCGGCAGGGTGATTTCAATCTGCTCGTGAACCCAGTCCTGCGGCCCCGGATATTCGCTCTGCCCCGGGCTCCACTGCTCATACACCAGCTGGCGGACATATTCCGGCTCGCCCGGATACGGATAGCTGCCGTCCTCCATCCAGTCCAGGTAGACCCGCATGCCCACGTCGCGCCAGGTATCACCGCTCACGGCCTTGAGCAGCCGGTCGAACTGCAGCCCGATGACCGTCTGAGTGCCCAGCGGATCCCAGCCCGGGAACTGGCTCTGGTCCACGATCTGTCGGATCATGCCTATCGGGCCGCCCCAGTCGCCACCCCAGCTGACGACCACGCCGGCCCACTTGTTGCTGCCCGGGAGCCCCGGAACGCCCCAGTCGCCACTGTTGAAGATGTTCGCGGCACCCGTCTTCTGCCAGGGCGGGAACGTGCCGGTCTCGAAACCGCCGTTGCCCACCTCGTTGGGCAGCCCCAGAAGCCCGCCATACGCCGACCCGGTCACCAGGGCCAGCACCGCCACCATTGCAAACTTCCTCATGTGCCACCTCCTCGCTGAAAAGGACCTCTTTGTTTGACCCATCGTCCCTCGCGCCCAAGCGGGTCACGCGCCCGCGCAAGCGCAACGGCCGCAACGATGTCACACGGAACTCGAACGCATCTCGCCCGCCGCTGCGACTTGTAACCTGCCCTTCAGAACCACACGTCCCGATGCGGGAAGGAAGCGGCAAACCTTGAAATGATCTTCCTTCCTTATCTCCGTGGCAGCGTCCCAATCCTCCTCACGGCACTGCCATACACAGCCGATGATATTAACGCGCGCCCCGCGATCCCTTCAAGATTTTCTGGAGGTTTTTTCCCGACCTTTCAGATCCCTCTGGACGCACGCGTTTCCTGAAACCGAGTCAATCCGCCCGATAATCGCTAATCATGTCCCAGAATGAACCCACGCGACCCGGATGCCGGGCGATCAGCCTTGCGTCCATCACACGCCCGCCGATCGCCGCCTCGCCAGACCCCCAACCGCTCCCGACCCTGCTTCCCGCCGGGCACCACGGCCCCTGGTCGGCCATCCCTCCTCGCTCACACGCACCGTCGCTTTTCCCTCAAGGCCCCTGACGGGAACCCGAATGCGGACCGGCGGGCAGCACTCCTTCAGTGGATGATGCCCTCCTCCGCGGCAGACTTTAGCCGGGTGATGGCCCCATACATCCCGCCCTCACTCCAGCTTCGCCCGCTGATCCATTTTTTGCCCACGCGCCAGCACATGTCGCGGGCCTGCAGCATGGTTCCGGGGGCATAGACCTTGCCCGGAACGTATTCCGGCGGGGGGGGCATGCGCACCGGGCCGGCGTGCCCGTCCACGAAGCCGATGTTCCCGGCGCCCCACTCCGACCGCCCGCGATTGTGACGGTCGGCGACGACATCCTGGTTGCACCAGGCACTGTCCGGCTCGTTGAGCAGCCAGAACTGGGGGTGCTCCTCGATGATCATCGGGACACCCTCGAAGTTCTTGATCTTCTGCCGGTGATCGTTGCGGTTGTACCCGCCCACGGCCGGCGGGGGATTCAGCGGCAACGGGTAGTGAGCCGCGACCAGCTTGGAGGTTTCCGCGCCCGACAGCATGCCGTTGGCGGTGTAGCTATGCGGAAACGCGTTGTTGGCCCGGAATTCCTTGTCGGCCGGGCAGGTGTAGGCCTCGGTCATGCCGCCCATCTGTTTCTTGAAAATCGTGCCCCACTCGGGCTGCTTGCCCTGGTTGCCCTCGGGGCCGTAGATCATCCGGCTTGTATCCCAGGTGCCGTCCGGACGCCGCACCGCGCCGTTGGACCCGCCCAGCCAGTCGGCGTTGAGGTCCCGCCGCGTGCCCGGCAGCTGGCCGCGGTTGTCCACGCTGTAGGCCAGGAAGGCCATCGCCAGCGTCCGAACGTTGCCCTGGCACACGACGGTCTGGGCATTGGCCCGGGCCCGCGCCAACGAAGGCAGCAGGATCGACACCAGCAGCGCGATGATCGCCACCACGACCAGCACTTCAATCAGCGTGAAGCCCGCCAGCCTGTTGAGGCCTCGCCGGTTCATGTTCGCCCCCTGCATGTCGAATGCTGTCGCGCGAAAGGGCCCACCGCGGGTGGGTTCTTCCATTGAACCAGTTTAAGTCGGCCGCGGGGCCCTGTCAAGGTCATTCCTCGCTTTTTGCGGGTCGGCCCGCCGTGCGCGGAGCCGCGTGCCCGCATGTCGCCTTGGTCTCGGGACCGGCGCCCGTTTGAAGTATCGGCAGAAACGGACCGCGAGTGTGCTCTCCCGGTCCGGCCTGGCCGGCCCTGAAAGAGCCATTCTGGTAAGAGGCGGCTGTCGAGTGAACCCGGCAAGCCCGGCCGGCTTGCTTGCCACGAGCCTGGATGTGCTGGAAGTGGCTTTCTTTTAAGGCTTTGCGAACACCGATGGGCCAACAGAAAGCGGCACCGGCCGCAGGAGTCAGCTCCCGCAACCGGTGCCGCCTTCAGCGCCAGCAGGTCTCGCCGGGGCCCCATTGGAGGGGGGCCGCAGGCCAAACCATGCAGGGGGGTGTTTGCCCCATCCCGAGGTTCGGCCGAACCGGTATGCCGCGCTTACTCGCAGCCGGGAAGGACCGTGGTGGCCCCGGGCCCGGTGCCGCAAAGCACGAACTGGACCAGGTCGTTCTCCACGTCGATTTCATTGTCTCCGTTGCGGTCGAAGCACTGACAGGTCGGGTCCATCGGGTCATTGTTTCCCACCGTCAGGCAGCGCTGCACGGCCGCGAAGTCGTCGGAATCCACGTCTCCGTCGCCGTCGGCATCCGCCCAGGGGCTGTTCGGGCACACCTGGAAGCTGTTGCGCACGTTGTCCAGGTGGAACGCCTTGAGCGCGCCCCAACCCGGCTCCTCATCGCCCACCACGTTCTGCAGCACGAACATCACCGTCAGCAGCGGCGGGCTGGACTGCCATACGTAGCCCTGGGGCACGCTGGCCGTGAAGGCCGCGTTGCGCACGATCCCGTCCGGATCCAGCGCCTGGGTGTTGGGGATCTGGGTCTCGGCGATCACCGCCCCGACCTTGTCGACGCCGTCCACCAGGCGGATGTAGCCGTAGCTGAGCTGCTGGAAGCTGGCGATGCGGGCATCCACGTAGACCCGGTACGGCCTGGTCGAGACGTCCGGCGCCGCGATGGTCTGGTACACGATGATCTGGTCGTTGCTCGAGATGTTCGACATGATCGAGCCGTAGCGCAGGTCGGTCGCGCCCTTGGCCGTCCCGCCCGAGCAGGGATGCCAGACATTGCCGTCGCGCTTCAGATCCAGCTGGTTCTGCCAGCCGACGCGTTTGATGTCCCAGTGCCTGGGCCGGCTCTTGTTGCCGTTGGCGCCGGGGTTGTCGCAGATGTTGAGCGTCTCGCGGTCGGCGACCCAGCCTTCCTCGAAACCGGTGTTCTGCAAGCCGGGGGCGTAGACCAGCACCACGTCGGGGAACCATCCGGCGATGGCGCAGCTGTCGGCCGGCACCACGCGGTACCGCCCGCACTCCACGCCGGGAGCGGTCAGCGGGAAGTCCACCAGCACGTCATTGCCGTCCATGCGGAGGTTCTGGCCGGCGATGGTGTAGGTGCCGTCGGCCCCGATGCCGCCCCACTGGCGCATCTTGCGGAGGCTGGCGCCGGTCAGCGCCGCCAGGTTGTCCCCCTGGAGCCGGACGGTCATCGTCGTGCCCAGCAGGCCGTTGTTCTGGAGCACCTTGCGGATCAGCGTCGCGGGCCTGTCGCCGCACTTGAAGAGCATGTAACTCGGACCGTCCGGGCCCGGACTGGGGGCCGGCCCGCCGGTGATGAACACGCCAAGGTTGGACTCATCGCTGCCGGCCACCGGGATGTTGTCCAGCACGTAATTGGCGATATAGAGATCCTGGTATCCGTCGTAGTTGCCGACGGTTCCGGCAGTCCCGCGGTCCGGGCCCCAGGCCAGGCCGCGCGGGGAGGACAGGCCGGTGCCGAAAAAGCCCTCGTAGTAATTCGGGAAGCCGAAGAGGTTGATATGCTCCTGGCGGGAGAGAGCTCCGCTGAAGATGCCGACGATGTTGGAGCCGTCCATCGACACCAGCAGGTTGCCCAGCAGCAGCGTGTCGTACCGCGAGGAGTCCTCGTAAAGCCGCTCGTAGATGAGGTCATTGGGCTTGCTTCCGCCGGGCAGCTGCCCGTAGACGTCGACGAACGCCCCGGCGGCCAGGGATGGATTGGTCTGGCCGTTGTACCGCAGTATCTGCTCGCTGTTCCAGCTGCAGACCAGCAGCTCGGGATAGCCGTCCTGGGCCGGGCCGGGGGCTCCGCCGGTGTACTGGTCGTTGCCGAAGACCAGCCCGCGGGGGCCGCTCAGGCCGCCGCTGCCGGCGGTCACGAACGTGTCGATGAATGCCCCGGGCGAGGCCCCGCCGGGCCCCTGGTAACGCAGCACACGGTGATTCAGGTTGCTGCTGACGTACAGATTGCCGTCCGGGCCCCAGCACATGCCGTCCGGGCCGTCCAGGCCGCCGCTGCCGGCGGTGACGAAGTCGCCCAGGTAGGTGCCGGTGGCGCTGTACTTCTTGACGCTGTCGGTCCCGTAGCTGGCCACGTAGACGTTGCCGTCGGAACCCAGCAGGATCGCCCGCGGACCGCTCAGGCCGCTGGTGTTGTCCGCGAAGACCCCGACGTAGGCTCCGGTGCCGGCGTCGAACTCCAGCACCTTGTGGGCGACCTGGCTGCTGATCAGCAGCTCCGCCGCGCCGGCCTGCCCGACGATGATCGCCGGCATCGCCGCCGAAGCCCACAAGGCCGCGGCCCGAACCGTCCTTTGCACTCTGGATGGAGCCGACATGATCCACTCCTTTCTGCCGTGCGGCACAAGACGATATGCGCGACCCCGGACCGTGCCGGTGAAGGAAAGAACTCCCGGCGGCAGCACGATTATATCGCCGTCCGGACCCCGGGAAGAGGTTTTTTCGGGTATCCGACGCCCTTTTAACCGGTTCACAGGCCCCTTCCGCCTCCGGCCGCGGCCCGGACCGCCTGCGGGGACCCGCAACGCCCGACCCCGGCGACCTGGGGCCTCAACATCCCTCAGCCCCGCGACGCGGCGGGTTCCGCAGGCCTCGACGGTCCGAGGCGGGCGAGTCGGACCGAGCCCGCCCGGGGCGTGGCTGGACGAGCCGTCGCAAGGGGCTATCCTGTGGCCATGTCCTGGGGCCGCGCCACGGAGTACCCGCCGGGCTGGATGGAATCCGCCGAGGCGATCATCGGCCCCCACGATCTGGAGATCCACGGCCGGCAGGTGCGAGCCGAGATCGACCGGCCGCAGCTGCACGGGGTTTTTCTGCCGCTTCTGGCCGAGATGTTGAGGCGGCAGCAGACCCTCGGCCGCCGCATCACGGCCGGTCTGGCCGGCATTCCCGGCGGCGGCAAGTCCACGTTCGCCGCACTCCTGCAGGTCGTCGGGCAGGCCGTGCTGCCGCCCGGCTTTCTGGCGGTCTTCGGACTGGACGGCTGGCACTACCCCAACGCCGTGCTCGACCGGCGAACGACGCTGGACGTCCGTGGACAACCGGTTCCTCTGCGGACCCGCAAGGGCGGGCCGGAATCATTCGACGCGGACGCCGTGGTGGAAACCCTGGACGTGCTGCGGGCCGGCGGCGAGCTCCTGCTGCCGGTCTACGACCGCCGGATCCACGACCCGCGGCCTGGAGCCCTGCGGGTGGATGCCCGGGCCGGCATCCTGCTGATCGAGGGCAACTACCTGCTGGTCGACCGTGAGCCGTGGCGGCGGATCGGCGATCGGCTGGATCTGCGGCTTTTCCTGACGTGCGACCCGCAAACCGCCCGGCAACGGGTCATCGATCGGCACATCCGGGGCGGCTGCAGCCCCGCCGAGGCCGAGGAGAAATACCGGACCAACGACGCCCCGAACACCCGCCTGGTGCTGGATTCGGTCGCCCGGGCCGAGCTGGTCGTGCAACCGGATGGCCCCCGGTTGTGCCGGGCACTTGACGGGGGCTGAACACCGGCGTAAACGGGCCGATACGGATGACCGCGGCGGCCCGTGAGCCGAGGCGGAACTCGACCGTACGAGGAGCATGCCATGTCGGAAAGAACAAAGGCGGCGGTGATGGCAACAGTGCTGGCGGCCATCGTGGTGGCGACGGGCTTCAACACCGGCGCGGCCCAGACGGCCGGCCAGCCGACAAAGATGCCGACGCTCGTCCTGGAGGGCAACTTCCGCGTGAAGAGCGCATGCCTCTTTTCGGACAAGACCCCCAAGGCGATCACCGAGGAGCAGGTCCAGAGGATCGAGTTCCACCCCGAATACATCGTGCTGATCAAGCAGACCGGCGACGGGCGGGTCGTGCCCGTGCACACCATCAGGGAATTCACCTGGGAGCCGTCCTGAACCCTGTCGCCCGATCGCGCGACCGGTCAGACGGTATTCGCCAGGCGCTCTTCGCGGGTGCCTGACGTGTCCGAACGTCGCCTCGCGGGCCGGCGGGGTCGTCATGCCCGCAAGACGGCATATTTCAGGAGAACTCAGTGCCGTGGAGGATGTCTTATGAAGCGTTTCTCTCGCCGGATGCCGGCCGTCCGTGAATGGCTCGTTCTGGTGACCGCCTCGACCCTGGCCGGCTGCGCCGGCGTGCCCGGCCAAGGCATCATCGTCCGGGAGCTGCGCTGCGAGTACACCGTCAACCCCGAGGGCATCGATGAAACCTCCCCGCGGCTGACGTGGATCATGGATTCGGCCGAGCGCGGGCAGCGTCAGACCGCCTATCGCGTGCTGGTGGCCTCCAGCCCGCAACTGCTGGCCGCGGACACCGGCGACCTGTGGGACTCCGGCAGGGTGGCGTCCGACCGGTCGCACCTGGTCGAGTACGCTGGCAAGCCGCTGGAGTCCTACGCCCGCTGCCACTGGAAGGTGCGGGCGTGGGACCGCGACGGCCGGCCCTCCCCCTGGAGCCGCCCGGCGACCTGGAGCATGGGGCTGCTGAACCCGGAGGACTGGAAGGGCGTCTGGATCGGCCTGGACGAGCCTGAACGAGCCGTCAGCGAGGAATCCCGGATGCTGCTGGAGGAGCTGAAGCACTGCCGGTGGATCTGGAGTCCGGACGCCGACGGCGCCTCGGCCGCTCCGGCGGGCGACCGGTTCTTCCGACGGGAGGTCGTCGTGCCTCCGGGCACGAAGGTCCGCAGGGCCCTCATCGTGATCGCCGGGGACAATACCAGCCATATCCTGCTCAACGGCAAGAGCGTCGGACTCTGGAGCAACTTCAACCAGGCCACGCAGATCGATGTGACCAGTGCGATTCTGGAGGGCGTCAACCACCTGGCGGTGCACGTCAACAACGCCGGGCAGGAGCCCAACCCCGCCGGGCTGATCGGCTTCTTGCGGATCGATCCGGAATCGGGCGAGCCGATCGTGGTCCGCACCGACGGGGCGTTCAAGGTGCTCGAGAAGGCCGTGGACGCCTGGGAACAGCCGGCCACGGACACTTCCGACTGGCCCGCAGCGCGGGAACTGGGCGAGTACGGCATGGCTCCCTGGGGGCAGGTGACGCTGGCGCCTTCGGAGGATCGCGCCCTGCCGGCCAGGCATCTGCGCAAGGAGTTCGACGTCCCCGTACCGGTGCGGCGGGCCACGGCGGTGATCTGCGGCCTGGGCTACTATGAGCTGTATCTGAATGGCCGCAAGGTCGGCGACCACGTCCTGGACCCGAACTACACGCACTACAGCCGCCGGGCCTTCTACGTCACTTACGATGTGACCGGACAACTGAGGACCGGCCGCAACGCCGTGGGCGTCTGGCTGGGCAACAGCCGCTACTACGCCCCGCGGAGCAGTGTTCCGACGGGCACGACCGACTACGGCTTCCCCAAGGTCAGGATGCAGATCCGCATCGATCACACCGACGGCACGTCCTCCATGCTGGTCAGCGACGAGAGCTGGAAGCTCACGACCGACGGGCCGATCCGCGAGAACAACGACTACGACGGGGAGGTGTACGACGCCCGGATGGAGCTGGACGGCTGGAGCGAGCCGGGCTACGACGATTCGGCCTGGCAGCCCGCCCGGCTCGTCGATCCCCCGGGCGGGGAGCTCCGCGCTCAGATGGCCCCGCCGATCCGGGTGACCGAAACGCTCAAGCCCGTGACGATGACGGAGCCGGAGCCGGGCACGTACATCTACGATCTCGGGCAGAACATCGTCGGCTGGGCCCGCCTCACGGTCTCCGGGCCGGCCGGCACGAGAGTCCAGCTGCGCTTCGCGGAGGCCCTGGACGACAAAGGCCGCCTGTACACCGCCAATCTGCGTTCAGCCCGCTGCACGGACGTGTACATCCTCAAGGGCAAGGGCGTGGAGGTTTATGAGCCCCGCTTCACCTACCACGGCTTTCAGTACATCGAGCTGACCGGTTATCCCGGTCGGCCGACGCTGGAGACGGTGGAAGCCAGGGCGGTGCACTCGGACGTGGAATCGATGGGTTCCTTCGCCTGCTCGAACCCGCTGATCAACCGCATCTTCCGGAACGTCACCTGGGGCATCCGGGGCAACCTCCGCAGCATCCCCACCGACTGCCCGCAGCGCGACGAGCGCCAGGGGTGGTTGGGCGACATCGCCAACCAGTCCAGGGCCGAAAGCTACGAATTCAACATGGCCACGTTCTTCACCAAGTGGTTGACCGACATCCGCGACGCCCAGGAGGACAGCGGGAGCATCCCCGACGTGGCGCCGCCGTTCTGGAGGATCTACTCCGACAACGTCACCTGGCCGGCCTCCTTCGTGATCATCCCGGGCTGGTTCCTCGACCATTACGGCGACACCCGGCTGGTGGCTGCCAATTATCCGGCGATCTGCCGCTGGCTGGAGCACATGAAGGGCTACATGAAGGACGATCTCATGCCTCGCGACCAGTATGGCGACTGGTGCGTGCCGCCGGAGTCGCCGGAACTGATCCACAGCCGGGATCAGGCCCGAAGGACCGACGGCGAACTGCTGGGCAGCGCGTACTTCTACCACTGTCTGCGGCTGGCGGCCCGGTTCGCCGAAGTCCTGGGCAAGCCCGATGAGGCCGAGGCCCACAAGGCTCTGGCCGAGCGGGTCAGGACGGCCTTCAACCGCAAGTTCCTGGACGCCGCCGCCGGCCGCTACTCCAACGGCACGCAGACCTCCTGCGTGCTGCCGCTGTACTTCGGCCTGGTGCCCGACGAGCACCGGCAGGCGGTCTTCAACACGCTGGTGCGCAGCATCATGGAGGACAACCGCGGGCATCTGGCCACCGGCCTGATCGGCGGGCAGTGGCTGATGCGGACGCTCACCGCCGGCGGCCGGCCGGACGTGGCCTTCACCATCGCCACCCAGACCGCCTACCCCAGCTGGGGCTACATGGTCGACAAGGGGGCCACGACCATCTGGGAACTGTGGAACGGCGACACCGCCGATCCGGCGATGAACTCGCGCAATCACCTGATGCTGGTCGGCGATCTGACGCTGTGGCTGTGGGAGTCGGTGGCCGGGATCCGGCCCGACCGGGCCGCCCCGGGCTTCAAGCACATCATCATGCGGCCGCTGCCGGTCGGCGACCTGACCTTCGCCGCCGGCACCCACCGCTCGATGTACGGCGAGATCCGCAGCCGCTGGCGCCGCGAAGGCGGGGCCTTCGACTGGGACGTCCAGGTGCCGGTCAACACCACGGCCACGCTTCACGTGCCCACGACCGCGCCCGACCGGGTCAGCGAATCGGGGCGGCCGGCGGTGCAGGCTCCCGGCGTGCGCTTTGTGCGGACCGAACCCGGCGCCGCGGTGTACGAGGTCGGCTCGGGAACCTACCGCTTCAGTGCTCCGCTGAAGTGAGCCGGGCCTCGGGGAGGCGCACCGTGCCTGCGATCGCAGGACCGGCAGTCGGAATGCTGTACGCGGCGGCTGCGGCCTGCGCAGCGGTGCAGGCCGGCTCGGCCGGCGGACCTGCCCTCCTTTCCCCGGCGGCTTCAGCGGATCGGCTATGAGATTGCTTGGATCGGCAAGTGGCACAAGGGCGAACAGGACGACTCCCCCCGGCCGGGATTCGAGCACTGGGCCTCCCGCCTACAAGCCGAACTGTTTGACGACCGCCCGGCAGGGCATAGAATCGCCCCCGATTCATGGCCGGCGACCGGGCGGATCACCGCCGGCCGGGCCGATCCCGAGGATCCCAACGCCATGCGCATCGCCTTCGTCGGTCCGCCCCAGAGCGGCAAGACCACCCTTTTCCGAGCGGTCACCGGCCAGACCGCCCCCCCGCCTGCCACGGGCGAACACCTGGCGGTCGTGAAGGTGCCCGACGAGCGGCTGCTGTGGCTGGAGAAACTCTACAAGCCCAGGAAACGCGTCGAGGCCACCATCGAATGCCTGGACGTTCCCGGTTTCAGCCACGAAACCCCCACCCTGCAGGCCGAGTTCCGCAAGTCGCTGCCCTCCATCCGCAAATGCGAGGCCCTGGTGGCGGTCGTGCGGGCATTCGACAATCCGGCCGTGCCGGCCTACCGCGGCCGCATCGATGCGGCGGCCGACCTCGCCGAACTGCTGACCGAGCTGATCTTCTGCGACCTGGAGACGGTGACGGTCCGCATCGAACGCCTCGAGAAGTCCCTCAAAAAACCCACCCGCCACCACGAGCAGGAAAAACGCGAACTGGAGCTCATGCTCCGCTGCCAGGCCGAGCTGGAGGCGGGCCGACCGGTGGCGGCGGCCATCCACAGTGAAGAGGACCGCAAGGCCGTGGCCTCCTACGCCTTCGTGACCGAACTGCCGCTGATCGTGGTGGTTAACGTGAATGAGGACCGGGCCGCGGCCCCGCCGCCCCTGCAGGCCCCCCATGCCCGGGCGACCATCGCCCTGTGCGCGGAAACGGAGGAGCAGATCGCGGAACTGGATGCGGCGGACCGGGTTGCCTTTCTCCGGGATCTGGGCGTGGACGAACCGGCCCGCGACCGCCTGATCAGGTGCTGCTACGAGGCCGTCGGGCTGATCTCCTTCCTGACCGTCGGCGAGGACGAGGTCCGGGCCTGGCCGATCCGCCGGGGCACCGAGGCGGTCGAGGCTGCCAGCAAGATCCATACCGATATCGCCAGGGGTTTCATCAAGGCCGAAACCGTGTCCTACGAAGACCTCCGGGCCGCCGGTGACATCAAGGCCGCCCGTGCGGCCGGGAAGGTCCGGCTGGAAGGCAAGAATTACGTGGTCAGAGATGGCGACATCATCAACTTCAAGTTTAATTTGTAAATCTCAAGCCAACAGGATCCTCAGGCCGTTGACGGACTGACCCGCCATGCCCCTTGATCCGGATCGTGGCCTCGCGGCCGCGCCGACATCACCTCGACCGGCCGGCCATGAGGTTCTGTCGGCAGGGCCCCCTGCAAGCCGACCGATCCTGCAGAACCGGCGGTTGTCTTGAACCGATACAAAGCTTAGACTCAATAATGTCATATCCGGCTGCGCCCGGCCGCGTCACTTCCCGCCGGATGCAATGCCTGTCAGACGTGGATGACCGGGCGTCCCGGAGGGCAGGACGCGTTGCCCGCGGAGAACGGTGCCGCCCGGATCGTTTCGCGGCCGGGTGGCGAATGAATGTTACATCGCAGGCCAGCCGGCGCACGGGAGAACGATCATGTCCAGGAAGGTCTGCACGCGCACACCGCCGGATCACGTCGTCCGCAGAGCGTTCACGCTGATCGAAGTCCTGGTGGTGGTGGCCATCATCGCTCTGCTCGTGGCCATCCTCGTCCCGGCGTTGTCCCGGGCGCGCGAATCGGCGCGAGCCGCGGCCGGTTCCAGCAACCTCCGCCAGGCGCTGATGGGCATGTACCTGGAAAAAACCGAGAAGCAGATGCGCAAGGAGGAGTGGAGCACCAACTTCGGCTGGGCGGTCAAGTCGCTCAAGCAGCTCAAGAACGAGACCAACGTCTTCCACTGCCCCTCCGACCCTAATCCCTATCCGATCGCCGCGGTCCAGGACCGGCTCTTCGACAACAACGGCCAGCCGCGCGGCACGACCACCGGCGACGCGGTCTTCAGCCGGGCGATCCGCGACCTGACCGGGCCGGGCAGCTGGACGACCGACATCCAGGACCAGGTCGATGTCCTGGCCGCCGGCAACACCGATGCCTACAACGATCCCGAGGGTGATCTGCTGCTGCAATTCAGGCCCTCGGCTCCGATGCAGAAATGGGTCTCGGCCACCATCCGCAAGGGGGCGGCCAGCTGGCGCCATGACGTGTATTCCTATGACGGCAAGACCATCGCCATCGACATCCAGGGCGTGGTCGCGGCCCAGATCCCGCTGATGTGGATGAGCTTCGGGGCCAACGCCAGCGCCGGTCTCAAGGGCGTCAAGGGCAACCCGGTGCTGGTGGCCGAGGCCGGCAAGCCGGGCATCTTCCCCGAGAAGCTGGGCAACTACCCGTTCGACCACCTGGGCTGGGTGCTTCGGTTCCGGCACGGCGGCTACTCGGGCAAGCCCTTCCTGCGCGGCGCGGACTGGACCCGCGGGACCCTTGGCCTCCGCCCGCCGAAGAACGGCACCACGCTGGGCAGCTGGGCGGATCAGAACTACATCCCCGAGCAACGCACCCACGCCGGCTTTGTGGACGGCCACGTCGAGCTGATGCCCTGGTGGGAGTTGATCTCCGATCCCAACGGAACGATCTCCTACGGTCGCCCGACCCCCAAGTGGCAGCACTGGTACGGAACCCGCAGCCAGCAGAAGAGCCCGGCCGTCTACTGGTGAACCGCCGATCGCGGCCCGCACAAACCATCAGTCCGCATGCTCGAAAGCCGACGCTCCCGCCGTAGGGGGCACTATCTCCGGTCCGGCCTCGTGCCGCGACGTGATCCCGTGCAGGCGAATTGAGATGGTCGGCAGGTTCTCGCCCCCTCAGGGCGCCTCGCCTGTGGCCGGCGCCGTCCCCAGGCGGATGCGCGGCACCTGAACCTGCACACTGCGTGCGTGCCTCTTGCCGCTCCCGCTCCACAATTGAACGCTGACGGTGTAGAGCCCCGGCCGCTCAAAGCGGTGAGACGGCGCCGGCACCGGCGACGACTGGCCGTCACCGAATTGCCACAGATAACGGTCCGGCTCCAGCGACGTGCGCAAAGCGAAACTCACCCGCATCGGGTCCTGCGGATCGTCCTGGACCCGGACGTTGATCCAGGGCCGCTGGCGGACCACGCGGACGAAGAAGTCGAACACCGGCCGCGGGTCGCGCCGGTGGGTGCCGGCCCGGCCGAGCACCTCAGGCTCCAGGTCCCGGTCCCGCAACCACTGGATGCAGGTCATGGCCCCTTCCTTGAGCGGATCAACATCTCCGTAGATCACCTGCACGGCCTGGAAGCGGTCCAGAAACGGCACGCAGGGCTCGACATAGCGGACGTCGAAGTTGGTCTGCCGCAGCGACAACGCCCGAAAGATCTCCGGGTGCCGCAGACCGGTGAACAGGACCGCGTAGCCTCCGGCGGACCAGCCGGTGAGGAACACCCGCGTCTGGTCCACCCGCGTGGAGGCCCGGACCGCCCGAAGAATCGCCAAGATGGCCTGCTCGTCCTCAAACTGACGGCGGATCTGCTCGGAAGGCTCGGGGGGGAAGTCGCCGCGGGTGCCGATCAGCTCCGGGGCAACCACGACGAAACCCTTCTGCTGGGCCAGACCCTTCCACTCCTCCATCTGCAGTTCGGCGGTGTCGAAGGGGCGGGTGCCGTGGCAGGTCACCACGAGCGGAAAGGATCGGTCGGCCGGGTAGCCTTCCGGAACGTAGAGGCGGTAATCCCGGCCGGACTCCGGCTCGCGCAGGCGCTGCACCGGTGCCGGCGCGGGCAGATTGCTGACCACGGGGCAGCCGGTGCACAACGCCAGCGTCACCACGGACGCGGCCGTCGCGGCGCGCGCCCGGCAGCATCGCCCTGGACCGACCACGGTCATGAATCCCCGGGGGCGTCGATCACGCGACACAAGGTCCTCGCTTTCAGGGCGTTCGGCCCGCCACGGATTATCCCCCACCGAGGCCTGCCTGCCAACCGGGATTGGCTGCGGCCCCCACAGAGCGGGGCCCTACAGGCGAAACACGCCCCGTCGCGCCGCAGGTCCCCTGGAGGGACGCGCTCCGTCGCGTCCCTATTCCCCGTCCAGAGGACCGCGCTCCGTCACGCGAGGAATCCCGAACGGCTTGTGCAGGGCACCGGGTGCGGCTAGCATGAAGCCTTTGAGCAGGAATCCCGCAACCGGAGACCGACATGAAATCCCCGTTCCGCACGACGTCTCGACACTGGACCCGACGGCAGCTCCTGGCCACCGCCTCGGCCGGAGCCGCGATCATGAGCATGAAGGCGGCCGCCGTCCGCGGCGCGCCGGGAGCCAACGAGGCCATCTCGATCGGCTGCATCGGCGTCGGCGGACGCGGCACCGACCACCTGCAGGAGATCCGCCAGTTCGCCGAGAAGCTCAACGCCCGCATCACTGCGGTCTGCGACGTCTATCGGCCCAACCTGAAGAAGGCCGCGGATTACGTCGCCGCCGAGTTCGGCTCCCCTCCGCGACAGTTCACGCGCTACCAGGACCTGCTGGCCCTGAAGGACCTCGACGCGGTGACCATCGCCACGCCCGACTTCAGCCACGGCCCGATCCTGGTGGCGGCGCTGAAGGCCGGCAAGGACGTCTACTGCGAAAAGCCGATGTGCATCCAGCTGGATCTGGCCAACCAGGCTCTGGACCTCGCGACCGCCGGAGGCCGGATCGTCCAGGCCGGCACCCAGCACCGCAGCCGCCCGATCCTGCAGGGGGTGGCCCGCGCGCTGGCCACGCAGGACCTCGGCAAGATCAGCCGGGTGGACTGCGCCGTCCACTTCAATCATCCGCGCTGGGCCCGGGACTACGACCAGTGCCGCGCCGAAGACGTGGACTGGGATGCCTTCCTGATGGACCTGCCCAAACGCCCGTTCGACCCCAGGCTGCTGCTGCGCTGGCACCTGTACCACGAGTTCACCAACGGCCTGCCGGGGTTGTGGATGACCCACTATGTGGACAGTGTCCATCTGATGCTCAACTGCGGCTACCCCGCCTCCGCCACGGCCCTGGGGGGCACGTTCGTGTGGAAGGACGGCCGGGAGATCACCGACACGTTCCATGCCCTGCTGACCTACCCCGAGGAGTTCCTGCTCAGCTGGGGCATGAGCCTGGGCAATGAGGCCGGGGGGCACTTCGGCATCTACGGCCGGATGGGCGCCATCGAGGCCGACGACGGAAACTTCTTCGGCGACAAGTGGACCATCAGCCCCAAAGGGGGCGACCCGCAGTCGCAGGTCCAGACCCGGGCCATCGAGCCGGTGCCCATGCCGCACCACATGGAGAACTGGCTGGACTGCATCCGCACGCGGAAAGCCCCCGTGGCCGACATCACCAGGGGCCATCAGCACTCGGTGGCCTGCATCATGGTGGGCAACGCCCAGCAGACCGGCCGGCGGCAGAACTACGATCCGGCAAGCCGCAGCATCACCGCGGCCTGAGCGGAAGACCCGCCCGGGCGACCTGCCGGAGAATGCCCATGATTCGCCGCACGCGACGCCGGCTGATGATCGACGCCGCCGGGCTGGCCGGCCTGGCCTGGACGGCCCGCTCTGCGGCAGCCTCCCGCGAGGAGATCCCCGTGAACGTCCGCATCGACAGGGTCGAGGCCTTCGGACTCATCTATCCCACGCGGGGACGCTTCAAGTTCTTCGAGGACGCCCTGGGACGGTCCGTCGGCCGGGCCACGGTGGTCATCAAGATCACCGCCTCCGATGGCACCGTCGGCTGGGGCCAGAGCGTGCCGACGCCCAGGTGGAGCGATGAGACGCTCGAGAGTGTGTACTCCACCATCACCCGCCACCTGGCCCCGGTGCTGGTCGGGAAAAACCCCTTCGACATCGAGGGCATCACCGCCGAGATGAACCGTTGGATCGCTCCGGCCTTCTCGACCGGCCAGCCGATCTGCAAGGCGGGCATCGACCTGGCGTTGTTCGACCTGACCGGCCGGCTCCTGGGCCGGACCGCCGCCCAGCGATGGAACCGCCCGGGCGGGCGGGATCGCATCCTGATGAGCTGGACGCTCAACCCGCGAGTGCTCGACGACGTGCCGGCGATGATTGAGGAGGGCCGGGCCCGCGGATACCGCCACTTCAACATCAAGGTGGCGCCGGACATCGACTTCGACGTGGCCCTGTGCCGGGAGGTCCGCCGGCTGGTTCCCGACGGGTTTCTCTGGGCCGACGCCAACGGCGGTTACGAGCCGCAGGCGGCCCTGGAGGCCGTGCCGCGCCTGGCCGAGGCCGGGGCGGCCGTACTGGAGCAGCCGGTGCGGATCAACCGCTTCTCGGCCTACCGCAGGCTCGTGGAGCTCAAGGCCCTGCCGATCCTGATGGACGAGGGCATCGTGTCCTGCGTCGAGCTGGAGGAGTTCATCCGCCTGGGGCTGCTGGACGGCGTGGCCATGAAACCCGCCCGCTGCGGCGGCCTGACCGAGGCCCGGCGGCAGATCGAGCTGTGCCTCAAGCACGGACTGATGTGGCTGGGCAGCGGACTGACCGACCCGGACCTCTCGCTGGCGGCCTCGCTGCTGTTGTACGGCGCTTACGGCCTGGAACGCCCCGCGGCCCTCAACGGCCCGCAGTTTCTGTCTGACTTGAGCATTCTGAAGAAGCCGCTGATTCCCGTTGACGGGTACCTGCCGGTGCCCGAGGGCCCGGGGCTGGGTGTCGAGGTGGACGAGGCAGTGCTGGAGGAGCACCGGCTGCGCGACTTGTGAAATCCGCCATCGACCGGCTGCCGGGAAACGACAGGATTGCCCCTGCAAGAGGTAATCAGATGAAAAGTGCGCGTCTGTCGGCCGGCCTGATGGCAGTCACGGTACTGGCCGGTCTTGCGGTCCACGCGGCTGGCGCTGAACGTCCCCGTCTGGTCCTCTGGATCACCGTGGACCAGCTCCGCGCCGACCTGCTGGAACGCTCTCTGGACCGTTTGGAACCCGGCGGCCTGCGGCTGCCGGCCGAACGCGGCTTGACCTACACCGATGCCCGCTTCGACCACGCCAACACCGCCACCGGCGTCGGGCATGCGGTGCTGTTCACCGGCGGCAACGCGATGCAGCACGGCATCGCCGGCAATGAGTGGTTCGACCGCCGGCTGGGTCGGATGGTGTACTGCGTCCAGGACGAGCGCTTCCCACTGATCGGAGGTCAACCCCCTGCACCGGACGGCCGGTCTCCGGCCCATCTGACCTCTACCACCGTCGGCGACGAGCTGATCCTGGCCACCGCCGGGCGAGCCAGGGTCCTGGCGGTCTCGGGCAAGGATCGGGCGGCGATCATCCCCGCCGGCCGGCTCGGCAAGGCCTGGTGGTTCGACGAGGGGCCGGGCCGGTTTGTAACCTCCGCCTGGTACGCCGAGCGCTACCCCGATTGGGCGGAGCAGGCCGGCAGGTCCGGCGCGCCTGACCGCTGGCTCGGGCAGGCCTGGACCCTTCTGCACCCGCAGGAATACTACATTTTCGCCGATCGTGACGACCGGGCCTGCGAGAAACCGCCCGGCGGACTGGGACGCACGTTTCCCCACCCGCTCCCGGCGGACGCTGCGCAGTACCACGCGGTGCTGCCGTACACCCCCTTCATGGACGAGCTGACCGCCGATTTCGCGGCCGAACTGGCCGCCCGGGAGGGACTCGGCGACGACGATACGCCGGATCTGCTGTCGGTGAGCTTCTCCGCCACCGACTATGTGCAGCACGCCTTCGGCCCCAACAGCCTGGAGGCCGAAGACAACCTGGTGCGGCTGGACCGTACGCTGGCCCGGCTCCTGGACCGTGTGTTCGCACGCGTCGGCCCGGACCGGGTGCTGCTGATCCTCTCGGCCGACCACGGCAGCTCGGAGAACCCTGACTGCGCAGGCCTGCTGCGCGGCGCGGAGCAAAGCGACGCCGGCCGGCCGGACTCGGTGCTGAATGAGAACCTCCGTGCCCGGCTCAGACTCAAGGAAGGCAAGCCGCTGGCCGCCTGGTCCCCCCCGAACCTGTATCTGGACGAAGCCCTGATCGCCTCGGCCGGCGCGGCGCCCGGCGAGGCCGAGCGGATTCTGGCCGAGGAGGCGATGAAACTCCCACAGGTGCTGCTGGCGGTGACGGCCACGGATCTGCGACGGGGGAACCTGCCCGATGATCCCGTGGCTCGACGTCTGGCCGCCGCTTATCACCCGCAACGCTCCGGCCACGTGCTGATTCTCACCGCCCCGCCGGCCGGCGGCGGCGCCGGTACGCACGGCTCGCCCCACCTGCACGATGCCCACGTGCCGATCCTCATCGCCGGACCGGGCATTCCCGCCGGCCGCGTGCACCGCCCGGTAAGCCCCCGGGACATCGCCCCGACCGTGGCCGCGATCCTGCGGGTGGCCCGGCCTTCCGGCTGCACCGGCACGCTGCTGGCTGAGGCCCTGGAGACCGCCGCGAAGCATCCCTGAGTCGCGAATTTCGCCGCCAGGCCCTTGAACCGGCCGGGCGGGTTTCTTATGCTGAGCGCCCGATCTGCCGAAAGCGACAACAGGCAGGTCTCGCCTGAGCGCCACGAAGGCTGGAGCCGCCCCGCGCGGCGAAAGGACAGCGATCGGAATTGGAGAAATCGGCTTCCCAGTCGATCACCGCCGCTCTGGTTCACGCCCTGGGAAACCTCGTGAGCCCCAGACCGGCGGAAACCGCCCGCCGCGAGCCGTCAAGCCTGGTCCGTCTGGCTCCTGACGCCCCCGACCTGGCGGTGGCCGGCATCAGCAAGTCGTTCGGCCCCGTGCGGGTGCTGCATGACATCACCTTCGCCGCGGCCAGCGGCGAGTTCGTCACCCTGCTGGGCCCTTCCGGTTGCGGCAAGACCACACTGCTGCGGATCATCGCCGGCCTGGAGCGGGCCGATCAGGGTGAGGTCACGCTCTGCGGGCGGACGATCACCGCCCTGCCGGCCAACCAGCGACCGATCAACCCCGTCTTCCAGAACTACGCCCTGTTTCCCCACCTGAACGTCCGCGAGAACGTCGCCTTCGGGCTGCGCTCCCGGCGGTTCCCCTGCGACCAGGTGGACCTGCGGGTCGGCCAGGCCCTGGCCATGCTGCAGATGGAGCCGCTGGCCTCCCGCTACCCGCACCAGCTCTCCGGTGGCCAGAAACAGCGCGTCGCCCTGGCCCGGGCACTGGTCAACGAGCCGGAGCTGCTGCTGCTGGACGAGCCGATGTCGGCCCTGGACGCCAAGCTGCGGGCCGAGGTGCAACTGGAGCTGCGCCGCCTGCAGCGCCGGCTGGGCAAAACCTTCATCCTCGTGACCCACGACCAGGACGAGGCCATGACCGTCTCGGACCGCATCATCGTGATGCGCGACGGGGCCATCGAGCAGGTCGGCACGCCCGCGGAGGTCTACGAGCGGCCGGCCAGCCGGTTCGTGGCCGGGTTTCTCGGATCGGCCAACCTCATCGGCGCCGTCCGGCACAACGGCTGCATGCAGACGCCGCTGGGCCGGCTGGTGCCGGGGCAGATGCCGGACTGGACCGAGGGCACGCTGGCCATCCGCCCGGAGCGCATCCTGGTACGGCGCCAGCGACCCGCGGCCAACGCCGTCGGCGGCGTGGTCCGCGAGGTGGTCTATCGCGGGGACCACGTGGACCTCTTCGTCGAGCCCGGCCCGCTTCGGGTGCGGACGGCACCGACCGCGGACCTTCACGTCGGCCGGCACGTCTGGCTTGAGCTCCGGCCCGAGCACCTGGTGGCGCTGCGTGACTAGGCTGGTGATCTGGTACGGCGAACTGACCACCCCGCGCCGGCTGGCGATGCGCGGGGCGTCACTGGCAGCCGCGCCGGGCCTCTGGCTGCTGGTCTTTCTGGTGATGCCGCTGACGGCCATGGTCGCGGTCGCCTTCGCGACCCGCGGCACATACGGCGAGGTAGTCTGGACCCTGTCGACCGGCAACTTCCGCCGGCTGGCGGGTTTCGGCGTCCTGGGGTGGTCGGCCGACTACCTGCTGATCCTCGGGCGCAGCTGCTGGGTCGCGCTGGTCACCACCGTCCTGTCGCTGCTGCTGGCCTACCCGCTGGCCTTCTTCATCGCCGCCCGCCCCCGCCGCACACGCTACCTGTGGCTGGCGGCGGTGATCATCCCCTTCTGCACCAACCTGGTGGTCCGCACCTACGCCTGGATGCTGCTGCTCAGCAGCCAGTTTCCCCTCGCCCGCCTGGCCGCGGCCGCGGGACTCATCGACCCCGGGTCGGCCCTGTACCCCAGCCCGGCGGCGGTCTATGTCGGCATGGTCGGCAGCTTCCTGCCGTTCGCGGTGCTGCCGCTGTACACCAGCGTCGAACGGCTGAACTGGTCGGTGGTCGAGGCCGCCCAGGACCTGTACGCCTCGCGCCTCCGCGTCTTCCTGCAGGCGATTCTGCCGCAGACCCTCCCCGGGCTGACGGTGGCCGTGATCCTGACCTTCATCCCCGCGATGGGCGCCTTCGTCGTGCCCGACCTGCTGGGCGGGGCGCGGTACATGCTCGTCGGCAACCTCATCCAGCAGCAGTTCGGCTCCAGCCGCGACTGGCCCTTCGGCTCGGCCGTCAGTCTGGGGCTGATGCTGCTGACCCTGGCCGGCCTTTTCACCATGCGGCGCCGGGCAGCGACGGGGGAGACGGCATGAGCGGGCGGCTGCCACGGTGGGTGACCCTCCCGGCCATGGCGGCCCTGGCGTTGCTCTATGTGCCGATGCTGGCGGTGGCGGTGGTGTCGGTCAACGCCTCGCGGCACGGGTTCGCCTGGCGGGGCTTCACCCTCGCCTGGTACGCCCGGCTGCTGGGCGACCGGTCCGTTCTGGAGGCCGCCTGGAACACCGTCGTCCTGGCGACGGCCTCTACCGCCGTGGCCACCGTGCTGGGCACCGCCCTGGCGGTGGGCATGAGCCGCTACCCCTGGCCGCGGTGGCTGCGCGCGGCACTGGACTTCACCGTTTACCTGCCGGTGGTCACGCCGGACATCATCTTCGCAGTCGCCCTGGTCATCGCCTTCGGCATCCTGCGGGCCGTGTCCGGCGTCTTCAACATGGGCATGACGACGATGATCATCGCCCATATCACGTTCCAGATCGCCTTCGTGGCCCTGGTGGTGCAGAGCCGGCTGGCCACGATCGGCCGGGCCGTCGAGGAGGCCGCCCGGGATCTGTATGCCGACTCGGGGACGCTGCTGCGCCGCGTCATGCTGCCCCTGATGATGCCCGGAATCGCCGCCGGGGCGATGCTCGCCTTCACGTTGAGCCTGGACGATTTCGTGATCAGCTTCTTCACCGCCGGCCCCGAATCGACCACCCTCCCGATCCTGATCTACGCCTCGGTGCGGCGCGGCGTCACGCCGGAGATTCACGCCCTCTCCACGCTGATCTTCCTGGCGACCGTGCTGCTGGTGCTGGGACTGGAACGACTGACGACCCTTGCCAAGGAGTGACTCCATGCGACACGCTCTGATCGCCCCGGCGGCAGCCCTGGCTCTCGCGGCCCTGACCGGATGCTCCCGCAGCGACACCGCCCCGCCGGCTTCGGCACCGGCCGAGGCGGGCGCGAAAACTGCCACCGGCGGACAGCTCAACGTCTACATGTGGTCCGAGTACATCGATCCGGAGATCCCCCGGGACTTCGAAGCCCGGACCGGCGTCCGCGTGCGCATCGACGTGTACGAGGCCACCGAGGAAATGATCGCCAAGCTCCAGCACGCCGGCGGATCGCGGCAGTACGACGTCGTCGTGGTCTCCGACCACGCCATCCCCGGACTGGTCAAGCTCGGTCTCATCCGGACGCTGGACCACGAAAAGATCCCCAACCGCGTCCACGTGGCCGAGCGCTTCGCCGACCCGGCGTACGACCGCGGAAGCCGCTACAGCCTCCCCTATCAGTGGGGCACACTCGGCCTGATGTACCGCACCGACCGCGTCAGGGACCTCAAGCCCAGCTGGGCGGCGGTGTTCGACGCGTCGGCCCAGCCGGGACCGTTCGTGCTCATCGACTCGATGCGCGACATGTTCGCCGCGGCCCTGAAATTCCAGGGCAGGTCGCTCAACACCCGCGACCCCGCCGAGATCAGGGCCGCCGGCGAACTGATCCTGGCCGCCAAGAAAAGCCCCAGGGCGATCGGCTTCGAGGGCGGCGTCGGCGGAAAGAACAAGGTCGCCTCCGGGGATGCGACCCTGGCCATCGTCTACAACGGCGACGCCATGCGGGCGGTGGCCGAGGACGACAAGCTGGCCTACGTCATTCCGGAGGAAGGCACGCTGATCTGGGTCGATGCCATGACCATTCCCGCCGGAGCCCCCAACCCCGATGCGGCCCACGCCTTCATCAACTACATCCTGGATCCGCAGGTGGGGGCGAAGCTGTCGAACTTCAACCAGTACGCCACGCCCAACGCCGCCGCCCTGGAGCACATCAGCCCCGAGGACCGGGCCAACCCGGCCATCTACCCGCCGGACGAGGTGATCGCGAAGATGGAGTACATGGAAGACGTCGGCGAGGCCACCCGGATCTACGACGAGGTGTGGACGGCGGTGAAGTCCAGATGAGCAGCCGGCCGGCGGGTCAGCCCACCAGCACCACGTGCAGGGTTCCCGGGCCGTGAATGCCCGGAACGAGCACCATCTCGATGTCGGCGGTCTTGCTGTGCGAGGAAACCAGGACCTCGTTGGCCGGCATCTCCGACGGACGGCACCCGGCCCAGTCGATCAGGTCGGCCACGATCTGAGAGGCCAGGACCACCGCGATATGGCACGGCACCGCCAGACTGGCCAGCCGGCGCCGGCCGCCGCCGCTGACCAGGCTCAGTGAGGCGGTCTCGGCCACCGCCCGTTCCACGCCGGTCACGCCGATGTCGGCCTGGAAGGCGGCATCCCGGTCGTCGGGGTCCAGCAGGCGGACGCCCCGTCGCTGGAGCTCGGCGACCACCGCCTCGCGCGAGGGCACGCCCTCGACCGGCACCAGCGCACTGGCGGCGTTCTGCACGCCGGCCAGTTCGCCGATCTTGCCGACCATGGCCGCCTGGTCGGCCACGCGGTGAACCTTCATGCCCGCCTGCGTCGCGCGTTCGATGAACAGCCCGACCAGGTCGCCATTCCGACTGACCACCCGGGCGACCTCGACGTCGGCCGGAAGCTCCGTCCGCCGGGGCCGTCCGGCCAGCGCACTGCGGATCCGCGCGAGAAAGGCCTGTTCGGTCTCACCGGGCATCGCCGCCGTCCTCCGACTCCAGTTCCTTCTGCAGCGCCGCCCAGCGGACCCGGAAAGGCCTGGCCGGCATCACCGGCAGGTCGCGGTATTGCGTCCAGACCCCGCCGGTCGAGGGCATCCACCGGCACCAGCCGTTCCGCGAAATCAGCCACATGAACCAGCGGGCCTGCATCGCCCCCCAGCGGTAGAGCCACCGCGAACTCATCCCCAGCCGCCAGCCCTTGAATCCCAGCCGGAAGGTCAGCGGAGACCGGCCCCGCCGGACCAGCTCCTGACGCAGGTGGATCAGGTGCGTCGGAATGTCGATCCGCACCGGGCAGGCGTCCAGACAGGCTCCGCACAGGCTGGAGGCCTGCGGCAGGTGCTCGTAAACCTCCAGCGAGTTCAGCAGCGGGGTGATGACCTTGCCGATCGGACCGGGGTAGGTGGCCTCGTAGGCGTGCCCGCCGATCTTGCGGTACACCGGACAGGCGTTCAGACACGCCCCGCAGCGGATGCAGCGCAGGGTCGGCATGTAGTCGCTGCCCAGCACCGCGCTGCGCCGGTTGTCCATCAGCACCACGTGGAACTCCTCGGGCCCGTCGAAGTCCCCGGCGCGTTTCGGACCGGTGATCAGACTGGTGTAGCACGTGATCCGCTGGCCGGTGGCGCTCTTGCCCAGCAGCTTGAGGAACACCGGCAGGTCCGCCATCCGCGGCAGGAGCTTCTCCAGACCCATCAGGCAGATCAGCACCCGCGGGCGCGAGGAGCAGTAGCGCCCGTTACCCTCGTTGGTCACGATGCAGACCGTGCCGGTCTCGGCCACCGCGAAGTTGGCGCCGATGATCCCCAGGTCGGCGGTACGGAACTTCTCGCGCAGCACGCGCCGGGCCACCATGGTGAGCGCGGGAGGATCGCTGGTGTACTCGATGCCCAGCTTCTCGGCAAACAGCCGCCCGACGTCCTCGCGGCTCTTGTGGGCCACTGGGGTGACAATGTGCGAGGGCTTCTCGCCGGCCAGCTGAAGGATGTACTCGCCCAGGTCGGTCTCCAGGACCTCGAAGCCCGCGGCCTCCAGGTCGTGGTTCAGCTCGATCTCCTCGCTGACCATCGACTTGCTCTTGACGATCAGCTTCGCGGACGCCCGACGGGCGATGTCGACGATGACCGCCTTGGCCTGGTCGCCGTCGGCGGCGAAATGCACCTGTCCGCCCCGGCCTCGGACCTGCCCGACGAACTGCTCGAGGTAGCGGTCGAGGTTCTCCAGCGTGTGGTCCTTGATCCGCGCCGCCAGCTCGCGGACCGCCAGAGGATCGCCCAGCTCCGGCAGGATCGCCCGCCGGCCGTCGTCCTTCTGGCGCGTGGCGCGGTCGAAGATCTCCTGCAGCCGCCGGTTGGCCACCGCGGCGGCCGCCTGGTGCTTGAAGTCCGGAACGCCCGCGCCGTGACCGGCCTTGCTCATGAGCATCCCCCCCCCGCCCGATCGTGGCCGCAGGCACATGATCCGCTTCGACGCGGTATCCCGGCCACGGAGGCCTCGCCCCGCCCGCGGGTCAGGTGGCTGTTGTTGCCGTTCCGCATCGCCTCGTCCAGCATCTCGGCGACGTGCTTCACGCGGATGTCGATCCCCTGCCGGTGCAGCCCACCGACGATGTTCAGCGTGCAGCCGCCGTCATTGCAGATCAGCAGGTCGGCGCCGGTGGCCTTCACGCACTCGATCTTGTCGGCCAGCATCGACCCGGAGATGTCCCCGTACTTGACCGCGAACGTGCCGCCGAAGCCGCAGCACTGGTCCAGCTTCACCAGCGGCCGGTACTCCAGCCCGCGGAAATGGCGGAACACCGAGGTGATGTCCTCCACGGTCATGCCGATGCCGCGATTGTGGCAGCTGTAGTGGAACGTGGCCTTCGCCGGGTACGGCAGATCCCAGGCCGACAGATCGACCTTGAGCCTCTTGGCCAGGAACTCGGTGAACTCGAACGTCTTGTCCGCCAGGGCCACGGCCCGCGCGTGCAGGGCCGGATCGTGCTCCGTCAGGTGCGGAAAATACTCGCGGACGATCGAACAGCAGGACCCCGAGGGAGTCACGACCGTCTCGGCACTCTCGAACACCCGGATCATCCGCGCCGCCACCGCCCGGGCCTCGTCGATGAAGCCGCTGTTCAGCGCCGGCTGCCCGCAGCAGGTCTGATCGACCGGAAAATCGCACTTGACGCCCAGCCGGTGCAGCACGCGCACGACCGACTCGGCCACCTCGGGGAAGTACAGGTCGGTCAGGCACGTGACGAACAGCGATACCCGCATC
The DNA here is from genome assembly GCA_938005315.1 of uncultured Phycisphaerae bacterium. Lineage (GTDB taxonomy): Bacteria > Planctomycetota > Phycisphaerae > UBA1845 > PWPN01 > CALLOB01. The sequence goes on from CALLOB010000053.1 coordinate 43,853, forward strand.
TGCGAAGCCCCCGACCCCGACCGGCGCCGCCGGGAACCCGCCGGCTCACCTGGGCGTCTGGACGATGACCTGCTCGCCCCGGCTGATGAAGATGAACAGCAGCACCACCGCCACGCAAAGCACCGCCGCCCCCGCGAAAAAGCCCAGCCAGGAAAGTTGCTGGCGGTCGTTGCGCCGCTGGCCGGCGCTGTTGAGCCCGAAACCGAAACCCCCGACCCCCAGCAGCAGCGTGATCGCCCCGGCAACCATTACCACCAGCCGCCGCGTGCGCCCGTAGTAGATCACGAAGTCCGAGGTATCGATGTTGCGGAACACCAGCACCGCCAGGGCGGCCGCCGACAACGCCGCCGCCGCCGACAACACCACGCTGGCCACCGCCTGGTGGTCGTATCGCCTCAGGGAAAAACCGGCCAAGGTTGAACCTCCCCGCAATCGCGACGGACCGGCGGCGCCGGCCCACGGCAGGACACATGCATTCTACGCCCGGCCGGGCCCGTTGCCCAGCCTGCCGGTCCGGACTCAGGCCCGTCGCTGAGATTCAGGCGTAGCTGGCGTCGGACGGCGCGCCGTGCCGCGCGGCACGCTCCTTGGCGACGCGGGCCTCGTAGCCGCTGGCCCGGTGAGCCGCCAGGGCGTCGGCCTCCATCCCGGACTGCTGCCGCAAATAGCCGATCAGCGGACGGGTGTCCGCGAAGAAAGCCGTCCGCAGCACCTCCTCGGCGGTCACGATGTCGCACCGGGCCTGAGCGTCGCGCAGCCGCTTGCGGTCCACCAGCAGCGCCCTGGCGAACATCTCGTGGCAGGTCGTGACCGTCTGGATCATGGCCTCGATCTTGGGCTTGAGGTTGTGCGACTGGTCGACCATGTACGCGATGTTCAGGACCTCGCCACGCTCCTCTTCCGCCGTGACGATCTCGTTGAAGATCCGGAAAACCTGGTAAGGGTCGATGCTCCCGGTGGTCAGGTCGTCGTCGGCGTACTTGCGGTCGTTGAAATGCAACCCGCCCAGCATCTCCTCGTCGATCAGCCAGGCCACGATCTGCTCGATGTTCTGCCCCTGGTAGTGGTGCCCGATGTCCACCAGCACCCTGGCCTGCGGACCGGCCGCTCTGGCCAGCAGGAACGCCATCCCCCAGTCGGCGATGTCCGTGTGATAGAAGGCCGGCTCGAAGGGCTTGTACTCCAGCAGCATGGTCATGCTCTTGGGCAGAGCCTTGTGCACCTTCTGGAGGGCCTCCGTGAAACGCTGCTTGCGGGCCCGGATGACGTCCTGGCCCGGGTAGTTGGTGCCGTCGGCGAACCACAGCGACAGGTGAGGACTCTTGACCGCCTTGCCGATCCGTACCGCCTCCAGGCAGTGATCGATGGCCTGCTTGCGGATCTTGGGATCCGGGTTGCCGAAGCTGCCGAACTTGTAAGCCTGGGCCTGAAACAGGTTGGGGTTGATCGACCCGATCCGCACCCCCAGCTTCCGGGCGTACTCGACCACCTTCGGGTCGAAACCCTTGGGAAAGTCCCACAGCACATGCACCGCCACCGACGGGCAGGCCCCCGTCAGCTTGTGCACCTGGGCGGCGTCCTGGAGCTTCTCCTCGATCGTCCGGGCCGCCGCCGGCTGGTGAAACCTGCCGAACCGCGTTCCCGTGTCGGCATAACCCCAGGAAGGCGTCTCGACGGCGAACGCCTTCAGCCGTTTCATCAGCTTCTCGGGGTCGCGACCGCGGGTCGCGGCCAGATCGAGCAACTGCCTGGCTCGTTCGGCAATCTGATGGCCTGAAACCGCCATGTCCCTGGGCTCCTGAGGATGCGACAAGCTCAATCCGAGGGGCCATCTTCGGCAGATCGAAGGGGAGTGTCAAGGCCTTTATCCGATATCCCCCCCAGGCCCCGAAAGCCCTGGCGCGGTTGACAGATGACACCTCGGGCCTAGCATAGGCCGCTGGGCCGACAGACCTCACCCGACCCGCACCGTGCCGTAGCCTCCGCCGGCCCGACAACTTAGGAGTCTGTGACGGAAAATGGCCACCGGCCTCGGGTCGTTGCCGGCCCCCATGCCGGCGGTCCGTCGGCGCCAGACCCGGACCCGCCGGAGGAGTGACTGACATGACCATCCGAACGTCACTGGCGTTCCTAACCGCCCTGACGCTGGCCTCGGGCTGTGCTGCGACCGGGGCACCCTCATTCCGAATGCACGTGCTCAACGCCGCATCCGAGTTCGAGGCTGCCGGGGTGTTCGATGTCGATCGCGACGGCCGGCCCGACATCTTCTGCGGCGGATTCTGGTATCACAACCCCGGCTGGGAGCGCCATCCGACCCGCGAGATCCGTAAAATCGACAACTACTACCTGGACTTCAGCGCTTTGCCGGCCGACATCGACGGCGACGGCTGGACCGACGTGGTCAGCTGCGACTGGCACGAAAAACGCCTTTTCTGGGTCCGCAACCCCGGCACCAACGCGCACCCTTGGGAAGAGATCGTCATCGACCGGCCGGGAAACCTGGAAACCGCCGTACAGGCCGACGTCAACGGCGACGGACGCCCGGACGTCATCCCCTGCATCTTCAACGGCCGGCCCGGCTGGTACGAGTTTCAGCCCGATCCGGCGTCCGACCGGGGCGTCCGCTGGGTCAAGCACGATCTGCCCGAGGAACTGGCCGGAGCGGGCATCGGTACCGCAGACATCAATGACGACGGCCGGCTGGACATCGTCGGGGGCAAGGGCTGGGCCGAGCAGCCCCCCGACGCCGCCGCGCCGTGGGTCTGGCACGGCGAGTTCGACCTGATCGACGCGAGCATACCCGTCCAGGTGTATGACGTGGACGGGGACGGCGACCTGGACCTCGTCTGGGGCATCGGGCACGGCTACGGCCTGTACTGGCTCGAGCAGGAGCGGAATGCCGTCGGCCTGCGGACCTGGGCAAGGCATGAAATCGACCGCCAGTGGTCCCAGGCCCACGTCGTGCTCCGCGGGGACATCGACGGGGACGGCCTGGAGGACATCGTCACCGGCAAGCGGTATTATGCCCACAACGGGCACGATCCGGGCGCGGAGGATCCGCGTGTGATCTACTGGTATGCCTTCGATCGCGCCGCCCGTCGGTGGACCAGGCACGTCATCTCTGAAAACGGGCCTGCCGGGCTGGGGCTGGCCACGGTGCTGTACGACATCGACGGCGACGGCGACCTGGATGTGGTCGCGCCGGGCAAGAGCGGCCTGTACCTCTTCGAGAACCTGCGGATCGCCTCGGCCCGGTAGTCCGCCCGGCGCCGGGCCGACGAACCCTCCGGCCCCGCGCCCCATGACCTCCCCGGCTCCCCCGGGCGCCGCGGAAGAGCATCCCCGCCGCGACCCGACACACGGAGATGCGCCATGAGATTCCGTGTCACTTCGCTCCCGCTGCTCGCCGGCGCGGGCCTGACCCTCATCGCCGGATGCGCGACCGCGGAGCCCTCCGCCCGGGCCCGCCTCGCCGACGTGCGAACCGGCCTGTCCCGCGAGGAACTCGGCGATCAGCTCGCCCAGTTCGAGGACACCTACGAGGCGGTCATCCGCGAGGCCGCCGAGCGGATCGCGGCCCTGGACCCCGGCAAACGGACGCGCCGGCTGGTGCTGCTGTGGCAGACGCGGATGCTTCCCATGGCCCGCGACGCGCTCAACCAGGACGACCCCGTTCACGCATTGCTGGACGTCTGGGCCCTCTGCCTGCGGATGCACCACTACTTCCATGACGGCGACGGCCGCGCGCTGTTCGGCGACCATCAGGACCTCGCCCGACAGGCCGCCGAACGCGCCCTGGAGGCCGTCGAGCAGGTGGCCGCCGCCATCCTCTCGCCCGACATGCTGGACCGCGCGCGACAGGCGGTGGACGACCTGGCCCGTCAGTTTCCCATCCGCGGCGAGTTTTCCGGCTCACCCGTACGCACCGCCGTGCAGCGGCCCGACCACGGCGCGGACGTGCTGGCCGCGATCGTGACCGCCCCGTTCGCGCCTTTCCGGGCCGTCGAGGGCATCGACCGCGGGGCCGCCGCCATCCGGGGCTTCAGCGCCGTGGCCGCGCGGATGAACGAAACCATCCACGACCTTCCGGAGCTCACCCGGCTCCAGGCCGAATTGCTGCTGCTGGAGATCGAGAACCTCGAGTCCACCCGGTCGGCGCTGGCCGCCTTCGCCGAGTTCGCCCAGGCCTCCAGCCGTTTCTCCGCCGCGGTCGAACGCCTGCCGGAGGACCTGCGGCGGGAACTGGTCGCGGCCACGGAGGATCTGGACCGGCATCAGGCAGGCCTCCAGCAAACCCTGGCTCAGGCCCGTGAAGTCGTCGATCGCATCAACGAAGGTCTGCGCCGCGCGGACGAATCGGCGGCCGCCGTCGAGCGCACCGCCGTGCAGACCGCTCGAGCCGGGGAAGCCTGGACCGGAACATTCCAGGCGATCACCGACATGGTCGCCGGCTTCCGCGGCCGGCCCACGGCCCGCGGCTCCGAAGCCGCGGCCACGGCGGCGGCCGACGGCCCGACCGCCGATGAGCCTCCCGGGCCCGATACCCCCGCCGAGACCCCGGCCCCCACGGCGCTCGCCGCCCCGGCCGCGCCGTCGAACGCCGCCCTCCCACCGGCCGTGGGGCCGGACACGGATGCCGACCGGCCCCGGCCAAGACCCTTCGACATCCTCGAATACGCCCAGACCGCCGAGGCCCTGGACCGCGCCGCGGACCGGCTGACCGTGCTGACCCGGGAACTGCGGGACCTGGCCGGTTCCAAAGAGCTCCAGGCCTCGCTGGCGGACGTCGAGGCCCGCCTGGATGGTCTGGTCGGCCGGTCGCGCGGCAGCGCGCGGGAGATCACCGACCACGCAGCCTGGCGGGCCGCCCAGCTGATCGTGCTGACCTTCGTCCTGCTGATCGTCTATCAGGTTGCGCGACGTGATACGTCAACCGGCCACGACGCCTGAGCGGCAGGGCCGTCCTTTCCGGAGGGACGCGCTCCGTCGCGTCCTCCGATCGCGGGCTGTTGCTCGGCCGTTCGCGCCGGCCCCGACAGAGCGGGGCCCTCCATGGGCTGCGCCGGCCCCGACAGAGCGGGGCCCTCCCGGGATGCGCTCCGTCGCCGCTCGGGCGGGTCATGGCCGGCTGACCTGTCATCAACCCCCGTGTCCGCGATCCGCGGTCGGCGATCGGAAGTAGCGGATACGATCGGGGGCGGTCATGCCGAAGGACACCACCGCCTGAATGGTCTGCTCGAGGCTCCAATCCAGCGGGATCACCTCCTCTTCGGGCACCAGCAGCACGTAACCGGAGGTCGGAACCGGCGTGGTGGGCACATAGACGCACAGGATCGTCTGCCCCGAAACCTCGTCGCGGCAGGACGCGGTGACGAAGGCCGGAACCTTCATCCCCGGGTGCGGGAACTCCACCAGCACGGCTCGCTGGAAGCGGCTCGGCCCCGCGGTGCCGCGAAGCGTGCTGAACACCCGGCTGACCGCCCGGTGGATCGAGGTGATCACCGGCACGCGCAGCAACACCGCGTCCAGGAGACGGTCCACCCTCGCCCGGGCGAAGAACCCCAGCCCGTAAAGCAGGACCAGAACGGCCAGAATCCCGATCGGCGGTGCGGCGTAATCCACGAACCACGCCGGGGGCGCCGCATCGTAGCGCCGTTCGACCAGGCGGATCACCAGTCCGGCCGCCGGGGCGATGACGAAGCGATCCACGAAGGAGTACAGCCAGTAGACGATCCACGCGGTGATCACGAAGGGAAGAACCAACAGCAGCCCGGCCAGCAGCTGCCGCCGCAGACCGCCGAACGGTCGCCATCGCGGGGTACCCGGTTCGGAGCCCGCCCCGGGCGGACCCGCGAGCTCCGCGTTCGCTGAAGACCGCCGACTCGCCATGAGCCTCGCTCCCTTCGCCACCCGCAGGTGCCGGCCCACGGCCACGGACTGGGCCCCGCCGGGCTGAAGTCAGGAAGCCGGCTGACCATGCCGCCGGGCCCACCACACCTTGTGGAGTTCCATGACCGCCAGCAGCGTGCTGGCCAGCAGCAGCAGCAGGAGCCACGACTGCATCGTCACCGGTTCCGTGTGCAGCATCGACCGCCCCACGGGGAGATACAGCATCGCGATGTGCAGGCTCTGGGCCAGCACCACGCCTCCGACCAGCAGCGGATTGCTCAGCAACGGAATACGGAAGGCGGATTTCGTCTCCGAGCGGCAGTTGGCCACATGGACGTTCTCCAGCAGCACCATGAGCATCAGCAGCAGGTTCCGCGCCGAGTACTCCTCCATGCCCTGAACCCGGATCATCCAGTAGAACAGGGCGAAAGCCAGCGCCGCCATCACCGCCGCGCCGACCACAGTGCGCTCCAACATCAGCCGGTTGAAGATCGGCTCGCTCGGCGGGCGGGGCCGGCGGCGCAGGGCGTCGCCCTCCCCGGGCTCGAAGGCCAGGGCCACGTCCTGGATGCCGTTGGTCACCAGGTTGAGCCACAGCAGCTGCACGGGCAGAAGGGGCAGCGGCATGCCGGTCAGCAGGGCGGCGCCCAGCAGCAGCACCTCCGCGACGCCGGTCGAGATCAGCAGGTAGATGACCTTGCGGACGTTGTCGTAGGCGACGCGCCCCTCCTCGACCCCGGCCACGATGGTCGCGAAGTTGTCGTCGGTGATGACCAGCTCGGCGGCCTCCCGGGCCACGTCGGTGCCGGCCTTGCCCATGGCCACGCCGATGTTGGCCTTGCGAAGAGCCGGGGCGTCGTTCACGCCGTCGCCGGTCACGGCCACGTAGTGCCCGGCCGCCTGAGCGGCCTCCACCAGCTCGAGCTTCTGCCGCGGCGCGACGCGGGCGAAGACCCGGATGTCGCGGATCAGCCCGGCGACTTCCTCGGGCGTTCGGCCCGCCAGCTCCGCGCCCGAAATCACCTGCCGCGGGTCATCGGCCATGCCCAGATCCCGGGCGATCGCCAGGGCGGTCACCGGGTGGTCTCCGGTGATCATGCAGACCTCGATGCCCGCCGAGTGGCACGCGCCAACCGCCTCGCGAACGCCCGGTCGCAACGGGTCGATCATGCCCAGCAGGCCCAGGCAGCGCAGGTCGCGGGGCCGCTCCGGCGGGTGCGCCGGATCGAACGACGACCCGGCGAAACCCTCGGCCAGGGCCAGCACACGGTAACCCCGGGCGGCCATGTCCTCGGCCGCCGCGGCCAGCGCGGACCGCCGGTCCGGTGCGTCGCCCCAGTCGCACATCTCGAAAACGCGCTCCGGCGCACCCTTCGCGAACACCCGCACCTGCGGGCCGTCGGCGCGGTAGGAGGCCGCGAACTGCCGCTCGGACTCGAAGGGAATCTCCGCCACCTTCGGCAACGATCGCTCATGCCGCCCGGGATCCCCGTCGATCTTCCAGGCCAGCGACAGCAGGGCCAGGTCCGTCGGGTCGCCCCGCCAGTGCCACTGGCCGTCGCGCCGGTGAAGGTCGGCCTCGTTGCACAGCGCGCAGGCAAGGGCCGCCCGGCGCAACGGGTGGTCCTCACCGACCTCGACCGCCTCCCCCGACGACCGCACGCCGCCCTCCGGCACGAACCCCTCGCCGGTGATCTCGAACACCCGCCCGTCGGCCAGCAGCACCTCCCGCACGGTGATCTCGTTGCAGGTCAACGTGCCGGTCTTGTCGCTGGCGATCATCGTGCAGCTGCCCAGCCCCTCGACGGCCGCCAGCCGCCGCACCACCACCCCGCGCCGGGCCATCCGCGTGGTGGCCACCGCCAGGGCCACGGTCATGGCTACCGGCAGACCCTCGGGGATCGCCGAAACCGCCATGGCCACCGAGAACATGAACATCTCCACCAGCCCGTAGCCGCGCAGCGTCACCCCCAGGACCCCGATGACCACGGCCGCACCGAGGATCGCCACCGCGATGACATGCGTGAAATGCTCCATCCGCACGATCAGCGGCGGCTTGCCTCCGACCGCCCCCATCACGTCCAGAGCCAGCTGTCCCACGGCCGTCTGCGTGCCCGTGCCCACGACCACGCCGCGACCACGCCCCCGGATCACCGTGGTCCCGGCGAAGGCCATGTTCAGCCGGTCGCCCATCGGCGTGCCGGCCTCGCCCGACCAGCCATGGTCTTTCTGGACCGGCAGTGACTCCCCGGTCAGCAGCGACTCGTCGACCTCCAGGGCCTGCGCGACAAGCAGACGCATGTCCGCCGGCACGCGGTTGCCCGATTCCAGGCACACGACGTCGCCGATCACCAGCTCCTCCGCGTCGATCTCCCGGACCTCCCCGTCGCGCAGCACCGCCGCACGGATGCGCAGCAGCTTCTGCAGCGCCCGGCTGCTCTGCTCCGCCCTCCACTCCTGGTAACCGCCGATCGCCGCGTTGAGCACCAGCACCGCGGCGATGAAGGCCGCGTCCGACACCTCGCCGGTCGCCACGCACACCACGGCGGCGATGCCGAGAATGTAGATCAGGGGATTCTGGAACTGACGCAGGACGATCCGCCACCAGGTCGGCGGCGGCGCGTGCGGCAGGGCGTTGGGACCCGACCGCTCCAGCCTCGCCCGGGCCTCGCGCCCGTCGAGCCCGCCTTCGCCTGCCCCGACCCCGGCGAGAACCTCCGCCAGCGGCAAGGCGTGCCAGGCGACGTCGCTCCGCCCCGATCGTGCAACCGTTTCAGAGTGCCCCATGCCTGCTCCTTCGCCGCCGCGGCGCGACGCCCCCGGGCGTGAACGCACGCCCGTCCCCGGCCGCGCGAGGACGGCCGTCGTCCGTCGTCCCACGGGCATTATGCGGAGCACGCACGCTGCGTCAACATCCCCCGCCGGTGCCGCGCGGAGAGGACCGGCGATCTTCGGCATAAACATGTCACTTAAGGGCGAGACGCCGACGCGGCCCCCCGGGGTCGACACGCCCACCCACCCGCACACGACGCGCTTGACCCCCGCGACCCGGGACCCTATCCTCATCACGCGGAGGCGGGCTCCGGCGCGCGACCGCGCAGCGGCCTCGTCGCAACCGCGAGGTGCCCATCATGATCAGCCTTGCGAGACTCGGCGTGTACCTCAATGACGAGCCCGGCGACCAGGAGGCCCTGGCCTTCGCCGGCCTGGTCGCCCGGATCGGACGACCGGCGTCGATCCACTGCATCCACGTGCGAGGGCTCGAGGACCCGGTCGCGCTCCCCCCGCCGGACCCCCAGGCCCTGCAACAGCGGGTCGCCGCGGCCCTGCCGGCCGAACTCGGCGGACGCGTCGAAATCCACGTTTCCGAGGCCACCGGGCTTCAGGAGATGCTCCGCACCGCCCGCCACGGCGACCTCGACATGATCGTCGTCGGCCGCCGCCTGCCGCACGACCAGCTCGGCGTCGGCGCCGCGTTCTACCGGCTGGCCCGCAAGACCCCCTGCGACGTGCTTGTGGTCCCCGCCGGCGCGGTGCCGCACCTCAGCCGCCTCCTGGTGCTCATGGACGGCTCGGCCCACTCGAGGATGGCCCTGGAAAAGGCCCTGTTCGTCGCCCGGGCCAGCGGCGAACGCCCCCAGGTCCTGGTGCAGTCGATCTACTCGGTGGGCTACGGCTACCAGTACACCGGCATGAGCCTCGAGGAGGCCACCCGACAGCGCGAGGCGCTGACGCGAAAGCAGATCGAGGAGTGCATCGCCGACGTGGACACCTCCGGCGTGGACTTCGAGATCGTGTATACCTGCTCGCTGGACACCGCAGCGGCCGCCCATGACCTGGCATCCGCCCGCAACATGGACGCGATCGTCATCGGCAGCCGGGGAGCCACGCTGCCGGCCATCGCCCTGCTGGGGGCAACCACCGAACGCGTCCTGCTCAACGCCCCCATGCCCGTCCTGGTCGTCAAGCGAAAGGGGGAAACCTTCCGCTTCCTCGACGCCGTCCTGGAAGGGCTGCAGGCCCCGGGCTGAAATCCCGCCGGCCCCCCGGCAGCTCACAGGTGGGGCGACAGCAGCCTCGCGGCCCCGTCCCGCAACCTCACCGGCAGGCTCCGCCCGTCCACTTCGGCCAGCGTCAGCCGCCGGGCCTGCCGTGTCCTGGCCAACGCCAGCCCTTCCAGCCGGCCGGCCAGTTCCCGGTCGTAGCACTCCAGGTTGAACTCGAAATTCAGCCGCAGACTGCGCGGATCCCAGTTGGTCGACCCGATCAGCGACCAGGCCCCGTCCACGACCATCAGCTTGGTGTGATCGAACGGCGGAGGCGTCAGCCACACCCGACAACCCCGCTCCAGCACCTGCCAGAGCATGGCCGTCGAGGCCCACTGCACCAGCCGCAGGTTGTTCCGCTGCGGCAGCAGGATGTCCACCTCCACGCCGCGCAGCGCCGCGACATTCAGCGCCGTGATCAGCGCCGCGTCCGGCAGGAAATACGGCGTCACGATCCGCACCGACGAGCGGGCGCACGCCAGCGCCCCAAGCAACGTCAGCCGCAGCTTGTCGAAATCCTCGTCCGGCCCGTCCGGAATGCCCCGGGCGAACACTTCCCCGGCGGCAGCGAGCTTCGGCGACCAGCACTCCCCCTCCAGCACCTCCCCCGTGCAGAACAGCCAGTCCTCGGCGAACACACGCTGCAATTGAGCGACCACCGGCCCCTGCACGCGGAAGTGCAGGTCCCGGATCGGATGCCTCGGCCGCAGCGCCGGCCAGTGACCCTCCCGGATGTTCATGCCGCCGGTGAAACCGATCCGCCCGTCCACCACCATGATCTTGCGGTGGTTGCGCAGATTGGCGTACCGGAAGGCCCACGGCATCACCTTCGGCAGAAACCGGGCCACGGGAACACCGGCGCGACGCAGCGGCTTGACGATCGGCGGCCAGCGGTAACGCGTGCCCACGTCGTCGATGATCACCCGCACCGCCACCCCGCGGGCCACCGCCCCGGCCAGCGCTTCCAGGAACATTCGGCCCGCCCGGTCGTTGTCGAAGATGTAGGTCGACAGAGCAAGCGATGCCCGGGCCCGCTCGATCGCCTCCAGCATCACCGCGTAGGCCCCGGGGTCCTCTTCCAGAACCTCCACCCGGTTGCCCCCCAACAGGGGCTGGCCGGTGACCCTTACGACCAGCCGGGCCAGCGAACGCAGATTCTCCCCGGCCACCGGGAACTCGACCGCCCGCCCGGTTGAACCGGCACCGGGGATCGCCGGCCCCGGCCGGGACCGAAGCAGCCGCGCCCGACGCTGAATCCGGTTGATCCCCAGCCATGCGTAAAGCAGTGCCCCGAAGAACGGAACCAGCCAGATCAGCCCGATCCACGCCAGCGCCGACCTCGGATCCCGTTTGCGCAGGATCGCATGGCACGTGCCGGTCAGATCCACGGCCAGCACCAGCACCGTCAGCAGCGAAGGCCAGATCAGCGACAGGTAATCCCACATCGCCACGGGGGCGACCACCTCAGACGGGTTCCGGATGCCCCCCAGGCCGGCGAATCACATCGGCATGGGGCCCGCAGGCGGCCCGGCGCGGCGATCCCGGCCGGTCCGGCGGCCGCAATCCTAACGCCGAATCCCCCGCCGCACGAAAAAGCCCGAAAAAAGACCCGGGCGACAGAGGCCTCTCGAGCCCCGCCGCCCGGGCACCCGTTTTGAGCCTGCGGCCACCCCCTTGCGTAGGGCCGCTCCAGACGCAAACCGCAGGCTCGTGCATCATCGGGACCGCCCCACACCACGCGCCGCCGCATACCGGACGGGGGCTGCGGCGGGCCGACCGCCGCGGTCACCCGATGAACGTCTCCGGAGGCGACATGGGGCAGGATCGTTCCCGAACCGTCCAGATCCGACCGGCCAGTCCGCGATGCGGGTCGTACCGCTGCACCGGCCTGAGGTCCGGCCACGTGCACGGGTATGCAACCGACACGCCCGGAATCTGCCGCGTATCGAGACCGTCAGCCCCCGCGCTCCGCCTGTTCATGCTCGTTTCGAGCGTCATACTCATCCTCCCGAGGCTGCCGGCCTCCGATGTACTGGACGATCTACCCAGCCATCACTGCAGAAACATCCACCTGCGTCTTCAAAAAACGGCGCGTCTTCCGCAACCGACCTTACGAACACCTCGCCAACCCGGACCCCTCCACATACAACACCGAGTTCAGACCGTGCGGCCCCGGAGCCAGGCCGAAAGCCGCGTAGTCCGCAAGCCATTCGCCATCCGCCCAGTACTTGAACTGGTAGACCCCGGGAGCCAGCCGCGTTCGACAGGCCCACCAGCCGTCCCCCAGCGAAGTCATGGGCAGTCCCCCGGGATCCCAACCGTTGAAGTCTCCGGCCACCCCCACCCGCCGGACACCCCGACGGTAGAATCGAAACTCCGCCATGCCGTCGATCTCTTGAGTCGTCATAGCTGCCTCCAGATCGACCCCGGCCTCGACACTTCGGGCTTACGACCGGTTCCGGGATCCGGCCGACCGCCTCCCACACGGATGATACGGATAACCCGCGATGTGGTTTGATTGATTCTAATGCATTGATCATTCGTTTTTATGAATGTATAATCACATTCATGTACGACCTTAACTACCAGCATCTGAAGTACTTCTGGACGGTTGCGCGCTGCGGATCGATTGCCTCGGCCTGCAGAGAACTGCACCTGACCCAATCGACGATATCCAACCAGATCCGCATCCTGGAGAAAAGGCTGGGAGTAAGGCTGTTCCGCCGATCCGGTCGCCATCTGGCCTTGACCGAAACCGGTCAGCTGGCGTTCCGCTACGCCGGCGAGATCTTCAGCCTCGGCGGAGAACTCGTCAGTGCGGTGCAGGGGCGAACGGCCGGCGTCCCGCGCCGGCTGCACGTCGGCGCCCAGGACACGCTGCCCAAGCTGATCGTCTCGCGCCTCCTGGAGCCGGCCTTCGACCTTCCCGAGTCGGTCCAGGTGATCTGCCACGAAGGCACGCCCGCCCAACTCCTGCCCCGGCTTGCGGTCCACGAAATCGATCTGGTGCTCGCGGACGCTCCGCTGGAGCCCGATATCAGAGTCCGGGCCTTCAATCACCCCCTGGGAGAGTGCGGCATCGCCCTGTTCGCCATTCCGGATCTTGCCCGACGTCTCAGACAGGGGTTCCCCTCCAGCCTGCAGGGCGCCCCCGCCCTGCTGCCGGCCCCCACCGCGGCCATGCGCGGCACGCTGGAACGCTGGTTTCACGCCGCCGGAGTTCGCCCCGCAGTGGTCGCCGAATTCGAGGACATTGAGCTGATGATGACCCTCGGCCGCGCAGGACGCGGGTTCTTCCCCGCCCATGATGCCATCATCCCCGAGATCACCGCGGACCCGCGCGTGGAACTCGTGGCCGTCGTCGAGAAAGGCAGCGAGAGGCTCTATGCGGTCAGCGTCGAACGCCGCCTGCGACACCCCGCAGTCATTGCTATCGTCCAGGCCGCCCGCCGCACGCTGTTCGCCCGCGCCGGCCCGGATCCCGGCGACCGTCCGGGACCGCCGGCGGGTTGAAAACAGCCGTATCCCGGATATGCTGGCTCCGGGCATCTGAGCGGGCATTTCCCGGACACGGGACTCCTCAGCCAGTCAGGCCGCATCCGCCGTTCACCGATGCCTGTCCGTCGGAGTCGCACATGGTTCGCCGTCGTTCCAGTTCCGCACGCCGCCTTGTGACCCGGGTCTTGCTGGCACTGATGCTCGCCGGCGGGCTGTGGGTCGGCTGGTCATGGCACCGCGGACCGCAGGCCGCGGCTCCCATCGTGCTGACCTCACTGGTGGCCGAAACGCCGCCGGCCGATCGCGCCCGACCGGCCGTCCGCCCCGTCGACCGGTCCCCTGGCCTGGTGCGGCTGGTCGCGCCCGTGGCGACCTCGCGTCCCGCCGACGCTGACACGGCCCGCACCCCTCAACCGCAGGCACCCCCGATTCAGGAAGGCGCCGCCCCGCCGGCCACCGACGGACAGGCCGCGCCGGCTCCCGTCATCCCCGCCACTCGACCGGCCGACTCGCAACCGGCCGAAGGCAATCTCCAGGCCGGCCTGGCGGCCCTGGAGCGCGGAGCCCTGCTGGAGGCCCGCACGCTGCTCAACGAAGACTTGAAGAAGGGCCTGCTGCCGGATCATGCGGTCAGAGCCCGCCAGGCCCTGGAACGCATCGCCGCCGAGACCATCTTCAACGCCAGCGTGGTGCCCGAGGATCCGTTGACCGACCACTACACGGTCAAGAGCGGCGATACCCTGGGCCGGATCGCCGCCCGCTTCAAGGTCACCGAGGAGATCCTCGCGACGATCAACCGCCTGCCCAACCGCAACTTCATCCGCGAGGGCCGGCGGCTCAAGGTGCTCCGCGGGCCGTTCCACGCCGTGGTCTCCAAGTCCGACCACACCCTGCATGCCTTCCTGCAGGACGTCTACGTCCGCTCGTTCCGCGTGGCCCTGGGCGCCGACGGCGGCACGCCGACCGGCCGATGGAAGGTGGTCAACCGCCAGCCCAATCCCGGCTGGACCGACCCCCGCACCGGCAAGGAGTGGCATCCCGACGATCCGGCCAATCCGATCGGCGAGTTCTGGATCGGCCTGGAGGGCGTCGAAGGCCAGGCGGTCGGCGCATTCGGTTACGGCATCCACGGCACCATCGAGCCCCAGACCATCGGGCAGGACGTGTCCCTGGGCTGCGTGCGTCTGGCTCCCGATGACATCGCCGCGGTCTACCAGATGCTTGTGCCCGGCGAGTCGCTGGTAACCATCACCGACTGAACGCCGCCGCCAGCCCCCGGAGGTCCGGATTTGCCCGCCGAAGACGACACCACCACCGTGGCCGACCTGCGGCGAGAGATCGCGGCCTTCATCCGCCAGCGCGACTGGGAGCAGTTCCACGATCCCAAGAACCTCGCCATGGCCATCGCCACCGAGGCCGCCGAACTGATGGAGCACTTCCGCTGGGTCCGCAACGAGGCGGCCCGCGAGATGGTCCGCGATCCGCAGACGCGCCAGGCGGTCGCCGAGGAGCTGGCCGACGTGATGGCCTTCGCTCTGTCGTTTGCCAACGCCGCAGGCATCGACGTCGCCTCCGCGCTGCGCGCCAAGATGCTCAAGAACGCCGCCAAGTATCCCGCCGACCAGTACCGCGGCCGGTACTGACCGCCTCGGCGGTTCCCGCGGCGACCGGACGCACCATGAGCAACGCCTCACCTTCTCTGAAACTCATGACCTTCCTGCGGACCGTCGCGGCGGCCGCCGGGCTGGCGGCCGCGTCCGGCTGCGTCGTGCTGCAGCGCGCCCCGACCCCCACGGAACGCGACGATGTGGTGTTCTACTGCGACGGCGCCGGCGGTGGCGGACCGCTGACCAACTGGGGCGACAGCGTCCGGCAGGGGCTGCTGGACGACGGCTACGAGGGCGAGTTCCGCCACTTCCGCTGGCAGACCGGACTGGGGGCCCTGGCCGATCAGACTTCCAGCCTTCAATACAAGCGCCGCCGGGCCGGCGAACTGGCCGGCGCGATCCGGGACCACTGGCGACGCTTCCCGGGCGGTTCCGTGCACCTGATCGGGCTGTCGGCCGGATCGGCCATCGTGGTGTTTGCCCTGGAGGAGCTGCCCGACCGCTACCGCGTCGATCACGTGTTCCTGCTGGGCTCGTCGCTGAGCGCCGACTACGACCTGAGCCGGGCCCTGCGGCGCGTCCGCGGCGAAATGTATGTGTTCACCTCCAGGCAGGACCGCGTGCTCGGCGTTTTGGTGCCTCTGACCGGCACGGCGGATCGACGTCGGGCGGGCCGACGGGTGGTCGGTCGATACGGCGTGCTCATGCCGCCGGACGCCGACGAAGAGACCGAGGTCTTGTACTCGAAAGTCGTCAACATCGAGTGGGACGACGCCCGCGCCGGCCTGGGAGATCCCGGAACCCACACCGGCGCGACCCGCCCCGAGTTCGTCCGCAACTTCATCGCCCCCCTGCTGAACCGCGACGGCCCCCGGCACCTGACCCTCACCGGATCCGGGAACACCACCACCGCACCCGGCGGGTATCAATGAGGCGGCGCCTACAGCAGCGTCCCCCGCAGGATGATGCTGGCCACGCTGAAATAGATCACAATGCCGGTGACGTCCACCAGCGTGGCCACGAACGGCGCCGAGGCCATCGCCGGGTCGAAACGCAGCTTCTTGAGGATCAGCGGCAGCATCGAGCCGATCAACGTGCCGAAGGTCACCACCCCGATCAAGGCCATCATCACGGTGAACGCGACCATCAGGTAGTGTTCCCCGTAGGCCGTCACCCGCCAGGGCCACAGTGCGATCCGCACAAAGGCGATGGCCCCGAGAATCGCGCCCAGCGACAGCCCGCTGGTCAGCTCGCGGGCCAGCACCCGCAGCCAGTCCCCGAGCCGGACGTTGCCCAGGGCCAGCGCCCGGATGATGATCGACGTGGTCTGCGAGCCGCTGTTGCCGCCGCTGCTGATGATCAGCGGAATGAACAGGGCCAGCACCACCGCCCGGGCGATCTCCTCCTCGTAGTACTGCATGGCCGTGGCGGTGAGCATCTCGCCGATGAACAGAGCCGACAGCCACGCCCCGCGCTTGCGGATCATCTCCGGCAGGCCCACGTCCAGGTAGGGCGCCTCGAGCGTGCTGACCGCGGCCATCTTCTGCATGTCCTCGGTCACTTCCTCCTCGGCCACGTCCATCACGTCGTCGACGGTCACGATGCCCACCAGCCGGCCCTCGGCGTCCGTCACCGGCAGGACGCTGCGGTCCTGCTCCTGGAAGACCCGCACCGCCTCCTCCTGGTCCTGCTCGGCGCGAAGGGCGACCACCTGCCGGTCCATGAGCCGCGACAGTGGCGTCGTCGGTTCCGCCAGCACCAGTTCGCGCAGGCGGATGTCGTCGATCAGCCGGCCCTGCTCGTCGACCACGTAGATGATGTTCAGCGTCTCCTTGTCGTGCCCGACCTTGCGGAGGTGATCCAGGGCCTGGGCGACGCTCCATTCCGGCCGAACGGTCACGAAGTCCGGCGTCATCCGCCGGCCCACGGAGTCTTCCGGATAGGCCAGCAGCCGGCTGGCGACCCGCTCCTCCTCCGGCGACATCAGCCGCAGCAGCCGCTCGGTCACCGCCGCCGGCAGATCCTCCAGCAGCGCAGTGCGGTCGTCGGGGTCCATCTCGTCGAGCACCGCCGCGACGTGGTCCTGACTCAGCAGCCGCAGCAGGGGCTCCTGGGCCTCGAACGGCATGTACTCGAAGACGTCGGCCGCGAACTCTCTGGGCAGCAGCCGGAACAGCACGGCCACGTCCTCGGACTCCATGTCCTCGAGGATCTCGGCCACCGACCGGGGCTGCAGACCGATCAGCGATTTGCGCAGCGCGGCGAACTCGCGGTTGCGGATCATCTCCTCCAGGTCGGGACCCACGAGCTTTCCGAGCATGATCGCACCTCCCGGTCCGAGGCCGCCACGCCTGCGGCCCGCCGAAACCGGGCATCCTAACCGTTCCGGTGCGGCGCGCACAGCCGGCGCCGCGCCGCCCCCGCTCCAGGGACGCCGCCCGCCGGCTCGCCCGGAGCCCTCAGGCTCCGGGCGGGTTCATCGGCACGCGGTCAGTAACGGTAATGGTCCGGTTTGAACGGCCCCTCGACCGGAACCCCGATGTAGGCGGCCTGTTTCTCCGTCAGCCGCGTCAGGCTGGCCCCGATCTTGCGGAGATGCAACCGGGCGACCTTCTCGTCCAGCTCCTTGGGCAGCGTGTAGACCCGCCGGGCGTACTTGCCCGTCGTGCGGTTCTGCCACAGATCGATCTGGGCGATCGTCTGGTTCGAGAAGCTGTTGCTCATCACGAAGCTCGGGTGGCCGGTCGCGCAGCCCAGGTTCACCAGCCGGCCCTTGGCCAGTACGATGATCTTCCTGCCGTCCGGCCAGATCACGTGGTCGACCTGCGGCTTGATCTCCTCCCAGCGCAGGTCCGACAGGGCGTCCACCTGAATCTCGCTGTCGAAGTGCCCGATGTTGCAGACGATCGCGCCGTCCTTCATCCGGTCCATGTGCGCCCGCGTGATCACGTCCACGTTCCCGGTGGCGGTCACGAAGATGTCCCCGAACGCGCAGGCCTCGTCCATGGTCACCACCTGATAGCCCTCCATGGCCGCCTGCAGCGCGCAGATCGGGTCGATCTCCGTCACGTACACGGTGGCCCCGAAGCCGCGGAAGGCCTGGGCACAGCCCTTGCCCACGTCGCCGTAGCCGCACACCACGCACTTCTTGCCCGCGATCATCACGTCGGTCGCGCGCTTGATGCCGTCGATCAGGCTCTCCCGGCAGCCGTAGAGATTGTCGAACTTGCTCTTGGTCACCGAGTCGTTGACGTTGATCGCCGGGAACAGCAGATCCCCGGCCTTCTCCATCTGGTACAGCCGGTGCACGCCGGTGGTCGTCTCCTCGCTCACCCCGACCATGCCCTCGGCCACCCGGTGCCAGAACCGCGCGTCCCGCCGCAGCTGCTCGATCAGCAGCGTGTCCACCACCTCGATCTCGCGGTTGTCGCGGCAGACCGCCGGCAGCTTGCCCGTCTTGGCGTACTCCGCCTCGAACGCCCGCCCGCGGTGGATCAGCAGCGTGGCGTCCCCGCCGTCGTCCACCACCAGGTTCGGGCCGCCCCCGTCAGGGAACGTCAGCGCCCGCAACGTGCAGTCCCAGTACTCCTCCAGCGTCTCGCCCTTCCACGCGAACACCGGAATCCCCCGCGCCGCGATCGCCGCCGCCGCGTGATCCTGCGTGGAAAAGATGTTGCAGCTCGCCCAGCGCACGTCCGCCCCCAGCTCCGCCAGCGTCTCGATCAGCACCGCGGTCTGGATGGTCATGTGCAGCGAACCGGTGATCCTCGCACCCGCCAACGGCTGCGAGGCCCGGTACTCCTCCCGGATGGCCATCAGCCCCGGCATCTCCGACTCGGCGATCTCGATTTCCCGGCGGCCGAAGTCCGCCAGGCCGATGTCCTTGACCTTGTACTCCTTGACGGCGGTTGCCATGTGCAACGTCTCCTTATCAGGTTCGGGGTTCATGCGCGCGACGCGCGCGATCATTCAACTGGTCCGTTGTGCCCGGGTTCGCACGGGCTCCCGGCCTCCGCTCGAAACGCCGAAACGGCGAACAACGCCGGCCCGGCGAGTTGCCGACCGGCCGCCGGACGGGTGGCCCCCAGCGGCGTGACCCGGACCTCGCGGAAACCCGCCCGCCGGACCATCCTCTCCAGCACCGCCGGCTCCATGCCCCAGCCCGGATCGCCCATCCGGTCCCGGAACGCGGCGTTGTCGTGGACCTCCTGCTCGACGATCAGCAACCGGCCGCCGGAACGCACCACCCGATGCAGCTCCGCCAGCGCCCCGGCCGGTTCCTCCACATGATGCAGCACCAGCGAGGCGATCGCCAGATCCAGCTCCCCGTCGGCTGCCGGAAGCCGGTCCAGCGAGCCCTGCCGGAATATCAGGTTCTCCACCCCCCGCAGCTCCGGCCGGCTTCTGGCCGTTTCCAGCATCGCGGCGGAGGGCTCGATGGCGACGACCCTGCGAAACAGCGCCGCCAGCGCCCCCAGCAGATAGCCGGTCCCCGTGCCGATATCCCCTGCAACCCACTCGCGCGGCAGCAGCGTCACCAGAGCCTCGAACGGAAACCCCCGGCCGAACGCCTGATTGCGAAGCTGATCCCAACGGCCACCGACCGTGTCGAAGAACCCGCCGTCGGCCGCACGCCCACTCAGGACCTGCCGGACCCGCTCGGCACACGACGGCTCGATCGGGCGGGCGGTCAGCCACTCGACCAGCCGCCGCCGCAGGTCGCCCACGGCCCCGTCGCCGCCGGCGCCCAGGCCGCCGCTGAGGCCGATCGGCGCGGCACTGTACCGTACGCTGGCGGCACATCGCCGATCCACCAGCAGGCCCGCGTCCCGCAACACCCTGAGCTGTCGCGAAACGGTCGATTGCGGCAGCTCGAACACCTCCACCAGCTCGGAGACCGTCAGCTCGTGATCCACCAGAACCCGCAGGATCGCCTGACGCGTGCTGTCGGCCAACGCCTTGAGCATGAGGTCGGTTTCAGCCACAATCTGCCTCCGAGCGACCTATCCAAATATTCGGATAATAGGATTCAAGGTTTCATTCGTCAATT
Source organism: uncultured Phycisphaerae bacterium (assembly GCA_938005315.1). GTDB lineage: Bacteria > Planctomycetota > Phycisphaerae > UBA1845 > PWPN01 > CALLOB01. The sequence goes on from CALLOB010000053.1 coordinate 63,943, forward strand.
CGGAAGCTCCCAAGTGTTGCCGCAGCCTGCCGGGCATTCGGGAGCGCTTGGGCATCTGAAGGCCCGCCGGAATCACGTCAACTTGTTCGCAAAACATTCAGAATCAATCTGACTTCAGACGACCGACCGTCTTTTCTGGGGAAGTCACCGGGTATTGTGAAATAGTCCTTGACCGGATTGATGGAGACGGCCCAAAATATTGTGGGTCAATAGCCTGAAAGGCCGAAGATATGGCATGGGATAGGCGGTTAGGCTGCCTGTTGATAAAAAAAATACGCCCGCGCAAGTCCGTGCAATATAGGACGATGCGATGAGCGCTAATTTCCCGTGTACAAAAGGGCAGGAACGCGTTGACAGGGCCGACATCTTGAGGTATGAATATCCTGCCCCTACAAAATATGGGGGTCAGATCCCGGAGGCGGAATCTCGCTGAGAAAGGGCTCCACCCCTCAGCCGTGTTGTCATGGAGGGCAGGCGGCAGGATTCGGGTGCGCTGCGATTTCGGCGCGTAGCAGGGCTTGGTGGGGGCGTCGGTTTTGTTTGCTTTTTGTGCGGCATTTCGAGGCCGGGGGCCTCTAAGGAGTTGAATTCATGGCGGTGGCGGTCACGGATCGACCGGCGATGCTGGGGCACGAAGCTGGAGACGACTTGGGGTTGAGCGAGAACGCTCTGCGCGTGTTGCGGGCCCGTTACCTGAAGAAAGACGAGGCCGGCAGGGTGGTTGAGACGCCGGCGGAGATGTTCCGCCGCGTGGCGCGCACGATCGCGGCGGCGGAGCTGCGCTACGGAGCCGGGCCCCAGGAGGCCGGCGAGTGGGAGGAGCGTTTCTACGAGCTGATGGTCAGCGGGCGCTTCCTGCCCAACAGCCCGACGCTGATGAATGCCGGGCGGGAGATGGGCATGCTCAGCGCCTGCTTCGTGCTGCCGGTCCGCGACAGCATCAACGACATTTTCGACTCGATCAAGCACACCGCGATGATCCAGAAAGCCGGCGGCGGCACGGGCTTCGCTTTCGATGAGCTCCGCCCGACCGGCGACTACATCCGCAGTTCCGGGGGCACGACCTCCGGGCCGATCAGCTTCTGGCGGGCGTTCAGCGAGGCGACCAACGCCATCCAGCAGGGGGCGTTCCGCCGCGGCGCCAACATGGGGATGATGTACATCCATCACCCCGACATCCTCAAGTTCCTGCACGCCAAAGAGGATCTGAACCAGTTCACCAACTACAACATCTCGGTGAAGGTCACCGACGCGTGGATGCAGGGCTTTCTGAGCGACCCCGACGCTCCGCATGTGGTCCGCAACCCCCGGACCGGGCAGGAATACCTGCTGCCGCGCGACTTGGACATCCGCACGTACACCATCCGCTCGCTGGTGCCGGTACGGCGCGGTCAGGACGGCGGGTTGCGGGTGGTCGCCGGAGCCGACGGTTCGCCGGCCTCCGGGGACACGGCTCGCAACTCGCCGGACCCTTGCGGCTTCTACAGCCGGCGCGACATCTGGAACATCATCGTCCGCAACGCCCACCGCACCGGCGAGCCCGGGGTGGTCTACATCGACCGGATCAACGAGCACAATCCGACGCCGCACATCGGCCGGATCGAGGCCACCAATCCGTGCGGCGAGCAGCCGCTGCTGCCGTATGAGGCCTGCAACCTGGGAAGCATCAATCTGAGCGCCTTCGTGGCTTCCGGCGGTGCGACCGCCAACGCCCGCGTGGACTGGGATGGACTGCGGGCCTCGGTGCACACGGCCGTGCGGTTTCTGGACAACGTCATCGACGTCAACAAGTACCCCCTGCCGCAGATCGAGCACATGTGCAAGGCCAACCGCAAGATCGGGCTGGGGGTCATGGGCTTCGCCGACGCGCTGTACAAGCTGGGCGTGCGCTACTCCTCCGAGGAGGGCGTGGCCTGGGGCGAGCGCTTCATGAAGTTCATCAACGACGAGGCCCACGCCAGCAGCGAGCAGCTCGCCCGCGAGCGGGGCTGCTTCCCGAACTACAGCGGCAGCGTCTGGGACGTCCGCGACCACCGCCCGATGCGCAACGCGGCGGTCACGACGGTGGCGCCGACCGGGACGATCAGCATCATCTCCGGCTGCTCGGGCGGCATCGAGCCGATGTTCAGTCTGGCGTTCGTGCGCAACGTGCTCAAGGGCCAGGATCACAGCGGGCGACCGATGATCGAGATCAACCCGATCTTCGAGTCGGTGACCCGGGAGCGAGGGTTGTACAGCGAGGGGCTGATGGATCGCATCGCCAGGGAGGGCACCCTCGCTGGTATTTCCGAGCTCCCCGAGGACATCCGCCACGTTTTCGTCTGCGCCCACGATATCACCCCGGAATGGCACGTCCGCATGCAGGCCGCGTTTCAGCGGCATTGCGACGCCTCCATCTCCAAGACCATTAACTTCCCGCATGACGCCACAGTGGAAGACGTCGACACCATCTATCGCCGGGCTTTCGAGCTGGGCTGCAAGGGGGTGACGGTCTACCGCGATGGCTGCCGCGCCGAGCAGCCGATGGCCCTGAAGGAGTCCGACCGGAAGCCCGCGGTCGTCGGACAGGCTCCTGCCGCCCCGACCACGGCGGCGGGCAAGGCCCGCGAGGCCGTCATCGCCCCGCGCGACATCCCTGAAATCGTCAGCGGCCTGCGCATCCGGCAGATGACGCCCTTCGGCAACATGCACGTCAAGATCACCGTCGACCCCAAGGCCGAACGCGAGCTGGAGGTGTTCGCCCAGCTGGGCAAGGGCGGCGACCTGGCCAACAGCGACCTGGAGGCCATCTGCCGGCTGATTTCGCTGTGGCTGCGGGCCGGCGGATCGCTGAGACACGTGATCCAGCAGCTCAAGGACATCGGCTCGAGCCTCCAGGTGCCGACCAAGGACGGCAAGATCAAGAGCCTGGGCGACGGGCTGGCCCGGGCACTGCTCAAGTACACCGCGGCCAAGGAGCAGTTCGGGCTGCGGGCGCTGCTGCTGGGCGAGTACAACCCCAGCGACCTCGGCCGGCCGGCCGGGCCGTCGGCCCCCGGCAACGGCAATGGGAATGGCAACGGCAAAACCAACGGACGGTCCAACGGCAACGGCCGGTGTCATGAGCTGGTTTCGGGAGTGCGCCACGGAACAGCCGCTCATGAGTCGATCCGGGCGCCCGGGGCATCGGATATCCCGGGCGCCCCCGATTCCGCCCGTGTGGATTTCAAGGTCAAATGCCCGTCCTGCGGGGAAGGGCTGGTCTTCTCTGAAGGCTGCAACAAGTGCCATGCCTGCGGCTGGGCTCAATGCTGAGGCAAGCCGGAAGACCTGCCGGCTGATCCTCCGAGGCTGCTCGACCCCGGATCTCTGGGGATGCATGATGACCCCAGACCCGTTTCTCCCGGGTGAAGGCACCACCACCGCCGGGTCGCAGCCGGGTTCGCCCCTATTGTCGATCGCCGGCCGTGGATTGCCCGCCAGCGGCATCTCCACCCGGCGACATTCCGGGACTTGGCCGCCTAGGTCGCCAGTCAGGGCCGTGCGCCAACGCGGGCATGCCAGAGGTCCGATTTTTCCGTCAGGCGAAGGCGCGGGTTTACTGGTGGGTAAAACCCCTAAAATAGCCAAATTGGGGGCGTTTCAGGTTGAAAATGGGTATAATGTGCTACCTTTTCCGGCAAATTCGTGTAGAATACATCGGGTAGCATTCAACCAGAGTGGAAGTTGCTGCCGATATTCCACGCGAGCGGTAAACCCGGGAGGCCGACAGCGCCGTATAAAGACTCAGAGGCTTGAGCCTCCCGGCGGGAATGCATAAGAGGGAGCGTAACCGGACTGAAAACTGGCTTCTTTCCCCTCCGGAAAGCACCGGGCCCGCCCTTGTGGCACCTGGTGCTTTCTTATTTGTCTGACCCGCCGACCTCCTGAGCCCGACGGCTGATCCGGCCCGCAAAAGCGGTCCCGGCCTGATGGTGGTGCACCCAGGTCTTCCTTTCGGTCACAACCAACGGCCTCACAAGCCTTTAGGAACACCGAACCAAGGACCCGGGGCGACTCCTGCTGTATTGGCCCCTTGCGGCAGAAACAAACGCTGCCGGACGGTTACGGGCTCCGGCATCGGGACAGCGTGGCTACAGGGCGCCGGCGGCTTGGCCGCTGACGCTGCGGACTCAGGCATCGGGGTTGCATGCCAGCGTGGGTCCGGCTGGCTGTGCCCCGGACTGAACGGGCCAGGGCGGGGGGACGCGCTTGGTCGCCTCGCCACCCACGGCCTTTTCACATCCATTTGCGGCCCCGACGGAGCGGGGCCCTCCGTCGGGGCCAGCGGGCGAAAAACGCCCTCCCGGCCGGCGTGGTTTTATAGCCACCGGCGTTGTTTTATGGCCACCCGAGCCGTCACGGACCCGGACGTCGGCGGGAAGGCACTCGCCGGCCGATCGGGCTCTGCCAGCCCGCGGACGCAGGGGTCGGCGGGACGGCGCGGCAGTCTTGACCGGTCCGCCGTCAAGGCGCATAATGGCCGGTTCGCCGCTGGAGACATCCGGCGGACGCCCACAGGGGGCGTCTGAGCGGATGGGAGTGGCCGGCGTGTTCGTCCGCAACGCCGGCAGACGCCGTCTGGCGGCAGGTCGGGCGGGCCAAAACAGCGAGAACCCATGGGAGCCAAGAGTTTCACCAAATCGGCGGAGCAGCTTCGACCGGACCCCCGGTTCAACAACCGGCTGGTGGCCAAGTTCATCAACTGCATGATGAAGGACGGCAAGAAAAGCGTCGCCACCCGGGTCTTTTATGACGCCATGGACATCGTGGCCAAGAAGGTCAAGGACGCCCAGCCGCTGGAGGTTTTCGAGACCGCGGTGCAGCGAGTCAAGCCGAACATCGAGGTCCGCAGCAAGCGGGTCGGCGGTTCGAACTACCAGGTTCCGATGCAGGTGAACCGCAAGCGTCAGCAGTCCTTGGCGATTCGCTGGATTCTCGAGGCGGTCCGCAGCAGTCGAGGCTCCCGCCCGATCTGCGAGCGGCTGGCCAAGGAGTTCATCGACGCCTTCCACGGCGAGGGCGCGGCGATGACCACGCGGGAGAACGTGCATCGCATGGCCGACGCGAACAAGGCCTTCTCGCACTTCGCCTGGTGAGGACTCCGGCCGCCGCGCGGCCGGGCGTGCAGACTACAATGCCCCGGCGGGTTTGGCGCCCGCCGGGGTTTTTTCACGGCCGCGGCGGCCGGGGAGCAGTCCCGAGGTGGATGGCGGCACCAGCCGACTTCAGGTTTGGGCAAGGTTCAGCGGATGCGACGTCCGTTTCGATGATCTGACCCGCCGGCTCTACGCCACGGATGCCTCGATCTACCAGATCCTTCCTGCAGGCGTGGCTTTTCCTCGCGATGCGGGGGAGACCGCGGATATCGTGCGTGCGGCCGCCGAGGCGGGCGTCTCGCTGGTGCCGCGCGGGGCGGGCACGGGGCTGGCCGGGGGAGCGGTCGGCGAGGGACTGGTGATCGATCTGTCCCGTCACGGCCGGTGGATCACGGGCCTGGACCTCGAGCGTGGGACGGTGCGGGTCGGCCCGGGGGTGGTGCTCGACCAGCTCAACGCCTTTCTGGCCCCGCACGGCCTGTGGTTCGGTCCGGACGTGGCCACCAGTTCGCGGGCCACGCTGGGCGGCATGATCGCCAACAACTCCTCGGGGGCCCGGGCGCCGATGTACGGGACGACCGCCGAGCATGTCGAGTCGCTGGACGTGGTGCTGGCCGACGGCTCGACCGCGGTGGTGGGCGCCGGCCGGGAGGATCTGGCCGGGCTGCGGGCCGCGGCCGATGCGATCGCGGACCGGCATGGCGATCTGATCCGGGCGCGGCTGCACGACCGGATCTGCAAGCGCTGGCCCGGATACGGCTTCGACCGCTACCTCAGACGCCGGGGCGACCTGAGCCGGATCGTGGCCGGGAGCGAGGGCACGTTGTGCCTGATCACCGGCGCGACGCTGGGCCTGGTGCCGATGCCGCAGCGCCGCGGTCTGGCGGTGATCTTCTTCGACTCGGTTCCCGCGGCGATGCAGGCCACGGTGGAGCTGCTGGATCTGACGCCGGCGGCCGTGGAGCACGTCGATCGGCTGCTGTTCGACCAGACGCGGGGGCAGATGGAGTTCGCCGCCGCCCGGAGCCTGCTGGGGCTGGACGAGTCGCCGTGCGAGGCCTTTCTGATCGTAGAGGTCTTCGACGACATCGACGACCGGCTGGCGGCGATCGAGCGGCGGCGGCTGGGCCTCCGCACGCTCGTGCTCAAGGACCCGGCGGCCCAGGCGCTGGTCTGGGCGCTCCGCAAGCAGGGGCTGTCGCTGCTGACCGGCTGTGCCGGGCCGGCCAAGCCCACGCCGGGGCTGGAGGACGTGTGCGTTCCGCCGGCGCGTCTGCCGGAATACGTCGAAGGGTTGCGGTCGATCCTCGACCGGGTGGGGGTACAGGCCTCCTACTACGGGCACGCGGCCACCGGCCTGCTGCACGTGCGGCCGAAGCTCGACCTGCACACCGCCGGGGACATCGCCCGCTACCGGCAGGTGATGGACGAGGTGGCGGACCTCTGCCGCCGCTTCGAGGGTTCGCTGGCGGCCGAGCACGGCGTGGGCATCACCCGCACGGACTACGTTCCCGGGCAACTGGGTCCGGAGCTGTACGCGGCGGTGGCGGAGACCAAGCGGGCCTGGGACCCGGCGGGGCTCCTGAATCCCGGCAAGATCGTGGGCGACGGGCGTTACGGCCTGACGGACAACCTTCGGCTGGGGGCGGGGTACGCGCTGGCCCTGCCGTTCGAGCCGGTGTTCGGCTTCGTGGAGCGCGACGGCTCGTTCATCGGCAACCTCGAGCAGTGCAACGGCTGCGGGGGGTGCCGCAAGGATGCTCCGGTGATGTGCCCTACTTTTGTCGCCACCGGCGAGGAGCTCATGTCCACGCGGGGCCGGGCGAACATCATCCGGGCGGCGCTGGAAGGCCGCTTCGACGGGCCCGGCGGCATCTTCGGCCCTCAGCTCGAGGCGGCCTTGAGCAACTGTCTGGGCTGCAAGGCCTGCAAGCGGGAGTGTCCCAGCAACGTGGATCTCACGCACCTGAAGGCCGAGCTGAACCACGCGAAACACCGGGCCCTGGGCGTGCCGCTGCTGGACCGGCTGATCTCGAACGCCGACCTGCTGGGCCGGCTGAACTGCGGGCCGCACGCGCCGCTGGTCAACTTCGTGCTGCGCCGCCCGGCGGTGCGGTGGCTGATGGAGCGGACGCTGGGCTTTGCGGCCGCACGGGTCATGCCGCCGTACGTCACGCAGCGGTTCGACCGCTGGTTCGCCCGGCGCCCGCGGCCTGCCGCCCCGGCGAGGCGGGGACGCGTGGTGCTGTGGGACGACTGCTGGGTGCGTTACAACGAGCCGCACATCGGCCGGGCGGCGGTGGCGGTGCTGGAGGCGGCCGGATACGAGGTGGTGCTCGAACGCCGGCGGGCCTGCTGCGGGCGTCCGGCGTGCAGCCGGGGACTGCTGGACGAAGTCCGCCGGGCCGGCGCGCACAACCTGGCGATCTTCCGGCAGCGCGAGGAACCGATCGTGTTCCTCGAACCCTCCTGCTATACGATGTTCATCGACGAGTACCGCCAGCTGCGGCTTCCGGGGGCCGGAGAGGTCGCCGGGCGCTGTTTCACGTTCGAGGGCTTCGTGTTCGACCTGCTGCAGCGCGATCCGGCGGCCATCCGCTGGCGCGCGAACGGCTCGCGCCGGGTCGGCATCCACGGCCACTGCCACGCCAAAGCGCTGACCGACACGTCGATCCTGCCGAAACTGGCCGGGCGCGTGCCGGGCGTGTCGGCCCGGCTGCTGGACACCGGCTGTTGCGGCATGGCCGGCGCGTTCGGAATGCTGCGGACCAAGTACGAGCTTTCGCTGCAGGTCGCCCGGCAGATGCTGGACCGCATCGGCGAACTGGAGCCGGAGGCCGCGCTGGTCGCTTCGGGAACCAGCTGCCGTCACCAGATCACTCACCTGACCGACCGGCACCCGTTGCACATGGCCGAGCTGCTGGCCGAGTCGCTGGCATAGGCCCCGTGGGCCCGGCAAAGGTGTCAGCGCAGGCTCTGAAACCAGACGGTCATCTGCAGGTCCACCGGCAGGCCTTCGGCCTCATCCAGGGCGATGACCACCTCGAGCACCTTGGTGTCGGCCCGCTCGTTGGGGCGGTTGGTGCGGAAGTTCTTGCGCCCCAGGGTCTTTTCCACGTGGATGACGGTGCCCTCGAAGCGCCTGTCGCCGAAGGCCTCGGCGGTGGCGAAGACGCGCTGTCCGACGGCCACCTTGGCCAGATCGGCCTCGTCCACGTCGGCCCGCAGGTGCAGGGTGCTGCAATCGCCGATCGACAGAATCGGCGAGGGCACCTCCGGGATGACGGTTTCGCCGGGCTCGCGGAAGCGGTAGATGACCATGCCGTCCAGCGGGCTGCGGATGACGGTCTTGTCCAGCAGGGTCTGGGAGACGGCCAGGGCGGCTTCGGCCTCCTGAACCGCGGCCCGGGCGACTTCGAGGTCCTCAGGGCTCGGGCCGGCGACCGTGCGGTCGTACTGGGCTTTGGCGGCCTGGGCGCGGGCCCGGGCGGCAGCCAAGTGATCGCGGCAGGTGGCCACTTCCTTGTCGGAGGCGGCGTCGCTGCGGGCCAGGGACTGCAGCCGGCTGACCTCGAACTCGGCGATGCGTGCCATGGCCTCGGCCTCGTCCCAGCGGGCCTTGGCGATGGTCCGGTCCTCGGGGCGGTCCCAGCTCTCGAGCTTGGCGAGGCTGGCCCGGGCGGTCTTGACCAGGGCCTCGCGGTGCCGGACCTCGGCCGCCTGGGTGTCGTTGGCCAGCTCGAAGAGGGGGTCCCCCCGGGCCACGCGGTCGCCGCTGGAGACGAAAATGCGCCGGATGGTGCCGGGGATCTCGCTGAAGATCTGGACCGTCCGGGAGGCCGGCTCGGTGACGCCTGGGGCGCACACCACGGCCGAAGTCTCCTGTGTGAAGTGCCCGACCGCGGGCAGATCCTCGATCGCCTGACCGGCCTGGGACCGCACGCCGGTCATCTGGATGTAACCGGTTAGGCCGAGACCGGTCAGGCAAACGGCGACGAACAGCATTCTTGAACATGCGCCTTTCATGATCACCATCCTTGGCCGGCGTCCCGCTCAGGCCGCCGGCAGCTCCACCAGTCCGCGCCCGGCCGGGCGGATGGAATCGGCAACGGTTCCATCGCGCATCTGAATGACCTGGTCAGCCAGGGCCCGCAGGCCGGGATCATGGGTCACGACGAACACGGCCCGGTCTTCCTCGTGGGCCAGCCGCCGGAGGGTCTCGACCACCTGGGCGGAGGTTCGGGAATCGAGGTTGCCGGTCGGCTCGTCCGCCAGGATCAGCTCGGCGGGGCTGGCCAGGGCCCGGGCCACCGACACGCGCTGTTTCTCGCCGCCGCTGAGGGCGTCGGGGCGGTGGTTCCATCGCTCGGCCAGTCCGACGTTCTCGAGCAGTTCCATGGCCCGGCGGCGTGCGGCCCGACCGCGGACGCCCTGCAGGGCCAGGGCGACCTCCACGTTCTCCACCGCGTTGAGAGCGCTGAGCAGGTTGAAGCTCTGGAAAATGAAGCCCACGTGGCGGCGGCGGATGGCCGGCAGGTCGGCTTCACCCAAGGCGGTGACGTCCCGCCCGAGCAGTTCCACACGCCCGGCGGTGGGCTTGAGCAGCAGCCCCATGATGGTCAGCAGCGTGGTCTTGCCCGAGCCACTGGGCCCCATGAGCAGCGTCAGCTCGCCGCGGCAGACGTCCAGGTCGATGCCGTGCAGCACTTCCAGGGCGTGGTCGCCCTCGCGGTAGCTCTTGCGCACGCCGCGGACCCGCATCACCGGTTGTTCAACAACTCCGGACACCCGATTCAGCCTCGAAAAACGATCGCCGGCTCCAGCCGGAAGACCCGCACCACGCTGGTGATGCTGGCCAGGATGCACATGCCCACGGTCACCAGGAACATCGTCGCCGTCCACCACAGCGGGACCTCGACGGGCACATTGAACGTCGGCAGCTTGCAGCCCATGTGCCAGGCGATCAGGCTGCCGATGCCGTAGCCGAGAATGCCGGCGATCAGGGCCTGCTGCACGATGATCCGGCTGAGGCCGAGGTTGCCCATGCCCAGAGCCTTGAGCGTGCCGTACTCCTGCAGCCTTTCGATGGTCGCCGAGTACATCGTCTGCCCGACGATGACCACGCCGACGAGGAAGCCCAGGGCACTGGCCAGGATCACGCCCAGGCCCATGCCGGTCTTGAACAGCCAGTAATCGCGGCTGATGGCCGAGAACTCCGCGGTGGTCAGCACATCCATCTCGGGCAGCCGGTCCCGCAGCCGGCGGGCAAGCTCCTCCGGCGCGACCCCGGCGGCCGCGCCGACCACCACGAACTTCGTTGAGCCCCCGGGCATGCACGCAAAGTCCAGGGCCCGCTTGAACTCCGTAAACACATAAGGCGCGGTGGTGAACGTGCCCACTCCGGTGCTGAAGCCGGCCACGCGGGTCGCATGGCCGGAGATCTCCGGAGTCTCGCCCAGGGCCAGCAGGCGGCCGCCGGAGCCGAAGCGCAGCCGCTCCCGCTCGTCGATGATCACGCCGCCGGTCCGGAGAATGCGGTCCCGGTCGCCGGAAGCCATCTGCCAGGGCAGATTCAGGCGGGTGTCGCGGCGCAACCCGACCACTTCGACGTTCTCCTGACGCCCGTCATCGCTTCGCCAGGCGGCGAAATGCACGATCAGCGGCTCGGCCCATGCGACGCCGGGGGTCGGGATCGCCTGGAAAACCACCCGCTCGGGAATCTGGTCGGCCATGTCCAGGTTGCGGGTACCCTTCTTCATGATCCACACGTCGGCCCCGGCGCGGTCGATGATGCAGCTGCAGTTGTGCATCGCCCCGATGAACAGCCCGACCTGCAGCGTCACCAGCACCACCGAGAAGACGATGCCCACCAGAGCGAGCGACAGCTTGAGCTTGTCGTGAAACAGGTTGCGCCAGGCGATCAGCGGCATTCAGCCCCCCCCCCGCAGGTCCAGCACCGCGGCCAGGTCGGTCTGCCCGAGCACCTGCCGGCCCTGGTCGGTGAGCATGCCGTTGAGAAACACGTACGTCTGGCTGAGCATCTCTCCGACCAGGTCGAAGCTCTTGTTGTGCAGGGTCCACTGGATGATCAGACCCTCGGTCAGGGCCATGGCCGCCCGGGCCGCGGCCGGCGGGTCACACAACTGGGGCTCGAACAACCCTTGCTGGAGCCCTTGGCCGAAGAGCCCGGCCAGGTCTCCGGCCACCTCCTCGTAAGCCCGGGTCTTGGCCTCGCGGAAGCGGGGGTCGCCGCTGGAGGGTCCACAGCAGGCGTAGAAGTCGAAGACCACGGCTGCGGAGTCGCCCAGCTCGGCAAAGCTGCGTATCCAGCAGTTGGCGTAAACGGCCAGTTTCGCGAAAAGGTTGTTCAGACCTGCGGACCGCCGGGCCGCCTCGGCCTGCACCCGGCTGATCATGGCCAGGTAGGCGGCCATGAGCATCTGATCCTTGCTGGCAAAGTAGTTATAGATGCTGCCCTTGGCGACGCCGGCCTCGGCGGCCACCTGCTCGACGGTGGCCTGGAAGTAGCCGACGCGCCCGAAGACCCGCATGGCGGCGTCCAGGATACGCTGCTGCTTGAGCTGCCGGTCGGCATCCAGGACCGGATTGGACCTCGCGCGGTTCTTCAGAAGCATGGTTCGGCTGTCACCTGCCGATCTCGGGCTCCGCGCCATGAGCCCTGACTGACCGGCCAGTCGCAGGTACGATAACCGACAACCGACCGCGCTGGCAAGCACAAGAGCGACTCAGGGCTCAGCGCCGCGCAAAGCCCTGGCAGGTAAGGCCTTACGGACCGGTTTGTCGGGAATTCACCGGGGAGGTTTCAAAGCTGTGCATGGCCGTGCAATGCCCAAGCGATGAACGCAGGCGAAATACGGCTAAAACCGCAACTAAAATGTTATTGCAATCATAATCATTCCCCGGCCGCCTGGAGTGATGTCGGCCCGTTGAACTCCGCAAGAAGCTGGCCGAGCATGGTGGGGCCCGCGGCGAAAAAGGGCGTTTGATCGCCCGCCCGGCGCGCAAGGTCCAGGGGGAACCATGGCCTGCCCCCCGGCGAGACCATCTCCCCGCCGGCCTCACGGACCAGAACGGCTCCGCCGGCCATGTCCCACAGGCGGCACTTGAAGGAGAAGGCCGCGTCCACCGCTCCGGAGGCCACCAAGGCCAGATTGAGGGCGGTCGAGCCGGTAGCCCGACAGACCATGCGATCAATCCAGCCGTGAACGGTTGCCGGAAGCGGCTCCTCACGGCCGGAGGGCAGAGCCAGGAACCTGTCGGGCTCCAACGGACCGTCGGTCACCCGCAGGCGGCGGTCACCGCACCAGGCCCCGCCGCCGAGGCTGGCCGAGTACATCGCGTCCGTGGCCGGCTCGTAGACCACGCCGACCACGGGTTCGCCGGCCTCGATCAGGGCCACCGAGACGGTGAACAGCGGAAAGCCGTGGGCGTAGTTGCGGGTTCCGTCGATGGGATCAATCACCCAGCAACGGGCGGCGGACTCGAGGGGAGCGTGGCGCTCGGCCCGCTCGAGCCGCTCCTCGGCGATGACGGCATCGGCGGGGAACGCCTCGGCGATGGCGTCCAGCAGCATGGCCTGGACGGCGTAATCCGCATCGGTCACGGGGGTGCGGTCCTCCTTGCGGGAGGCCACCGCCGTAAACTGCCGCATGCGGGCATGGATGCCGGCGGGTCGAACCCACTGGATGACCTGCCGGCGGATCTGGTCGTATTGGTCGGCGTCCATGATCTGCTCACCCCCGCCCCAGCCGGACGAACTCCTCCCGGAGGCTGCCGTACAGCGAGCGGTAACTGGCGTAGAGCCTGTCGTAAGCCCGGGCGGCCCGGCCGGGCTTGACGCGGGTAGCCACCTTGATGGCCGCGGCGCAGGCTTCCGGCACGCTGGCGTACTCGCCGGTACCGACCGCGGCCAGCAGGGCCACGCCCAGGGCGCCGCCCTCCTGCGTATTGATGGTCACGACCTGGGCCCCGTACATGTCGGCCTGCATCTGCCGCCAGAACTCGCTGCGAGCCCCGCCGCCGGAGGCCCGAACCTCGGTGATCTTCACGCCGCGGCGGCGCATGATCTCCACCTGATCGCGCATGCCGAAGGTGATGCCCTCCAGGACGGCCCGGATCAGGTGGGGCCGGCGATGGCGGACGGTCAGTCCGACCCAGGCGCCGCGGGCCATGGGATCCGGGTACGGGCATCGCTCGCCGGTGAGGTACGGCAGGAAGACCAGCCCCTCGCAGCCGGGCGGGGCTTTGGCCGCTTCGGCGATCATGGCCGGGTAGAGCGTGCCCGGATCGCGGCCGGCCTTGCGCAGCCGGGCGACGTCCTCGGCCCAGAGCGTGTCGCGCAGCCACTGCAGCGATCCGCCGGCCGAAAGCATGCAGCCGAACACGCACCACTTGCCCGGAACCGCGTGGCAGAAGGACTGCAGGTTGCCCTCGGCGTTGGGCACCGGGGCGTCGGCGTGGGCGAACACCACGCCGCTGGTGCCCATGGTGGCCGAGACGATGCCGGTGCGGACGATGCCGTTGCCGACCGCCCCGGCCGGCTGATCGCCGGCCCCTCCGACCACCGGCGTGCCGGCCTTGAGACCGGTGAGTCTGGCGGCTGCGGCCGAGACCGTTCCGGTGACCTCGGGCGACTCGTGGACCGGGGGCATCAGGTCCGCGTCGATGCCCAGCCGGCTGAGCAGACCGCGGTGCCATCTGCGGGCCTTGACGTCCAGCAGCAGCGTCCCGGCGGCGTCGCTGACCTCGGCGGCGTACTCCCCGGTGAGTTTCAGGCGGATGTAATCCTTGGGCAGCAGGATCTTGAACGTGCGCTCATACGTCCGCGGGTCGTGGCGTCGCACCCAGAGAATCTTGGGGGCGGTGAAGCCGGTCAGGGCGACGTTGGAGACCATGCCGATCAGTCGGCGGCGGCCGCCGGCCAATCGCTCGATCTCCTCGCATTCCGCCGCGGTGCGCTGGTCGTTCCACAGCAGCGCCCGCCGCAGGGAGCGGCCGGCCTTGTCCACGAACACGCTGCCGTGCATCTGGCCGGAGAGCCCGATGCCGGTGATTTCGGAGGGCTTGCGTCGGGCCTTGCGGCAGACGGCCGCGATACCCTTGACGACCGCCTTCCACCAGTCCTCCGGCTCCTGTTCGGACCAGCCGGGTCGCGGCGCGTAGACCGGGTATTCCTGGCCGGCGGTGGCCAGCACCCTGCCCGACGGTGTGCAGAGAAGCGTCTTGGTGGCCGAGGTTCCGATGTCGATTCCGCAGAGCAGCGCCATTATTTCGTCCCTTTCGTGGCTCGATGCCGCCGGAGCCCGGGACCGTGCCGTGTCGCAGCCGAGGGGAGACGGCACGCGGCGATCGGCACGGTCGCCCGGACCCCGTGTTCCGACCGTTCCCGGCCCGCCGGACCATGGCGGGCCGGCCGGGACGAAGTATAGCCGGAATCACTCCCGGGAGCAGGTTCGCACCCGCCGGCCGCCGAGGTCCGCGAAACCCGACGCTTGTTTGCCCCCCCACCGCGGTATCGCGGCGACTCATGTCCGGGCTTGCGGCGGCGTCGCGGGCCGAAGCCGGACGTCGCCGAATGCCCGACGGCTCCGGCCGGGGCGCGTGTCGCCGCCCCCGGCTGTCGAAACGGGGCTGGTCCTTGACCCCCTCGAGACCGCCGGGTACTCTGCGTTTCTGGGGCGGGGCGTCTCCAGGCGGCCTTCGTTCTCGCCGGAGCGTTACCCGCGGCACCGCGGTTGCGGCCGGGGACCGGTCGACCACGCCGGCAACCGCGGAGGCGACAGCTCAGTTTTCCAGCCGAATCGGACAAGCAGCCGGCCGATCGCGGCGACCGGAGAGGTGGCAGAGTGGCTGAATGCGCCGGTTTGCTAAACCGGTGTACGGGCTTAAACCCGTACCGCGGGTTCGAATCCCGCCCTCTCCGTTCGTTCCGAAACGACGTTGGTCACCCATAAAACGCGACGCGTTTCGTGCCGGTGTCGAATCGTTTGTGAACCGCCCTAGGGGGTATTCAGCGATTCTCCGGGGCCTCCGGGGGGACGCGCTGCGTCGCGTCCGGAATCAGGTCGCTCCGGTTTTCGGCATCCCCGCGGCCGCCCTCCCGCGGGCGATCAGGGGTTTGACGCCGGTCGTGGCCCCCCGCCAGGACCATCAGGCCGGCCTTCTCCGTCCCCGTCCGGCCTTCAGGCAGATCCGGTCGGCCCGGATACACACGAGCGTCGGCCCGCCGGAATGTCCCGGAACCTGGACATTGCCATCGGAGAACCGCGACGTGAGCGGTTCGATCACGGCATGGGCCCGCGACGCCCACGGATGGAACCTTTCGGAACCTTCATCCTCGGCCGCAGCGGCAGCATGTCGCTGCGGTCGCCACGGAACTCCCCGATACGCCGCCGCGGCCGCCGGGGCGGGGTCTTGACGTTTTCCGACCGATCGGTTCTCATCGCCGTGAGCGCAGTCCGTCTGACACCATCGTGGCTCGATCGCGGATTGAGGATGCCGCCTCCCCGTCGTTTTCCACGAGGCGTGCATCGTATGACTGAGCCGTTTCAACGGCACGAAAAGGCTCGTCACCATGGGCTTTGTGAAGTCGTACCGCTCGTGTCCTGGTCCGGGAGTCGGAGCGCTTTCCGGCGATTCCGCACGGGGTGCCCGGACATGACTGAAGTCCTCGCATGCCCTCCCGCGGACCGGGTGAAGGATGTTTGATATCTCCGCCAAAACCCGGACCGCTCGTGTCGCAACGGCGCGGGCCGTCCTGGCCGTCGCGCCCGACACCATCCGGCTGATCAACGAACGCAGGGTGCCCAAGGGCGATCCGCTCGAAGTCGCGAGGGTGGCGGCCGTTCAAGCGGCGAAGAACACGCACCAGATCATCCCTTTTTGCCATCCGGTCCCGATCGACCATGTCGCCGCGGCGTTCGTGCCGGCCGATGATCGCATCGAGCTGACGGTCACGGTCAAGGCGACGTACAAGACCGGAGTCGAGATGGAAGCGCTCACCGGGGCATCGGTCGGCGTACTGACCCTTT
Source organism: uncultured Phycisphaerae bacterium (assembly GCA_938005315.1). GTDB lineage: Bacteria > Planctomycetota > Phycisphaerae > UBA1845 > PWPN01 > CALLOB01. The sequence continues at coordinate 80,111 of CALLOB010000053.1, forward strand.
ATGACATGCTCAAGATGCTGGACGATTCGATGACGATCCGCGAAGTCCGCCTGCTTGAGAAGCGGGGCGGGAAGTCGGATTTCAGGACCGCAGGAGCGCGGAAGATCCGTGCCGTCGCCGTGGTCATGTCCGACTCCGTATCGGCGGGATCGAGAGATGATGCATCGGGGCGGCTGATCGCGGACCGCCTGCGGGCGGAGGGGATCGAGCTGCTGGATTGCCTCGTGATACCGGACGACGACGACGCGATCGAGCAGACGCTCGTCCGCTGTGCCGACGAGCTTCGCGTCGACCTGGTCATGACCACGGGTGGCACGGGCCTGGGTCCGCGGGACCGGACTCCCGAGGTCATGGACCGGGTCGTGCAATGCGACGTTCCCGGCATCGCGGAGGCCATGCGGGCTTACGGCCGGGATAGGACCCCGTTCGCCGTTCTCTCGCGGGGCCGGGCGGGCATCCGCGGCAGGACGCTGATCGTCAATCTGCCGGGCTCGCCGCGCGGCGTGGAGGAGTCGCTGGATGCCGTGCTGCCTGCGATCCGCCATGCCTTCCCCATGATGGATGGAGGCGGGCACGACGACGCCACGGCGGGCCGTTGAGGCGGATCATATGCTGACCTGGGAGCAGGCCCGATCACGCGTCCTGGCGCAGACGCCGGTCCTGGGGCGGCGACGCATCCGCCTGGAGAGGGCGGCCGGTCGCGCTCTGGCCGAGCCGCTGATCGCCCGGAACGACGCTCCGCCCTTCGATATGTCGGCCGTCGACGGTTTTGCCGTGCATCCCTCCGACCTGGCCGGCGCCTCGGAGGAGCGGCCTGTCCGCCTGAGGCTCATCGGGACCGTCCATGCCGGGGACGCAGGCGCGAAGAAGCTGCCGAGAGGCACGGCGATCAGGATTTTCACCGGTGCCCCCGTGCCGGCCGGCGCCGGAGCGGTGGTGATGAAGGAATACTGCCGGGAGGAGCCGACGGCGGTCATGGTGTCGCGCGGGACGGCGCCGGGCGAGAATATACGGCCTCGCGGAGGCGAATTCGTCAAAGGCCGGAGGATCCTGCCCCCCGGCACCGCCATCACGCCGCCGGTCGCCGGCCTGCTGGCGGCGTTTGGATATGCGAACGTGCTCGTGCATGACGTCCCGACGGTGACCATCGCCGTCACCGGAGATGAACTGCTCCCGCCGTCGCAATCACTGCGGCCGGGCAGGATCCGCGACGCCAACTCCTGCGCACTGGCGGCCGCGGTGCGGGGCCTGGGCATCGGGAAGTGCCGCACGATGCGATTGAAGGACCGCGTCGCCGTGCTCGGGCGGCGCCTGGCGGACGGACTCGAGCGGTCGGATGTGCTGTTGACGGTCGGCGGCATGTCGGTCGGCGACCGCGATCACGTTCGCGGCGTCCTGCACGACCTGGGCGTCAGGGAGCACTTCTGGCGGATTGCGGTCAAGCCCGGAAAGCCGGCGTATTTCGGGAAGTATGTTCATCGCGGCGGCAGGGGCGCGGGCGGCCGTCGAGGGGGCGGGACCTGCCTGGTGTTCGGGCTGCCGGGCAACCCCGTGTCGGCACTGGTGTGCTTCCACCAGCTGGTCAGGCCGGCGCTGCTGAAAATGATGGGCAGGCCGTCACCCGCCCCGCTGGTTCTTCGTGCCCGGCTGCTCGGCGGGAGAAGCAAATCGCCCGGGCGGCTGGAGTGGCTCCGGGGCGTGCTGTCTTCGGAGAGCGGCGACCTGCGCGTGAAAGTCGTTCCGGGCCAGGATTCGCACATGCTGGGCGGCCTGGCCGCGGCGAACTGTCTGATCGAATTCCCCCGGGAGGCCGATCGCCTCGCCGACGGCCAAGAAGTGATGGTGGAGCCTTTGTCATGGCGCGAGTGAACGAGGCCCGGCCGGCCACCGGTACCGTGGTGGCGATTTCCGTCAGCCGGCGGAAGGGAATCCCCAAGACCAACGTCCCCTGGGCGGACCTCAGGCCCGACTGGGGCATCGAGGGCGATGCCCACGCCGGGCGCTGGCATCGCCAGGTCAGCCTGCTGGCCGTGGAGAGTATCGAGAAGATGCGGGCCGGGGGGCTCCGGGTCGGTCCCGGCGACTTCGCGGAGAACGTGACCACCGCGTTCATCGACATCCCGCATCTGGCGGTCGGGGACCGGGTCAGAATCGCGCGGACCGAGCTGGAGATCACGCAGATCGGCAAGGAGTGCCACGCGCGGTGCGGCGTCTTTCAGGCGGCCGGCGACTGCGTGATGCCCAGAGAAGGCGTTTTCGGCCGGGTCGTGGTCGGCGGACGCATCCGTGTCGGCGATGCGGTGGAAGTGGTCCGCGTCACCGGCACCGGAGACCCCGCCCCACCCGAGGCCGATCGCGGTCCCTCCCTCCGGACCGAGCCCTGCCCATGACGATCGGGGGCACACGAAAGGCGACCGGAGCCGTCGGCTCGACCCGTTTGCGACTGCGGTTCAGCCGCTCGGAAGCCTCCGGCGCGCTGGGCGACCTCGGCACGTTCATCCCGCTGCTCGTCGGCACGGTCCACAACTGCGGATTGCAGCTCGGGCCCGCCCTGTTCCTGGCGGGCCTCATGAACGTCATCACCGGCCTGACCTTCGGCATCCCGATGCCCGTGCAGCCGATGAAGGCCATCGCCACCGTGGCCATGGCGGAGGGATTCGATGAATCACGGATTCTCGCGGCCGGGATCCTCACGGGGGCGGCCCTGCTGGTCCTCGCCGGGACCGGCCTGATCGACCTTCTTCAGCGCATCCTTCCCCGGAGCGTGGTTCGGGGTCTGCAGCTGGCGCTCGGCCTGAAGCTGATCGAACTCGGTCTCCGCCAGGTCGTCTCCACCGGCGTCTGGATCGGCTGGGACAGCATCGGTCTGGGGCTGGCCTGTGCGATTCTGCTGCTGCTGTTCTACTTCTCGACCCGCGTACCGGGGGCGCTGATCACCTTCGGCATCGGACTGATCGCCCTGGTCTGCGGAAACCCCGCGATCGTATCGCAGGCCCGTCTCGGCATGCCCTGGCACCTTCCGAGCCTGGCGGATCCCGGCGACTGGGCGACGGGCTTCTGGAAAGGCACGATCCCCCAGCTGCCGCTGACGGTCCTCAATTCGGTGGTGGCGGTGTGCGCGCTCTCCGCCGATCTGTTCCCGGGGCGGGGCGCCCGGCCCCGACACGTGACGCTGTCGGTGGCACTGATGAATCTGGCCTGCTGCCCGCTGGGAGCGATGCCGATGTGCCATGGCGCCGGCGGGCTGGCCGGGCAATACCGCTTCGGCGCCCGGACCGGCGGCAGCGTCGTGATGCTCGGCATCGCCAAGATGGGTCTTGCCCTTGCATTCGGGGGCTGCCTGCTTCCATGGTTGAAGGGATACCCGCAATCCGTGCTGGGTATTCTGCTGCTGTTCGGCGGGCTCGAACTGGCCATGGTCTGCCGCGACCAGACCGGCAGGGCGGACTTTTTCGTCATGGTGCTCACCGCGGGGGCATGCATGGCGATGAACGCCGCAGCGGGGTTCATCGTAGGCTGGGCCATGGCCTCGACCCTGATGTGGGGCGTCTTCCGGATCGAGCCTCCGCACGGCGACGCGTCCAGAGGCCGGGGGCCCGACGTCATGAACGCTGAAACAGGCTCTCGTAGCTCCGGGGGGTGTTGAGGTTCGTGAGCATGTCCTTCTCCTCCGAGGCCGCATCGAGCGTGACGACCCGGACCGCCGACAGCAGGTTCTGCAGGCTGCGGCGGCCGCCTTCCAATTCGCGAACGACGGCCGGCAACACGCGCGGATGGTAAAGCGCGCAACAGGCGTGCCAGGCCTCCCGCCGACCCGTCTGCCGGAAGGCGACCGCATCGCATTGCGGCGTCGCCGCACCCCATAATCGCTCAAGCAGCCTCGGCCGCAACAGCGGCATGTCGCAGGCCAGCAGAAGGCCCCATCGGGACCGGGCGTAATCGAGGAGCGATCGCAATCCGGCCAGGGGCCCGGCCCCCGGATCGCCGTCCGGAAGCCTTCTCACTCCGGCCAGCCCCACGGGCAACGCCCCGCATTCGCCCAACAGAACGGATTCATCGATCCACGGGCCGGCCCGGGCCGCGACGCTGAACACATGCTCCACAAGGGTTCCGCCGCCGGGCAGCGGCAGCGCGGCCTTGGGCCGACCCATGCGGACGCTTCGTCCGCCCACCAGAATGCCGCATACGCAGGACGCGTGATCCGCGCTCATGGGATCGCCCCCCGGACGACCGGTCACGGCCCCGTGTCCTCGCGCCGCCCGGCACGCTCGACATGCACGCGTTGCCCCGGTGAAAGCGGGCCGGGCTCGATGACCCGGCAGAGGAATCCGCAGCGGCCGACAACGGCATCCTTGAGGTCCGGATGAATCGCATCGAGCACGTAGCACGGTTTGCGGACCGAGGCCAGTTCGAGGACCGGCCCATCCTGAAAGCGCAGCCGGTCCCCGACGGCAAGGGTCTGAACGCCCAGACCCCGCACGGTGATGTTCTCGCCCATGACCCCGGGCCCGACCGGGTAGCCTTCGGCCGCGAGTTCCTCGAGCAGCTCGATATCCTGGATGGAGACGGCGCGGTCCGCCCGACGATGCTTTTCGTGGGCTCGTCCATCGCCTGCGAGCCCATCGAACGTCACCTCGGCCCGCTCGATCGGACGTTTGGGCACCCCGCCCGGCGACACGCACACGGCGACGACGACTCCGGGCGCTTCGGGGCCGTTCGTTCGCTGCGACTGCTTCATGACAGACAGATCCTCGTCGCTCCGGCCGCCGATGGACGGCGGACTCGATCATCCTCCGATCGAGATCATCCGCCTTCTCTGGGTTCGCCGTCCGAACCGCGGTTTGGCCATGACGGCCGCCTGCAGAATCCGGTCGGCGGCCTCCTCATCCAGCCGGCCGCCGTTCCAGGCCGCGGCCAGACTCCATCCCCCCGCGTCGAATAGACACGACAGGATCTCGCCCCGGGAGGTGACGCGGAGCCGGCGACAGCTCGTGCAGAACGGCCGAGTCATCGAAGCGATCACGCCCACGATTCCGGCCGGACCGCCGCCCACGACGCTCGCAGCGGCATAGTCGGTCGCGGCCTGTTCGACCGGGGAGGCGATCGGCTCCAGGGTGAACCGCCTGGAGAGGCGATCGAGGATCTCCGCCGCGGGAACCAGGCGCTCCCGGCAGACCGTCGCCTCCGGTCCGACAGGCATCATCTCGAGAAACCGGACGGTGCATCCCCGCGAAAGCCCCCACTCGCACAGTTCGCACAACTCGTCATCATTGATGCCGCGCTGGACGACAACGTTCAGACGGACCGGTCGAAGGCCGGCCGCGATGGCCGCTTCGATGCCGCGAACCGTGCGGGCGAGATCTCCGCCGCGCGTGAGCCGGGCGAAGCGCCGGGGATGCAGCGTATCCAGCGAGACGTTCACCCGCGTCAGACCGGCCCGCCTGAGGCGCTCGGCGCTGACCGCGAGGGCCTGGCCGTTCGTCGTCAGCGTGATCTCGTTCAGGCTGCACAGCCGCGCCATCGACGACACCATATGCAGCAGTTGCGGGTGCAGAAGCGGTTCGCCGCCGGTCAGCCGCACGTGACGAACGCCGTGCCGCCCGGACAGCCATCGGACCACGGCGACGGCGAAGGCCTCGTCGATATGGCAGGGCGATCCGGCCCCGGCGGCAGCGCAGTACCGGCATGCCAGATTGCACCGGTCGGTCAGCGACAGGCGCAGACGATCGATGCGGCGCCCCCAGCCGTCGATGAGCGGCCCGAGGGGATCGGCGGAAGGTTCACCCGATGCGGTGATCACATTCCATTTCTCCGGCCGGGCGGGCACGACACCCGCGAACACAGGCCCGGGCCCGCGACCGGGGAGGCGATGCGGCCGCCGGGCGCGAGCCCGCCTTCCGGGGTCTTCGGAAGGCCGGCCCGGCGGCCGGGGGACCGGACTGCGGGATCGTTCGGATCATTCCTTCACCGGCAGCAACGTGACGCAGGTATCATAGAAGCTCACGCTTCCCCCGACGGGATCGAACATGCACGTATTTTGGATCACCGGGTCGGTCCACATGGCTGCATTGGCGTGAACGCCTCTGCTGCGGCGAGGTTCGCCGCGGATCACGTGCCCGTCGATCACCACATCGCAGGCCCCCGTGGCCCAGTGGCCGAAACCGAGCGCAAAGCTGACCACTCCCGGACGCACCGTCTGTGTCACGATCACCCTTGCGGTCAGCGGCCTGGAGCGGTCATCCCCGGGCCGATAGAGCCCCTGCGTGTTGGTCGCACTGACGATCCTGACCATCTGGCCGTGCCGCAACGCCAGACGCCCGGCGTCGCTGGGGTGCACAAGGACCCCATTGTCGGGCATCAGGGCCGAGAGCCATGGATCGGCCACCGTCCGGCTCTTCGTCTGCGAAATGACGCGGTGCGTGACCAGGGCCAGTTCATGGTTGTGCCGGTATGCATCCACGGCCTTGCCGTCGAATCCCAGGACGGGGAGATACGTCGCGCAGCCGGGATGGGGCTGCCCGGTTCCGGAATGCATCGTGGATGCGGTCTTCTCCTGGTACAGGTTCAGCAGGGCCGCATAGGGATGGGCCACGCGATCGCCCTTGTAGGCCCGTTCATGATCCTCGAACCGGCCGCCGCGGTTCAGCACATAGACGACCTTCGGCCACATCCGCTCGCCGACGATGGTGCGCCAGCGGTCGGCGTCGAAGACCGGGGCGGGGAGGTGCCGGCGGGACTTCATGAAAAGATCGATTTCGGCGGCATCCGCATCCGGCACCGCCTGCGAGCCGTCGGGTTTCTCGCCGAACGCGAGATTGGCGACCGCCCGCAGGTAGAAGTCGTCCGGATGCCTCAGCGGAAGCGGGGAGCCGGATTCGTCCCTGCCGAAACCCGCGTCCCCGAAGCCCGGGAGGCCGAGGTATTCGGCGATTCCCAGGATCATCGCCTCGAACGACAGTGGCACGCTCTGGCCGTAGACCCGACAGCTCTCCGGGATGGGCGCGATCACCGGCTGACGCACGGGCTGGACCTTGTGGGGCATGTTCGGATGACTCCCCTGAAATTCCCATCGTTCCAAGAAGGAGAGGTCCGGAAAGATGTAATCGGCATACATGGAGGTCGGGCCGATGACGATGTCGTTGGCCACAAAGAGGGGCAGTTTGTTGACATCCGAGAGGATCTCTGCGTTGGTATGGCCGGCCGGCAACGCATAGGTCGGGGCCCCCATGTACAGAAAGAGCGCCTTGACCGGGTACGGATAGGCGTCGCCGATGGAGGGAATGATCTCCTCGTAGACATCCGACGCCAGGGGATACCAGTTCCGCTTCGCCGGATAGCCCTCGAAGAGGGTCGTCTTCTCGTATTCCAGGCCGTGGCGGATCGAACTGATGCCGAAGGCGCCGATCCTGCCGGGATGAGCCTCGAGATCGAAGAGCTTCCCTTTGCCCTTCGTGTCGAACGTGGTGGCCTTGATCATGCCGCCCGTGGCATCGAAATTGCCCAAAAGCATGTTGAGCGTCATCCACGCCAGAACGTTGTAGAAGCCGTTCGTGTGCTGGGCCGCGCCGCGATGCACGTCCACGGCGGCCATCCTGCCGTAGCTGGTGAGTTCCCGGGCCGTGGCCACCACATCGCGCTCCCGCACATCCGCGATGGCGGCCCACTCGGCGACCGTCTTCTGCCGGGCCTGCTCCAGAAGGATCTGGAGGGCGGACTTCACCTCGGTTCCGTCGGGCAGCGTGGCATCCACGAACAGATCGCCGCGCATCGGCACCTTGTCGTCGTTCGGGTCGACGGCGGTGAAGCGGCCCTCCGTCATGATCACCATGAATGACTCGTCGTAATCTTTCTGGAGCTTCGATTCCGGATCGATGTAGGTGCGCTTTTCGGCTTGGCGCAACGGCCTGCCTTCGACGATGGTCTCGCAGGCCCGCAGGAACCTGCCGGGCTTCCCGTCCCTGCAGACCACCAGCCATGTGGCGTTGCACCAGCAGGTCTCGCCGGCGGCGATCGCCGCGGCCTTGTTGGCGTTGCTCAGAAAGGCGGCATCGTACCGCTGCTGCTCCAGGATCCAGCGGATCATGGCCATGGCCAGCGCCGCGTCCGTGCCGGGCCTGAGCGGCAGCCATTTCCAGGCCTTGCTGGCAAGCTTGCTGAAGCGTGGATCTGCGACCGCGATTTTCGTGCGGCCGCTGACGAGGTTGCCCGTCAATCGGGCCGTGCGGTTGGGAGGCCCGTAGTTGGCCTCGAAAAGATTGGCGCCGACGAAAAGAATGAAGCGACTGTTCTCGGTGTCCGCCTGCCAGTAGAATTTACGCCCGTCCGTGAATCGCCCGCCGATGTACTGCTCGCTGATGGCCTTGCACGTGAAATAGAGCGATCCCTGGCAGACCGTGGTATGCCCGTGGGCATTGACCGTGCCCAGTGCGGCGGCAAAACGCCTGTACAGGTCGCCCCGGCCGTCCTTCAACCGGCCCCAGGCGCAGACGATCTGGTTGTTCCTCGGCCCCAGATCGGGATGCTCGGGGTCGATGAGCTTCTGCAGATGGGATGCGTGCTTCGACCTGAACGCTTCAACCAGCTTCGCTTTCGCGGCCGCGTCCTTCGCCTCCCAGATGGCCTTGACGTCCGCCTGAAGCGACCCGGCGAGCTCCGGATCGGTCACGGTCATGAGGGCCTTGAGCCCTTCGACCACGCGATCCTCCTCGCCGGGGATGTCGGCGAAGATCCTTCCGCCCTCGCAGATCTCCCTGATCGCCTGCTCGAACGGGATCGTGATCCACTTGTTCTCTCCACGCTTTCCGGCCCGTTTGAGGACTTTCCGGATCCGGTAGGGGTCGTAGGCCGTCTGCAGACCGGCCTGGCCCTTGGGACAGATGGCTCCGTCGACCGCTGCCGCTTCCCGGATCCCGGTGGCGTAGGGCAGGTGAGGCACAAGCGTCCAGGGGTTGTATGGATTCCCGTCGATCTTGGTGACCACGCCGCCCTGCAGCTTGCACTTGATGCCGCAGCCGGTGTTGCACTGGAGACAGGCCGAATAGAGGATGTTTTCAAGCTCGGCCAGCTCGTAGGGGGCGTCGGGCCGCCTGCTGTTGAGGATCGCGTTCCCGCCCGATGGCCCGCCGGCCGCCGACTCCGCGGAATCCGCCGCGAGGAACACCCCCCCCAACATCGCTCCGCCGGCCAGAAACCGCCGCCTGGATTGCCGGTCCGAATCGTTTTTCTGCGTCACGGGATACCTCACGCCGGAGACGCGGTCCACCGGGCCGCCCACGCGTTGATCCGCTCGCCCAGATGGAAAACCGCCATGCCTGCGGCGACCAGAAACAGACCGACCAGGTATTCCATGGCCGTCGCGTGGTAGATGTACTTCAGACGATCATGCTGGAAGGCTTCCTGCAATCCCTCGATTTCACCGACGGCCTGACCGGGCACGAGTACGTTGAGACGGGCGCTGACGAAGGCAACCGCCACCAGAAAGGCGGCCAAGGTCCACGCCGCCCGCCGCCGCGTCAGCAGCAGGCCCAGGGGAATCGCGCCGCCGAGCAGCAGGTGGACGATCCAGAATACCCACCAGTAGGGCCCCCAGAGGATCAGCTCGATGGCCGGAGCGTGAACGTCGGGATTCCACAGGGCAATCGAGAATTCGGCGAATTCGAAGACGAAATACACCATCAGTCCGGCGAGGGTGACGTTCCGCAGATACCGTAAGGCCGCGCAGCCGGTCCCGCAATCGTCTTTGAATTGAAACACCGCCAGAACAAAGAGCAGCATGGCCGCGCCCGCGGTGATCGCGGAGGCCAGGAAAAGCATGGGCAGCAGGGCGCTGTGCCAGAAGCCCTTCGCGCCCACCACGCCGAAGAAGGCGCCGCTCTGACTCGGAAAGAGAATGGAAAACATGATGGCCAGGCACAGCAGGGGCTTCAGCCAGCCCGACCGTTCCCTGAACGAGAGCAGCCAGCACGCGACCGCGATCATCATGAACGCGTTGTACATCCATGCATTGAAGGCCATCATGCTCGTGAAACTCGGCGAAAGGAAGATGGCCGGGGCCCGCTCGGGACGCCCCAGATCCAGCCATACCCCCATGAAGGCGGGAATGATGGCGGCGATGGCGAGAACGACGACCGTCCGCAGAACATCCCGGCGGTCGAGCCCCGGCACGCCGAGCACGAATCCGCCGGCGCCCAGCACGAACGCGCCGCCGGCGATCCCGACGCCGTGGAAGTAGAGCGCCACCCAGAGCCCCCAGGGCACATAGGAGCCGTAGCCCGCCGGCAGATGCCCGCCGGCGACGCGCTGACCGATGCCGATCAGGCCGAGGCCCGCCAGCACCGCCCAGATGGTCCACAGCAGGCGCCGAGGCCCGTTGCCCCGGCGACCGACCCCGCCACATGCTCCGGCCGCACCCGTTCCGACGTTCGTCATCGGTTCACCCTCGTCAGGAAACGCCCTGCCGACAAGCCCGTCACGGAACGATCACGCGATGTAATAGACCCTCGGCCGCGTCCCCTTGTGGGGCAGGAGCGTATGAACATTGTGTCTTGCGATCAGCTCCGTCACGACACCGTCGGGATCGCTGATATCGCCGAAATAGGTCGCCCGGCCGATGCAGGTTGTCACGCAGACGGGAAGCTCGCCGTGTTCGAGACGGTGCAGACAGAAGTGACACTTGCGGGCGTTGCCCATCGGGCTCCGGTGGCCGCCGCGGCTCCAGCGCTTGCCGTACTCGTGGTTGGGCTGATCCTCCCAGGGCGCACGCCCCCCGCTGACCGCAACGCCGTCCGCGCCCACCGCGGCAGCATCGGTGTAATACTCGCCGAAATCGCTGGTCCGGGCGCCATAGGGGCACGCGGTCAGGCAGTATCGGCAGCCGATGCACTTGTCATAATCGACCACCGTGACACCGTCCGCCCGTCGCCATGTCGCCCGGACCGGACACACCGGCACGCACGGCGGCTTCTCGCACTGCATGCACGGCCGGGGCGTGAACTTCAGGTGAACGTTCGGATACTCCCCCCCTTCCTCCGTCACGACCGGCCGGTAGACCACGCCCGGCGGCAGCTTGTTCTCCGCGACGCATCCGATGGTGCAGGCATGACAGCCGACGCACTTGCGCTGGTCGATGACCATCGCCCATCGGCGCTGCTCCATCGGCTTGGCCATCGCTTTCACCAGGTCCCGCTGCATCTGGATCAGCAGATCCTCCCCGATCCGGGGAGGCACGCCATCCAGAGCGGAGAGATGCCGGATGGTTTCCTGTCCCCGGGGGTCTCCGGTGTGGCGCGGCCGGCGGTCCCGTATGACCAGAGTCGCCGTCGCAGCCAGGCCCGCACCGGCCAGAGCGCCGGCCTTCACGAATTCACGTCTGTCCATCGACATGGGTGGCCTCCGGATGCCCCGGGGTTCGGGAAGCCGGACACTGCCGCTGCGCGCCCGTCACGATAAACTCTTCCCGATACGACGCCCTCGATGCGGCGGCGATGGCGCCTCACCCGGACGAACGTGGAAAAACATCCTGCCCCGCGGGAAACGACATCGGTGCGGCGTCCTCCATCACAGCTTGTCACGGCGACGTAGCAGCAGAATGGGCTCCGATGGCGATCAGAACCGATCGCCCGGAAAACGTCAAGACCCCGCATCGGAGGGATGCGCATGAAGCTCCGGCGGTGCGACCGGATCTTCCGGAAGCTCCGGCCCGGGAAGAGGACCGGCGGATGCGGACCGACGCGCTCCTCAACAGTCTGGAACCCCACCCGGGCCGGACACGCCGGCGGCGCACGCAGGGGTTCTACGGTCACCTCAACGGCGTGCCGTCCCGCCGGTGACGCCGGCAGCCGCAAGGACCCATTCGGAGGCCGCGCAGGTCCATGAGACGATCGATCCGGCTGCGTCCCGGTTCTGGGACGGCGGTGTCCGGGTTCCGGGACATCCCGGTCCGCCGGGAGCCGTCCGGGTCGCAGAACCTGCGGAAGCGCCCGCGGCGCGGCGACGCAACCGACGCGATGATCCCGGAACTGCGGCCGAAGTGACCTGCGGCCACTTCTGATGCCGACCGGCATGTGCGTCCGGAAGCCGGGTGTCCGGGAGTCGAGCCGCGGGGGGAGCCGGCCCGGCCTGTCGTGCGGGCGCTTTCAGGTCCGGCGCATCACCGAGGCGGCCCCGTCCGCCGGCCGGCGGTCATTTCAGCGTCACCTTGACGAACTTCGCCTCATGTCCCGCGAATGAGACGCTGCGGACCTCCTGCAGCGGTCTTTCCAGCACGTCGACGACCTCGACCTTCCGCACGCGATCGGCAAACGGCTGGGACTCCATGTCCAGGGTCGCGGGCCGGCCCTCGGTCTCGCGCCAGTGCAGCACAATACCGTCCCCCGCCTCGGCCGGACGGGTCTCGACCAGCAGCAGATTCTCGGCATCGCACCGCAGAAGCGAGCGGTGAACGGGGTGTCCGTTGGGCGGGCCGGCGGGCACGACCCGGACGCCCATCGGCACGCAGGCGTTCCAGCCGAAGCGGGTGGCCCCGGCGTTGCCGGAATCCTCCATCGTGGTCAGGCTGCAGCTCCAGCTGAAATCGCCCTCCTGGGTGGCCCTGAAGTTGGTGAACCAGTAGTTGTTCATGACCCATGAATACAGATGCGGTCTGGGCACCTCGGCCACCGGCTGCCACCTGCCGAGGTTGATCCCGCCGAACTGCATGAGCGGCACGCGGTTGCTCGCGCAGACGATCTGCCCTGCGGTGCCGCGCACCGCCGCGAATCGCTGCACAGTATGCCAGTCGGATGACGACCCCGGAAGCTGGTCGCGGCCCGGGGTGACGCAGCCGCCCTGGGCCTCGTAGACGACCCGGCTTTCGGGCCACTGGAAAGGAAGGGCCACATAGACGGCCTCGCCTTCGGCCACGGGCTGCTTGCGGATCGTGTAATGCAGCTCGATCAGGTCGGCCGGCTCATACAGGCGGATCTCCCCGCGCACGCCGTCGGCTCCGGCGCAGCCGTCCATGGCCGCCTCGAAGCGGATGCTCCGGTAGATCGGCCCGGCCACGCCATCCAGGAGCCGCGCGTCGCGCACCGTGGTCCGCCGGAACTGCCCCGGCTCGAATCGTTTGCGATCCCCTAGCCGCTCGTAAACGAGCTGGCCGAGGTTCCATTCCGCTCCGGCGTCGACCAGTTCCCGATCCGAGTGCCGGTCGCGGAGGCTCGCCACCGCCGCGGTCCGCGGATCGAGAGTCAGGGCATAGCGATCGTTCTCGAGCCGGCCCGTACCCGCGTCGGTCGCCGCCGGGGCTTCCCGCGGCCCGTCGAGGATTTCGACGCGGTAGGCCCTGTACCCCAGCGGCGGCACGTCCCGGGCCCACAGCTCCACCTCGGTGCCGTGCCGCCGGTCGTACACGCCCTGGATCAGCGCCGGCTGCCCGGTGACCGGGTCGATCAGCCGGACCCGGCGACCGCGCGGCACCACGGCACTGTCCAGGTGCACGACGGCCATTCCCGTTCGGGGCCAGCCGAGGGTGTTGAAGACCACCAGCATGGGCACGTCGGCACGCGGCAGGAACCCGGCCAGGATCCCGAAGGCCTCCTCGCGGAGCATGCCCGCGCCCCTGACGGCCTCCCACACGAACGAGCCCTTCTCGCCCCACTGGAACAGCGAGCCGGCGGCCATCGGCTCGCTGATGCTGTTCTCCGACCCGAAGGTGTGCTCGTCATAGAAGAGCAGCCGCTCCTGAACGCCGGCGACGCGAGCGACCGCACCGGCCGACAGTTGCCCGCCCAGCAGCCGGCCCATGGCCAGCAGGCCCTGGATGGTCTGCATGGCGGCATGCACCTCGCGGCTTTCCGCGGTTTCGCGGGCGGCCGACCCGAAGCCGTCGGTCCACCAGTCCGGCCAGGCCTGCCGATGCACGGGCAGTTCGTCGGCATGATGGGCCTCGACGTGGGCCGGGAATTCGCCGGCGGTGGCCATGCGCAGTTTCGGCCAGGCGTACTTCTCGTTCCAGGCCCTGACGGCGTCGCAGACCTGCATCGAGGGCCGGGAGTTGTCCGTGACGTACCCCTGGAGCTGCACGGCGATGCGGTCGAACGGATAGCGGCGATCCTCCAGCGAGCGCAGGTATTCCAGAAGCCTGGGCCGGTAGACGTCCTCGGGCGAATCGTGAATGCCCCAGAAGTTCCCGCCCATGTAGTGGTCGCCGCGGAAGGTCAGCGTCCGTCGGCCCGACGGCGATTCCCACCAGAAGGCGGTGGGCTTGTCGAAAGGCAGGATGGAGCGCGTCTGGTTGACGCCCATGACCAGGTAGCGGATGCCGATACCGCTGAAGTAGTCCGGCAGACACCAGCCGGCGCCGTTCACGTCGTTCTGCATCGCGGTGCGCACGTCGGCTCCCAGCTCCTCGCGCAGCCGGCGCACGGTCCGCAGCGAGGCCGCCAGACTGCTTTCCGTGGCGATCTCCGACATGTTCAGGAACATGCCCGCCGGCTCGATGCGGCCCTCGGCCACCCGCCGCTTGAGTCGCTCGATCTGGGACGCCGGCCGCCGGTCGAGATACGCCGCCACCGTCCAGGCCACCTCGCACGTCCAGCGGAAGCGGGCGTCCTCGGGGTAGCCGTCGGTGGCGTCGCACAGGTCCAGGGCCTCGTCGATGTAACGCAGGTGCTCGGGCAGGATCTCCGACTGCCGCCATGTGTAGCCGATATCGGTGTGGGTGTGCTGAACGAGATAGACCGTCCATTCCCGCGGCCTGGCCCATGTGGCCTGGAACCCGTGCACCGGCCCGGCGCCGACCAGAATCTCAACCCGCGCCGCCCCGGTTTCGCCCGCCACCGGCAGCTGCAACTCGACTCGTTGCCGGCCGGCGGCCAGGTCGCCCAGCTGCAGGACCGCAGGCCGGGCCCATTCGTCCTTGCTGATCCGCAGGGACGCCCCGGACAGCCCTTCGCTTTCGACCTCCAGCACCGCCAGTTGCCGGGGGCCGTCTGCGGTCCTGATCACCGCTGGCAGGGCCGTCAGGACCGCCGCCTTCACTTGTCCGGCCGCCGCAACCTCGCCCTCGGCCCCGAACGCGGCTGAAACACCCGCCCACGACGCGCACGGGATCATCGCCCAGATCAACAGTCGGTACATGGCATCCTCCACAGCAAAACCCGGAACCACTCGACCGGCACCCTGACTCCCGGGGCAGCCGGGCCACCGGTCGCATCACCTGTCGCGCGGCCGAGAAGCCCACGCCGCCGCGAAGCCGGAGCGGCCGCAGGCATCATACCGGCGTTTTCTCCCGCTGCCGACTCCGTGCCCGGCCGATGGTGCCAGCGGCCGGCCCCTCTGCAGCTGTACCGGGGTTCGGCAGGGTGTTCCGGACATCGGCGGCGGGCGCGCAGAGGGCGGCCGGCGCGTGCCGCGGATCATCGCGTCCAGGGAGACGATCCGACCGTTGCCGATCCGACGGCCAGGGGGCTAGCATGGGAGCATGCTGCGGATCGGCCGGCTGGAGCTGGACAGTCCGGTGGTGCAGGCGGCGCTGAGCGGCTACAGCGACCTGCCCATGCGCCGCGTCGCGCGGCTGCTGGGGGCGGGCTATACGCTCAATGAAGTGGTGCTGGACAAGCTGGTTCTGACCCGCGGCCGCAGACAACGGGCGATCACGCGCGTGGCACCGGACGACCACCCCGTGGGGGGTCAGCTCATGGGGGCCGAGCCTGGGGCCTTCGCCCGGGCGGCCGACGCGCTGGTCGAAGCCGGCTATGACGTCGTGGACATCAATTTCGGCTGCCCGGTGCGCAAGGTCCTGGGCCGCTGCCGGGGCGGGTACCTGTTGTCGGTGCCTGAAACGGCCCTGGCGATCGTGAAGGCCGTGGTCGAAGCGGTGGCGGGGCGGCGGCCGGTAACACTGAAGATGCGCCGCGGCATGGACGACTCGCCCGCAAGCGAGCGGGCCTTCTTCACCATTCTGGACGGAGCCTTTGAGGCCGGCATCGACGCGGTGACGGTGCACGGCCGGACGGTCAGGCAGCGCTACGTCGGGCCCAGCGACTGGGGGTTCCTGGCCCGCGTCAAGCGACACGTCGGCGGACGGACGGTGCTGGGCAGCGG
>CALLOB010000054.1 GCA_938005315.1 uncultured Phycisphaerae bacterium
GCAGCGGCGCGGTCACCTCCGTGGCCGGCGGGGACCAGCCGCCCACCAGAGGGTGGCCGACCGGCACGGTGATGTCGCAGGAGAACGTCGCCAGCTCCAGCCCCCGCGGCGCCGGCTGCGTGGAGGCGGACGGCTGGGCCCGCAGCGGCAGAACCGCGGCCAGCAACGCGATCATCGGACCGGCGATGCTTGCGGCCCGCATCAGGCCAGCTCCTTCCGGTGGGCCCAGACCTTCTCGAACGCCGCGATGTACATGTCGATCAGTTCGGGGGCCTCGTCGCGCAGCAGCGGGAGGTTGACCGCGGTGCGGTTGACCTGCTCGGTGCCCGGCAGGGACGCGGGCACATCGACCGGATGATGCCACCATTTGGCCTCCCTGTACACGGCCAGCTTGTGCTGCTCGGGGTAGTCGCCGGACGAGGCCGCTACGCCCTCGGCGCGCAGGGCCTCCAGCAGCCTGTCGAACGGGCAGCCGGCCTGGGCCTCGTCGATGAAGATCAGGTTGCTGGAATAGTACACCCGCCTGGCGTCCGGGCGGCAGAACGGCTCGGAGACGCCCGGCAGCTGGCAGATCCGTTCGTTCAGCCGGCGCACCTGGGCGGTGATCAGTTCGTTGCGCCTGTCGAGGTCGTCGAGCTGGCAGTTGACCAGCGCCGCAGCCAGAGGATGGATGCGCAGCTTCAGCCCCAGGCCGGTGCCCTCGTAGATGCGATAGGGGCTGTCGGCCGGCAGCCTGGCCGGAGCCTTGTAGTCGCCGAATACGTTGGCCCGCTCGTAGAGCGTGCGGTCCTTGTAGAGTCCCGCGCCGCCCTCGATGCCCGGCAGCGGCTTGGTGGCCTGGAAGCTGACGATCGAGGTCTCTCCCCAGGCGCCCATCTTGATGCCCTGCAGCGAGGCGCCGTGCGCGTGAGCCGCATCCTCGCAGACGATCAGGCCGTGCTCTCTGGCGAACGCGCAGATCCGGTCCATGTCGCAGGGCATGCCCCACGAGTGCATCGGCACCAGGGCCTTGGTGCGGGGGGTGAGCTTGCGGGCCGCGTCCTCGACGTCGAAGCAGGCCGTCCGCGGGTCCAGGTCGATGAAAATCGGCACCAGCCCGAAGAACCGCATCGGCAGGATGGTGCCGAAGAAGGTGTACGAGGGCACCATGATCTCGCTGCCGGCCGGCAGGTCCAGCGCGAAATACATGGCCGTCAGCGCGCTGGTGCCGTTGCAGAACAGCTTGGCGTAGGGCACCTTGTGGTAGTCGCGCCAGCGCTGCTCCAGCACCGGGATGATGTCGTAGACCGAGGCGCAGTCGCAGTCGAGCATCTCGGCCACGATCTTTTTTTCCTCCGGACCGTATCGCGGCCAGTGGGTCAGGGCCTTGAAGCGGTCGGCAGGGAAGTTCACCGCCGGGGTGCCCCCCTTCAGGGCCAGCGTCTGGCCGGCGGCCCGGACAGGGGCCGGTCGGGCGGCGGCCAGGCCGGCGACGGCGACGGCGGACTTGAGAAAACGGCGCCGGGTGGCCCCGGCCGGGCGGGCGGGTTTCGGAACCGACATGATCTACCTCCTCCGGCTCTCGCCGGGCCGGGCGTCGGCCTGTCGTCCGGCGTGCATGAACTGTCGCCAGCATATCCCCCCTGGGGTAATCGCGGCAAGCCACCCAGGCTGCTCCGACGGCCGGACCGATGGAGAAACCGCCGGGCGACGGGGCGACCCGCGTGCCGGGATTGTCCGGGCGAACGCGGCCGACCGGGGCACCGGCGGAGACTTTCCGGTTGGTGAGTCTTGTCGGCAGGGTTATACTGGATCCGTCATCGCCGGGCCGGCGCTTCCGCCGGCCGGCGGGCTCGCTCCACCGCGCACCGCGGGTCGGAAAAGGAGGTCCGATGCGACTCATAGCCGTCTTCAACCAGAAGGGCGGAGTGGGCAAGACGACCACCACGGTGAATGTCGGGGCGGCCCTGGCACGCCTGGGGCACCGGGTGCTGCTGATCGACCTGGATCCGCAGGCGCATCTCACGCTGCACGTCGGCCTGGACCCCGCCGGCGTCACCCCCGGCGTCTACCAGATGCTCACCGGTTCGGCCACCCTGGCCAAGGCGCGCAGGAAGGTGGCCGGCAACCTCTGGGTGGTGGGCTCCAGCACCGACCTGGCGGCCGCGGAAGTCGAACTCGTCGGCGTGGTCGGGCGGGAGGTGCTCCTGCGCGACCTGCTGGAACAGCACCTCGACGGCTGGACGATGGGCTACGACTTCGTGCTGATCGACTGCCCGCCGTCGCTGGGGCTGCTGGCCCTCAACGGGCTGGCGGCCGCCCGGGAGGTCATCATTCCCCTGCAGCCGCACTATCTGGCACTGCAGGGGCTCGGCAAGCTGCTGGAAACCGTGGCCCTGGTCCGCAAGCGGATCAACCCCTCGCTGAAGGTCGCCGGCGTGGTCACCTGCATGAACGACGCCGGCACGCGGCTGTCCACCGAGGTTCTGGAGGATGTGCGCCAGTTCCTCCAGGCCGCACGCGGCACCGGCGTGCCCTGGGCCGACGCTTGCGTGTTCGACACCGCGATCCGGCGCAACATCAAACTGGCCGAGGCTCCCAGCTACGGCCAGAGCATCTTCGACTACGCGGCCGACAGCAACGGCGCCAGGGACTACGAGACTCTGGCCCGGGAAATCCTTGCGACCGGGCAGACCGCGGACGCCGTCGGCGCGTCCGCCGGCGATTCGAGCGGCACGGAGCCCCGGACGCCGGCCCATGCGGCACCCCGGCAGGATGTCTCGGCGTGCCCGGAGGCCCGACGGCCCGAAGAACCCCTGCCGCAGCCGGTGGCCGCTGATATGCAGCCCGAGCCGCGCCGCCAGTCGGCCTGAGGGACGTTGCGTCGGCTGCCTGTCCCCCGGCCCGTGCTTGCGGAACGTTTCGCCGACCGGCCGACGTTCACTTCGGTGAAGTTTCACAAACCGCCCGCATCGCGGGATCGCCGCTTGAATCCGGGGATTCCCGCAGAATGCCGTTCTCGGACAGGAATCGCCCGATCAGCTCCCAATAGGCCTGCTGGTTGCCGTCGCCGGGCATGTCGAGGTGTCCGCAGTCGAACTCCATATACGCCGCCCCAGGCGCAAGCTGCCGGAGCCGCCTGCCGTGGGCCACCGGCACGATCTCATCTCGCGTACCGTGCATGATCAGCAGCGGCACGTCCAGCGTCGGCAGCACGCGGTCGGTGCGGAATGGATGGCGGGCGAGGAAGGACGGAGCCAGGTATCGCGATGAAAAAGACGAAAGACTCGTGAAGGTGGACTGCAGGATCAGCGCCGCCGGCCGGCGCCGCACGGCCACCTGCGCGGCCACGCCCCCGCCGAGCGAATGGCCGTGAAGGATGATCCGGGAGGCGTCCACGTCCGGCCGTCCGGCCAGCAGGTCACGGAATGCGACGATATCCTCCACGATCGCCGTCTGGGAGGGCTGCCCGGCCGACCGGCCATAGCCGCGGTATTCCGGCAGCAGCACCGACACGCCCAGTCGGCGGTATCCTGCCAGCACGAAATCCTGGAAGTCGATGAGTTCCGCGTTGCCGTGGCAATAGATGACCATCGGGGCCGGTGCACCCAGGCCGGTACCCGGGGCCGGCGCGAACCAGGCCACCACCTCCTTGCCGCCGGCGATCGGCAGGGTCAGCGTCTCTGCCGGAGGACGGGGTTCGCCGGGCAGGGGAGCGCCGGCCACGTCGGCCGGGAAGATCAGGCGGTCCTGCCAGAAGTACAGCGCGGCACACCAGGCCACGTAGCCCAGAAGCACGTAGGCGACCCCGCGTAAGGCCGGGCGCCGCACGATCCGCCCGGGGCGTGCTTTCGGTGTGTTTTCGGCGGCCGCAGGCGGTTCGGCGCTCATCCGGCATCCTCCGGCGGTGCGGGAGCCGGCTTGGGGTTCCCGGCCGTAGCGCCTATCGTACGGGCGTGTCGCCGACCACCCCAAATCCGACATCCGCCCCTCCCGGCAATCCCAAGGTTCCTCTCTGGCGCCACCCGCCGGCGATCGTGGTGGTTTTCATCCTGCTCACCGCAGCGATGATCGCCGCGGAGTCGGTGGGAGCCCTGGCGGTCGTGATCATGGACGGCGGGCTGGCGCTGGTCGTGCTGGCCGCCGCGGCCGCGGCCGGCGTCTGGCTGCTGCACGCTCTCGGGCTGGGCGATGAGGCGCCGGCCGCACGCTGGATCGCCGGGGCCGGCCTGGGCATCGGGGCATTGTGCCTGGGGACGCTGTTTCTGGGCTTGCTGGGGTTGCTGAGCCGGCCGGTGGTGGGCGCGGGCCTTGCTCTGGTCGCACTGGCCGGCACCGCGCGGCTGGTCATCGACTTCGGGCCGGATTCCCGGCGGCCGACGGCCGGCGGCCCGATGCCGCGGGGCGGGTGGCTCTGGCTGACGGCGGTGCCCTTCGCGGCCGTGACGCTGCTGGCCGGGACGTTGCCCCCCGGCGTGCTGTGGGCCGAGGAGGGCGGCGGCTACGACGTGCTGGAGTACCACCTGGCGGTGCCCGGCTTCTTCTTCGAGCAGGGACGGATCGGCTTTCTGCCGGACAACGTGTACAGCAACTTCCCGCTCAACAGCGAAATGCTCTCGCTGCTGATGATGGTCCTGCGCGGCGGGAAGATCGAGGCGGCGCTGATGGCCACGCTGGTCAACGCCTGGCTGGCGGTGCTGCTGGTCGCGGCCACGTGGCAGGCCGCGCGGCGGCTGTCGCCGGAGAACGGGTTGCTGGCGGGGATCCTGGCTGCGGGCACCCCCTGGATCGCCTATCTGGCGGGGATCGCCTACGTCGAGGTCGGCATGCTGGCGACGGGGATGTGCGCGCTGGCGGCCGCGATCGAGGCGGCACGCGGCGGGCCGCGCGCATGGCGATGGGCTCTGGTCGCCGGGCTGCTGGTCGGGCTGGCCTGCGGGTTCAAGTACACCGCGGTGGTGCTGGTCGCCCTGCCGCTGGCCGCGGCCCTGGGCTGGTGGATCCCCGACAACGCCCGCCGCATGCGGGCCCTTCTCCTCTTCGCCGCCGGCGCGATACTGACGTTTTCTCCCTGGCTGATCCGCAACACGGTCAACACCGGCAATCCGGTGTTTCCGCTGGCATGGAAGTGGTTCGGATCCCGCCCGGGGATCTGGGACGGGGAACTGCAGGAGCGTTGGGTCCGGGCGCACGCGCCGCCGACGCTGCGGCAGGGATGGTCGCCGGCGGTTCGAACGGCCTTGCGGCATTCGATCGGCGATCCGCGGCTGGGGCCGATGCTTTTGCTCCTGGCGGCCGCCGGCGCGATCCGCCGCCGCGACCGGTGGACCGGCGGACTGCTGGTCATGCTGGCGATCCAGGCGTCCGCATGGGCGCTGGCGACGCATCTGTTCGCGCGTTTCGCGGTCGTGCTGCTGATACCGCTGCTGCCGCTGGCGGGACGGACGGTCGAGGGCCTGCGGCAGCGTCTCCCCGCGCGGCTGGCGTACGGCGCGGCGCTCGCCGGCCTGAGCCTGAACCTTGTCACCCTCGGGGGGCTCTACTATCATCACACCCGCCTGGGACCCGAGGCCGTCCGCCTCGAGGCGTTCGACCGGTGCGATCTGTTCGTGGACGGCCGGTGGCCGGGAATGGAGTACCTGCAGGTCGTCAACGCCCTGGACGCATCCGCCCGGGTGATGCTTGTCGGGGAGGCCCGGACGTTTTACGTCCGCGTACCATGCGTGTACGCCACGGTGTTCAACCATCATCCCCTGGGCCGGATCGCCGCCCGGGCGGAAGACGCGCATGAGGTGCTGACGGCCATGCGGCGGGAGGGGATCACGCACCTCCTGGTGCACTGGGGCGAGATCGTCCGGTTGCGGAACAGCTACGGTTTCGACCCGCGGGTGAACGAGGATCTGATCGAGCGGCTGGAGGAGGCGGGACTGCGGCGGACGGGCGAGTTCAGAATCGCCGAAGACCGGCCGGTCTACGCGACGCTCTACGAGGTGGGAGAACATGAGTGAGATCGTGAACGTCGGCATCTGCTGCGTGGACGCCATCGGCCAGACCATCGACGACTACCCCCCGCCGGGCGGCCTGCGGCTGTTCGAGCGGCTGACGCTGACCACCGGCGGCAACGCGGTGAACTGCTCGATCGCCCTGGGCAAGATGGGCATCCCATGCGACGCGATCGTCAAGGTGGGCAACGACGCCCTGGGCGAGTTCGTGATCAGCGAACTCAGGAAGTACGGCGTCGGCATCGAGGGCGTGGCTCATGACCCGTCGATCCATACGCCCTACACCTTCGCCTGCATCTTCACCGGCGGACAGCGCAGCTTCTTCCACACCCAGGGAGCCAACGGCACCCTGCGCTACGCCGACGTCAACATGGACATCGTCCGGAAGGCCCGCTTCTGCTTCGTGACCGGCACGATGGTCATGCGGGCCTTCGACGGCGCCGACACCGCCCGCGTGCTCCGCGAGGCCCGGGCCGCCGGCGTCAGGACGCTGCTGGACACCGTTTACCTGGACAACGCCCCGCCGGAGCTGTGGCACGCCAACCTCGACCCCTGCCTCCCGGAGCTGGACTACTTCATCCCCTCCCAGCCCGAGGCCCGCAAGCTCACCGGCCTGTCCGAGCCTTCGGACATGGCCCGCTGGATGCAGGATCGCGGCTGCCGCAACGTGGTGATCAAGATGGACGAGCGCGGGGCCTTCTGCCGCGATGCCGCCGGCGTCGAGACGATGGTGCCGGCCTACCGGGTCGAGAAGGTGGTGGACACCACCGGCGCCGGCGACAGCTGGTCGGCGGGCTTCCTGGAGGGCCTGCGCGAGGGCCTCGACATCCCCGAGGCCGCTCGCCTGGGCAACGCCGTGGCGGCGCACTGCATCCAGGCGCCCGGGGCCTCCACCGGCATCGTCCCGCTGGACCGGATCAAGGCCTTCCAGCGCACCGCCGCCACGGTGTCGTAGGCGCCTCCCGCATCGGTTTCAGGAGGATCATCGCATCGCCCCCGCCGACGCCTCCGCAGGCCGACGTCGCCCCCGCTGCGCATGCCCCCGGCGGCCGGGCGAAGCCGCTGCCTGCGGGCTGCCGGATCGCGACGTCGGGCGACCGTGGCCCGGCCCCGGACCGCGCGCTAACATATCCACGGTGCCGCCCGCACTTGTCGAAGGGGGCGTTTCGCCCGGGTTCGGGCGTTGCCGGCGGCGCGATACGGAGAACCGGGGCATGAAGTTCTTCATCGACACCGCCAATCTCGAGGAGATCAAACGCTTCAAGCAGCTTGGCGTGCTCGACGGGGTGACCACCAACCCCTCGCTGGCGGCCAGGGAGGCCGGCGACTTCCGGCAGCTCATCGCCGACATCTGCGAGCTGGTACAGGGGCCCGTGTCGGCCGAGGTGCTGGCCACGGACGCCGACCGGATGTTCGCCGAGGCCCGCGAGCTGGCGACCATCTCGCCGCATGTGGTGGTCAAGCTGCCCACCACCCGCGAGGGCATCCGGGCCCTGGCCCGCTGCGTGGACGCCGGCATCCGCACGAACATGACGCTGGTTTTTCAGCCCCTGCAGGCCCTGATCGTGGCCCGGATGGGAGCGACCTACGTCAGCCCCTTCCTGGGGCGGCTCGACGACATCGGCCACGACTCGATGGACCTGCTCCAGGCCATCCGCGACATCTACGACAACTACGACTTCATGACCGAGATCCTGGCGGCCAGTCTGCGTCATCCCCTGCACGTGGTGGAGGCGGCCCGGATCGGCGCGGATGTGGCCACGCTGCCCCCGGCGGTGTTCGACCGGCTGCTGGACCACCCGCTGACGGACATCGGCCTGCAACGCTTCCTGGCGGACTGGAAAAAGGCCCGGGGTTGAAGGCCGTCGCCGTTCTGCAGGCGGCGATCAGCCGGCCATCGCCGCGGACGGCGCCGGGCTCGGGGGCGGATCCTGCGGAGCGCCGGCGGACCAGAACTGTCGGATCGTGGCCACGAGCCGCTTGCGATCGACCGGCTTGGTCAAGTACTCGTCGCAGCCGGCCTCTATGCACCGCTGGCGGTCGGTGGACATCGCGTGCGCCGTCAGGGCGATGATCGGACCTCGGTGGCCCCGCCGACGCAGGGTGGCGGTGGCCTCATAGCCGTCCATCTCCGGCATCTGCATGTCCATCAGCACGACATCCACGCTGCCTCGCAGGTCGGCCACGGTGTCCACCGCCACACGGCCGTTTTCCACCACGATGACCCTGGCCCCGGCGCGTTCGAGGAAGTGCCGGATGATCCGCTGGTTGTCCGGGCCGTCCTCGGCCAGCAGGACGGTGCAGCCCTCCAGGGCTCCGCGTCCCTCGGCGGCCTCCGGCGGCGGTGCCGGAGCCGCCGGCGCGGTCGGGATCTGCGGGTCGGTGCGCATGGGCACGCCTTCCAGGGAACCCGTGCGCACGGTGAGGCGGAAGCGGCTGCCGGCGCCCGGCCGGGTTTCCACCAGCACGATGTCGCCGCCGAGCAGTTCCGCCAGCCGGCGGCTGATCGCCAGCCCCAGCCCGGTTCCGCCGAAACGGCGGGTGGTGGAGGCGTCGGCCTGGGTGAAAGGCCTGAAGAGGCGCTCGGCCTGCTCGGGGGACATGCCGATGCCGGTATCGACCACGTCGAAGGCCAGACGCGGCTCGCCGGCCCGGTCGTCCATCCGCAGGATGAGGCTGACCGAGCCCTGCTCGGTGAACTTGATCGCGTTGCTCAGCAGGTTGACCAGGATCTGGCGCAGGCGCGTCGGGTCGGTGCGGATCGTCTCGGGGATCGGGCCTTCGCAGCGGGCCAGCAGTCTGAGATTCCGGCTCTCGGCCCGCACGCTCATCAGCGCGACCAGCTCGCCGGCCAGTTCGACCGGCGCGCAGCTGATGCGTTCCACGGTCATCTTGCCGGCCTCGATCTTCGACAGGTCGAGGATGTCGTTGATCAGTCCCAGCAGATACTCGCCGTTGCGGCGGATGCCCATCAGGGCCTCGATCCGCTCGGGCGGCGCGTCGCGGAGGTTGCCCCGCTCGAGCAGCACGTCCGCGAAGCCGAGAATCGCGGTCATCGGCGTGCGGATCTCATGACTCATGTTGGCCAGGAACTCGCTCTTGGCCCGGCTGCCCAGCTCGGCGGCCTCCTTGGCCCGCTGCAGTTCCTGCTGGTAAACGAAGCGCGCCGCCTCCTCCAGAGCCATATGGATGTGGTCGGCCACCGAGCCGACGAAGCTCTCCTCGTCGATCTGCCACTCGCGCGGCGGACCGACGTGCCCGCAGCAGATGACGCCCACCAGCCGGTCGCCCTCCCACACGCCCGCGTTGAGCATGGAGGTGATGCCCCAGGGCCTGAGATAGGCTTCGTTGAACTCCCGGGTGCGCGGATCCGCCTGGGCGTGGGCCACCGGAATCGTCCGCTGGCGTGCCAGAGCCTCGAAAAAGGCCGGATGGTCGGCCGCATCCAGCACCTCGCCCTGGCTGTGGGTGGCCGTCGAGCAGACGTATCGATCGACGCAGCGGATCGTCGAACGGCCCGGATCAAACAGCCAGAAGCTGACCCGCTCGCAGGCCAGAGCCTGAGCCGTCAGCTCGGTGATATGGCGCAGCGCCAGCTCCAGCTCGCCCTCGACCCGCCGACCGGCGATCCGGACCAGGGCTGCCTGCTGGCGCAGAAGCCGGTCCTCGCGTTCCCTGAGCGAGGCTTCCGCGGCCTGGCGTTCCCGGATCTCGCGCTCGAGCTGCTCGTTGGTCATCCGCAGCTCGCCGGTGCGGGCCTGAACCATGGCCTCCAGATTGCTGCGGTGAAGGCTGAGCTCCTCCTCGACCTGCCGACGCGTCGCGATCTCGAGCTCCAGGAGGCGGTTCTTGCCCTGGAGGTCGTCGTAGGAACGCTTCAGGCCGGCCAGCATCTGGTTGAACGCTCCGGCCAGCGTGCCCAGCTCGTCGTTCCGCTCCACCGGCACCCGCAGATCCAGATCCTGGCTCTCGGTGATCCGGGTGACATGCCCGATCAGCCCCCGCAGGGGCCGCACCACGCTGTGGGACACAAGCGAGTACAGGACCATCAGCGAGGCCGGCAGAGCCGTCAGCAGGATGACCACACTGTCGAAAACCATCCGGCGGGTCTTGGCGTCGATCAGCTCGCGCTCCATCCCCACCCGAACCGTGCCGACGAGCTCGCCCTCGCTGCGGATGGGCACCACCGACTCGTAGCAGTCCTTCTCGAGCTTCTCCGGCGATGACGAGCCCCCGCCGCGCGGGCGGACCTTCTGGTAAAGGATCCGGCCCCGCTCGTCGCCGATGCGGCAATAGGCGATGCCGGGGTTGGCCTCCAGGATCCCCGCGAGATACTCCTCCATGCCCGAGAACCGGTCCAGCGGGAAGTAACGCAGGTTCCGTTCGACCGTGCCCCGCACGTTCTCCGCGACGCTCACGCTGCGGTCCTGCAGCGCCTCGCCGTAGAAAGCCCGGAAACGCAGCACGTTCAGCGCCGACACCAGCAGAACGGCCGAAGCCAGCACCGGCACCGTGGCCGCCAGGATCCGGGTCTGAATCCGCGGATCGCGCCTCATCGGGCCTCCCGCGTCTGCGGGGCCGGATCCACGGCCCGCACCACGTTCTCGCCGGCCAGTTCCAGCAGCGGAATGGGCACGGTGATGCCGAAACGGGCGGTCTTGCTCAGGTCGAAGGCAAAGCCGTTCTCCCGCGGCCATTGCGGCGGAATGTCGCGCATCGGCACGCCCTCCAGAAGCTGCCTGATCATCCGGGCACACTGCCGGCCGGCACCGGCGTCGGAGGGGTAGATGCTCATCGTGGCCCCCCAGCCCTCGACCACGTCGCGGCGGCCGATGCCGATCAGCGGCTTGGTCGCGACGCGCCAGACCGTCTCCGCGAACGCCCGTTCCATGCCCAGCTGATCGTTGGGGCTCAGATGCACGTCCACCAGCGGATCCAGTTCGCGCACGTGGGACTCGGCCGCCTCGGCCATCCGCCGGGTGCCGTCCTCGCCCGGAATCAGCTCCACCGTGCGGATCATCAGCTTGAGATTCGACAGCTGCCTGTCGGTCTTCAGGGCTTCCTCCAGCCAGCGGCGGTAGCTCACCGACTGCGGCATGTCCGAGCAGACCATGCCGATCGTCCGGACGCCGGGCATGAGGTCCAGCACGAACTTCAGCCTCGAGGCCACCGGGACCGGGAAGCATACGCCGGTGAAGTTCGCCTTGGGCGGGCGGTCGAAGCCGTCGATCAGCCCCAGCCCCACCGGGTCGGTGACGCAGGCGAACACGAAGCGGTGCTCGGGGGAACCGAAGGCCACGGCCTTGGCGGCCATGGCCGCCACCGTTCCGTTGATGACGACCACGTCGTAGCGCCTGGGCAACTCCTCGGCCAGCAGGGCCTCGGCCCGAGCCCGGTCGTTGCCGATCGAGTGGCGGGTCAGCTCCAGTGTCCTGCCGGGCACGTAGCCCAGCGACTCCAGGGACATCAGCAAAGCCTTGCGGGCGCTGAGATACGGCTCACCGTCCTGGGAATCGATGATCAGCAGTCGCGGCATGTCCCCGGCCCGGGCAGGCCACGCGGACGTCAGTACGCCGGCCGCAAAGGCCAGCATCGCGGCCGCACGAAGGAATCCTGATCGACTGCGCATGGTGGTTTGTCTCCCGACGAAGCGGCACGGCAGCCCGGAGGCGCGGGACCGCCGGGTCCGCACACCGATCCCGGACGCACCGCAGGCTTCTCGCCATGGCCGGAATCGGCCAGACCGGGCCGGAACCTTCCTCGCCGGACACGGTCCGGCCCGTGATCGTCGGTCGGTCTGATAAAAACCCGGCGAAGCCGGAATCCCCCGGCCCCCGCGGCATGGGGAATAATCCCGAATCTCCCGCGGGACGAGAGCGATTCCTTTGTCCCATGGGCCGCTCGGAGGGCCCCGCTCCGTCGGGGCCACAGACTCGGAGGGCCCCGCTCCCTCGGGGCCGACAGAATGGAAGCAAGACCCCCCCTTGATCCGCGGACGCGACGCATCGCGTCCCTCCGGGGGCCGTTGACCACCGGTCCGGGCCGTCAGGCGCGCCGCGGGCCGGCAAACCTTGAAGCGGGACCTGGACCGGGCCGATGCGGTATCATGACGCCACGGCCGGGCCGGTCGGCGCGGACGAAAGACCGTGGTGCGACGCCCGCGCCCCCGCCTGAGGCAGGCTTGCGGAGTTCCCCGATGTCCACCCTGATTCAATCACTGACCCGGCGCATCGGCTACATGCTCTCGCTTCCCGAGCGGACCGTGCGGTCGATCGCCGCGGTGGTCGGCGGTGCCTCGACCCTGCTGACCGAGACGTTGTTCCCCGAGGCCCTGCGCGGCACGACGCTTTACAGAGTCTTCGTCGGCGACACCCAGCAGTTTCTGATCCGCCAGCTCGCCGGGATGAAGGATGACGACCCGGCCGACGGGCAGACCCCGGCGCCGGCAAGCGACTACGCCGTCCGCAAGACCGTCGGCGCGGCCCTGGAAACCGCGGGCCTGTTCGCCATGCACCTCTCGCCGCTGTGGGTCTTCGCCATCGCCGGTGACGCGGCCGCGGGCACCACCGTGTTCCTCCAGCGTCTGACCGCGCATCTCAAGGCCAACGGCGTCATCCCCGAAGACACGCGGGTCGACGGCCTGGCCGATCTGCTGGGGGCGATCCAGGAGGCCTCGCGGGCCAGTGCCGGAGCGGTCGACACGCCCCCGCTGTCGGCCGAAGAGCTCGGTCGCCTGGCTTCTGAACTGACCGACCGCTACGGCCGGATCTTCGGGGCCGCCACCGGGCTGCTGCCGCGCCTCGAGACCCTCTGGAAACGGATGGAGCAACTGGCCGATGTCAACCACGTCTCGCTGGGACGCATCAGCGGCCTGCTGACGCTGGATCTGGCCCGCCTCGGCGGCCGCGGGATGGGCGCAGCCGTGGCCCTGGGGCAGACCGGAGCGGACATCGTCGCCGACACCATCCTGGACAGCTACGCCGAGACGCTGGAGACCATCGCCCGTCAGGGCCTGCGCGATTTCGTCGGAACGCGGCTCGCCCCCTTCGTGACCGCCGCGGCGCGCCATTTCTCGCCGGACGCACCGACCTGGACGCAGTCGCTGCTGGGCCTGGGTGAGACGCCGGCCCCGGCGACGGGCGAGGATCCCAAGGTCTCCGGCGGCTCGGACTGAAGCGCGCCACCGCTCCCATCGACAGCCGCGCGCACCGGAATCATCCCGTGGGAGCGACACATTCAAGCGGAGCAACCGACATGTCGGTCACCGTCGATCACCAGGCGGAAACAAACCGCCGCGAACAGGTCGCCGCCGCCGCCCGGATCACCGACCGGGTCATGCGCTGGTTGAGCCCTCTGCTGGTATTTCTGACGGCGGCGATCCTCTGGCGCGCGACAGCCCACGACGGATGGGGAGTGGCCGCAGTCCAGCTGACCATCCTCGGTCTGATCGCCGTTGTGGCCTTCGCCGGCGGAAGCGTTCTTGCTCCGGAAATTCGCATGCTGCTCTATTGCGGGGGCCTGGTTCTGGCCGGCCTGGCGGGGATGTGCCGCTGGGGCCTTTACGCCTCAGGACAGGTGGGCGTGATACTGGCACTGTCGCTGGCCTCGATGCTGGGCCTGCGCCGCTGGTTGATCCTGCTGGCCGTCGCCGGCGCCGGCGTCGCGCTGATCGCCGGGGGATGGGTGAGCGGCCGGCTGCCCCTGAGTTTCGATCCCCCTCTCCTGCTCCGCTCCGCCCCGGCCTGGGCGGTGGTCATGGTGGCGATGCTGGCGGCCTCTCTGACCCCCCTGACCTGGGAGCAGCTCTATCGCGGGCTCCGCGAGAGCGAGACCCGCTATCGCATGGTGTTCAACGCCGGCGGCGACGCCCTGTTCATCCACGACGAGGACGGCCGCGTGCTGGAAGCCAACGCCCGGGCCTGCGAGCTCCTGGGGATGGCCCCCGATCAGGCCGGGCGGATCACGCTGGCGCACCTCGGCGGCGACACGTCGCCCTTCTCGGCCGAGGAGGCGAAAAGGAGGATTCGCCTGGCCTGCGCCGAGGGTCCGCAGACGTTCGAGTGGTGGTTTCGCCGCCCGGACGGTGCCGCCCTGTGGGTGGAAGTCGATCTGCGGCCCTGCATGATCGGCGGAAAACGGCGCGTCCTGGCCGCGGCGCGCGACATCACCGACCGCAAGGCCACGGAGCAGGTCCTGCGCGACTCCAGCCGGCAGTTCCAGGACATCATCGACTTTCTGCCCGACGCCACCTTCGCCATCGACCACCAGGGACGCGTGATCGCCTGGAACCGGGCGATGGAGGAGATGACCGGCACGCTCGCCGGCGACGTGCTCGGCCGCGGCGACTCCGCCCACGCCGTCGCGTTCTACGGCTTTCGTCGTCCGATGCTCATCGACCTGGTGCTCCGGCCGGACCTTGAGTCGCAGGCGGATTACCGTTTCGTCGAACGATCCGGCGAAACCTTCTTCGCCGAATCCCGTGAGGTCAAGGTCGGCGGCCGCCTGCGGCATCTGTCGGGCAAGGCCAGCCCCATCCGGGACGCCCGTGGTGAAATCATCGGCGCGATCGAGTCGATCCGCGACATCACGGCGGCCAAGCAGACCGAACAGGCCCTGCGCGACAGCGAACAGCGGTTCCGATCGGTGCTCGAGGGCCTGGAAAACGTCGCGATCCAGGCCTACGAGCCCGACGGTACCATCACTTTCTGGAACCGCGGGAGCGAGCTGATCTACGGATTCACCGCCGACGAGGTGCTCGGCCGCGACATGGTCGAACTGCTGCTGGACGAGCCGGACCGCCCGCAGGAACGTCGGATCATGGAGGAGGCGGTCCGCACCGGCCGGCTGCCCGTGACCGGCGAGGTCGAGGTCGTCCGGAAGGACGGAACCCGCCGCCATGTCCTGGCCTCGCGGGTGCTCCACCCCCGCCCCGCGCAGGATCCGGAGTTCTTCTGCTTCGACGTGGATATCACCGACATCCGGAAGGTCCGCGAGGCCCTGCGCGAAAGCGAGCTGTTCCTCAAGGAGACCCAGCGGATCGCCCGGCTGGGCGGATGGAAGGCCAACCCGCGCACCGACTACCTGGAGTGGACCGAAGGCGTGTTCGACCTCATCGAGGCTCCGAAGGACCGTCAGCCGGGACTCGCCGAGGGACTCAGATATTACCCGCCCGAACATGCGCCGGTCATCGCCGAACGTCTGACCCGCTGCCTGGAGACCGGCGAGCCCTTTGCGATTGAGACCGAGGTCGTCGCCGCCGGCGGACGGCGCTTCTGGGCCGAGGTGCGGGGACTGGCACCCGTGGTCGCCGGCTCGCGATCCTACGTGATCGGCACTTTTCAGGACATCACCGAGCGAAAAATTGCCGAACAGGCCCTGCGGCGCCACAACCGCCGCCTGCAGGTGATCGCCGAAACCTCCGGCTTCGTGCTCGGCGGGACCCCCCGCATGGAAGCCTTCGCCGAACAGGCCCGGCGGATCCGCGAGGCCTTCGACGTCGATCTCTGCGTGATCCGCGAACTCCAGGGCGACGATCTGGTGCTGCTGGCCAGCGACGGACCGACCCCGGGCCCTCTGGCGGAACGCATGAGCCGTCACCAGGGACTTGCCCCGCACATCCTGGCGACCAGGCGCGGCCTGGCCGTGCCCGACGTCCGCCAGGATCCGCGCACCGCGGCCCTGGCCAGCGCCACGGATCCGCTCAAGTACGAATTCACCTCCTACGCCGGTGTGCCCCTGATGTATGAGGGCCAGCCATTCGGCATCCTGGGCATCTTCACCCGCACCCGCCGCATGGACTTCGACGAGTCCGACCTGGAGCACCTCCAGATCGTGGCCAACAACATCGCCGCGGCGATCCTCAGCCGCAGGCTCTACGACCAGGTCAGCCTGCAGAAAGAGCAGCTCGAGCAGGATATCGCCGAACGGAAGCGTGCGGAGGAGAAGCTGGCCGAGACCCAGGCGCTGCTCGCGGCCGCGGTGGAACAGACCCCCGCCGGCATCCTGATCGCCGAGGCCCCCGATGTCCGCATCCGCCTGGCCAACCCGGCCGCTCTGGGCATCCGCGGCGAGCCCGCCGAATCGCTCACCGATATCCCGGTCGACCTGCATCCCCGGCGGTGGCAGACGTTCTATCCCGACGGCAGGCCCGTGCCCCCGGAGGAACTGCCGCTCTCGCGGGCGGTGCTGCGGGGAGAAACCTGCCGCAACGTGGAGGTCATCATCCGCCGCTCCGACGGCCAGGACCGCTGCGTGCTGGCCAACGCCGCCCCCGTCCGCAACCCCCGCGGCCAGATCGTCGCCGGCGTGGTCGTCTTCCCCGACATCACCGAGCGCAAGCAGGCCGAGCAGGAGCTGCAGCGCAAGAACGAGGAGATCGAACGCTTCGCCTATACGGCCTCCCACGACCTCCGCAGCCCGCTGGTGACCATCCGGGCGTTCCTGGGGCACATCCGACAGGATATCGAGGCCGGCAACCTCGATCAGGTCCGACAGGACCTGGGCTACATGGACAAGGCCGCCGAACGCATGGCCGGCCTGCTCGACGAGATCCTGGAACTCTCCCGCATCGGCCGGAAGGTCAACCCCCCCGAGGACGCCACCCTGCAGGACCTCGCCCGGGAGGCCGTCGAGATGGTCGCCGGCCGGCTCTCGCAGCGGAAGGTCCGGGTGGAGATCAACCCCAGGCCGCTGGTGCTTCGCGGCGACCGGCCCCGGCTCCGCGAGGTCTTCCAGAACCTCATCGACAACGCCGCCAAGTTCATGGGCGACCAGCCCGAGCCCCGGATCGAGATCGGCGTCGAGGACCGCGGCGGCCGGCCGGTGGTCTTCGTCCGCGACAACGGCATGGGCATCGACCCCCGGCACATGCACCGGCTGTTCGGGCTCTTCGAACAGCTCCACCCCGGGATCGAGGGCACCGGCATGGGCCTGGCGATCGTCAAACGAATCGTCGAGTTCCACGGCGGCCGGATCTGGGCGGAGTCGGAAGGTCCGGGCCGGGGCTCGACCTTCTGTTTCACTTTGCCTACAATACGTTCAGCGACCCTGTCGCCAGAGCCTGATTGCGATCAGGAGCAGCCGCAATGACCGACGACCGCGCGAAAATCGTTTTGCTTGTCGAAGACGATGAGGGCCACGCCGAACTCGCCCGACGCAGCCTCGAACAGCACGTCGGCCTGCCGGTCAGGCTCGTTCACGCCCCCGACGGCCAGACGGCGATGGACTACCTCCGCCGCCAGGGAGCCTATGCCAACGGCACGCCCGCCCCGCGGCCGCACCTGATCCTGCTGGACCTGCGCCTGCCGCGGGTCGATGGGCTGGAGGTTCTGCGGCAGATCAAGGGCGACCCGGAGCTGACGACCATCCCCGTGGTCGTGCTGACCACCTCCGACGCCCCGCACGACATCCGCGAGGCCTATGCCCGCCACGCCAGCAGCTACCTGGTCAAACCCCTGGACTACGAGCGTTTCGCCCGTCAGCTGGCCGACTTCGCCACCTACTGGCTGGTCTGGAACCAGTACCAGGAGCATTAGAGCCTATCCCAGTAGGCCATGCAAAGCCGATATCTTCAGTGGCACGTGGAGCGTGCCGCTGGAGGTTCACGGATGAACAGGAGCAGGAGAACACGAACCGTCGGTCAGACAGGGGGTGATAGAGGAAAGTACCGGATAC
>CALLOB010000055.1 GCA_938005315.1 uncultured Phycisphaerae bacterium
GGGAAAACCTGCAATCGCGGACGCGACGGAGCGCGTCCTCTGGAGGGCCCCGCTCCGTCGGGGCCGTGAAAGGTGAACCAGGGAAAACCTGCAATCGCGGACGCGACGGAGCGCGTCCCTCCAGGGCCATCGGATTCGGACGCGACGGGCGGCGGGGGCGGCCGATCGTCTTTCTACCACCTCGGAGGTCCCGCACGGACGGCCCGGGCCGTTTTTTGACATTGCAGCGGCACTCGCCCCAGAATAGCCTTCACCGGCATCGAGCTTCCATGAAGCACAGGTTGACGCCGGTGACGCCCGATGCCGCTGGTTCGGCGGCGCGGCGAACGCAAGGTGGGGTTGCATCACGGAGGGCCGCGGCGTCGGCCGCGAACGGGACGACGGGCAGGAGGCCGACATGAAGACCATTCGCATCGTCGAGCGCACACTGCCGCTGGCCTGGGAGAAGGCCGTTCTGGCCTGCTGGCGGGAGGGGGACCCTTTCCCGACGCAGTACGACAAGCCCGGCGACCCCAACAGCCGCGACGTCCTGGCCCTGATCCATGTCACCGAGCCCCTGGCCGAACCGCGCATTCACCGGGCCTTCCCCGGCGGGCCGGCGGACCTGGAGAAGTACCGGGCCGAGGTGCTCTACGGCGTCCACGACCACTGGATCGACCCGGCCGCCGGCAAGTGGGAGTACACCTACCACCAGCGGTTGTTCGCCTATCGGCTGCCGGGCCCCGAGGGCCGGGTCTACAACCAGATCGAGCGCTGTGCGGCCATGCTGCGGGAATGCGGCTTCACCCGGCGGGCCCAGGCGGTCACCTGGCAGGTCTGGGAGGACCTGGGCATTTCCGATCCGGCCTGTCTGCAGCGGTTGTGGTTCCGCGTCCAGGATGGCCGGCTGAACATGGTTGCCCACATGCGGTCCAACGACGCGTTCAAGGCGTCTTTCATGAACATGTACGCCTTCATCGAGTTGCAGCGCGAGGTTGCCCGGGCGGTGGGCGTGCCGGTGGGGGAGTACTGCCACGTCGCCGACTCCTTCCACATCTACGGCAGCTACTTCGCCGAGTTCGAGGGTTTCCTGAAGCTCGTCGAGCGTCGGCCGCCGGACCAGCGCGTCTGGGACTGGTCCTGGGGCCTGGAGATGTATATCGAGGGCTGCGACGCCCTGCTGGCCGAGCCGGACATGCCGGCCGACAAACGGCGGCTGGTCGAGGACCGCCGCCGGGCGTTGAGGGACATGTCGATCGCGTGAGGAGGCGCCGTCCGCGGCAGCCTTTCGCCTGCGAAGGCCCTGCGCGGCAGCGGCGCCTACACTACCGACAGGCGATCGCCGGTGAATACCCTCCCGGCGCGGATGTACTTTCCGACGGCGTTGCGAGAACGCCTTGCTACGGTCCCGATGGGCGGAGGTCACCGATCATGGCCGCGGCCGAGCCCTTTTCGGCACCTGAAGGACCCGTTGAAACCTGGTTCGCGTCGCCCGAACGGGCCGGCCCGGACGAGGTCCAGGCGTGGGTCCGGCGAGTCGCCGAAAGCCCGTTCCTGGGGACGATGCTGGAACTGCTGGGCGGCTGGATCTGCGTGCTCAACCGTCACCGGCAGATCCTGGCACTGAACCACGCGGTGCTGGAGGCCCTGGGGGTCACGGACCCCGAGGGCGTTCTGGGCCTGCGGCCCGGCGAGGCCCTGCGGTGCATTCACGCCGGTGAGGGGCCGGGCGGGTGCGGGACCAGCCGGACGTGCGCCTCCTGCGGGGCGGTGATCGCCATGGTGGCGGTCCAGGAGACCGGTCAGACCCAGGAAAGGGAGTGCGTGCTGACCTTCGACCGCGAAGGAACCCGGCTCGACCGCGATTTCGTCGTCCGTTGCTGCCCGTTCGAGATGGACGGCGAGCAGCTTCTGCTGATCTGCATGCGCGATGTGAGCGACGAAAAGCGCCGCGCCGCCCTGGAGCACACCTTCCTGCACGACCTGAGCAACCTGCTGACGGTCTTCGGCGGTTCGGCGGCCCTGCTGGGCCGGACGACACCCGCATTGCAGGATCAGCTGCTCAATCAGGTCCGCGAGGCCGCGGCGGCCATGACCCGCGAGGTCAGGTTGCAGCGGCTGCTCAGCGTGGACGAGCCTCAGAAATACCCCCTGGACCTGGAGGATATCTACGCCGGGAGCCTGCTGCGGCGGATCGAGTCGCTTTCGGCCGGCCATCCCGCCGGCGCCGGCCAGTCGCTGCAGGTGCGCTGCCCGGCGACCGAGCACCCGTTCCGCAGCGACGCCGGTCTGCTGACCCGCGTGCTGACCAACATGGTGGTCAATGCCTTCGAGGCCGGCGAACCGGGCGACGTCGTAAAGCTCGAATGTCGATCCGCCCCGGAGCACGTGGAGTTCCGCGTGTGGAACCGGGCGTGCATCCCGGAGCCGATCCGCGCCCGGGTGTTCCAGAAGTATTTCAGCACCAAGCCGGGCGGCTGGCGGGGGCTGGGCACATACAGCATGAAGCTGATCGGCGAGAGCCTGCTGGGGGGCCGGGTGGACTTCGAAACCTCCCCGGAACGGGGGACCACGTTCAGCATTCGGCTTCCGGCCCGGCCGCCCGGGCCTTCAGGCGCCGCGGCCGGTTGCGTACCTGCGACCTGAAACGCCGTCCCGGCCCGGTTGCCACGGCTGGGTCCGTTCCGCGGCCTGCCGCGGCTCTCAGCCGGGTATGCCGTCCAGGGCCCCGTTCAGGTCGGCGATGATGTCGGCGGGCTCTTCCAGGCCGACGGACAGGCGGACCAGCTCGTCGATGATCCCCAGCCGGTAGCGCTCCTCGCGGCTGACGTTGTAGTAGCTGTTGAGCGCCGGGTGGGTGACCAGGCTCTCGGGCCCGCCCAGGCTGGGGCCGAGCATGCAGAGCCTCAGGCCGCGCAGGAACGCCAGCGTCTTCTCCAGGTCGCCGTCGATCTCGAACGTCACCACGGCGCCGAAGCCCTTCATCTGGCGGCGCGCCAGGTCATGCTGCCGGTGCGTGGGATGGCCGGGGTAGTAGACGCGGCGCACCTTCGGGTGCTGGCCGAGGAACCCGGCGACCTCCGCGGCGGTGCGGTTCAGCCGCTCCATCCTCAGGCCGAAGGTCTTGAGCCCGCGGATCAGCAGGTAGCAGCTCATCGGGTCGATCACCCCGCCGGCCACGCGCCGCCACTGGTATACCGGCTCGGTCGCCGCCACCGAACCCAGCACCGCTCCGCCCAGCACGTCGTTGTGCCCGGCCAGATACTTGGTGGTGCTGTGGATCACGATGTCGATGCCCTGGTCGAGCGGCCGCTGGTTCCAGGGCGTGGCGAAGGTGCTGTCGATCACGCTGAGCACGCGGCGATCACGGGCGATGCGGACGATGCGGTCGACGTCGGCGATGTTGAGATAGGGGTTGGTGGGGCTTTCCGAGAAGATCAGCACGGTTTCGTCGCGCACCGCGTCGGCCATGGCGTCGTAGTCGCCCATCGGCACGACGGTGGCCGCGATGCCGAACCGCGGCAGGACGCGGGTGACGAAGTTCAGCGTCTGCTTGTAGGCGTCGTCGGTGATGACCACGTGGCGACCGGCGTCGCACAGGGCCAGGATCACGGCGGTGACGGCGCTCATCCCGCTGTCGAACAGCAGGCAGCGCTCGGCGCCCTCCAGGGCGGCCAGCTTGCGTTCCGCGGCCTCCCGCGTGGGGTTGCCGTAGCGCCCGTATTCGTAATGAGGCACCTCGTTGCGGCCGAAGGCGATCATTTCGTCGACGTCGCGGAAAACGAAGGTGCTGCTCAGGGCCACCGGCGTGGTGATGGTGCCCATCCATCGCTTCTCGCCGAAGTGCACGGCGTCGGTCTGCGGGTGCCCGGTGGGCTGAACGGCGGGGTCGTCCATCGTGGCTGCGTCTCCCGGTACCGCCGGGCGGATCAACTCTCCCCGGCCGGCAGGCGGATGCGGATGTTCCGGAAGGCCACCGGACCGTGGTCGCCCTGCAGCATCAGCGGGCCGCGCGGACGCTCCTGGCCGGTCAGCGATGAACGCGTGGGTCCCTGGAGCTCGACGTCGCGGTGAATCAGCACGCCGTTGTGCAGCACCCGCACGAAACGGGCGTTGGCGGTCTTGCGGCCGGACT
Organism: uncultured Phycisphaerae bacterium; assembly: GCA_938005315.1. Lineage (GTDB taxonomy): Bacteria > Planctomycetota > Phycisphaerae > UBA1845 > PWPN01 > CALLOB01. The sequence goes on from CALLOB010000055.1 coordinate 4,115, forward strand.
CGTCGAAACGCGGCGCCCGGAAGACGATGTCGAAGGACTGCCACTCGCCCGGCGGCTGGCTGGCGTTCACGCGCGGGGGATGGCCGTCCACGTTCTGCCCGTCGATCCACCGGGCATAGATGCCGCCGCAGTCGCCGAAGCCGGGGTCGGCCTTGCCGTAGCTGTCGAGGATCTGAACCTCGTACTCGCCCATGAGGTAAACGCCCGAGTTGGACCCTTTGGGCACCAGAAACTCGACGTGCAGTTCGCAGTCGCCGAAAGTCTGGACGGTGTGCAGGTCGCAGGTCCGCCCGGCCGGACCGTTCACGAGGATCCCCGCTCCCGGCGTGATCACCAGTTTGGTCGGATCGGCCGGATCCAGGGCCACCGAGGAGGCGGTCTGCCAGGCGTTCTCGGTGCCGTGACCCTGCCAGCCGCCCAGATCCGAGCCGTTGAAGAGCGCGATGGCCGGGCCTGGGCGGGCGCAACCCATGCCCGAGAGGACAATCGGGCCGGCCAGAAGCATTGCAATGCGACTGATGCCGCTGCGTGAGGCCACGGGAATCATCTTCGGCTCCTCGGTCCCAAAGGCGCCCCGGACACGGCACAAGAGTGCCCGCGGGTCGGGTGCGTACTTTACCTTCGGGCGTGCGACGGGGCAAGCGGCCGGTCAATGCCATGCTTCAGAGGAAACCCCGCTTGGCACGCGTCCGGCGGCAGGGTACCATCCGGTTCATTCGCTTCGGACTGATCGGTTGGCATGGTTCCCGCAAACGTCCTGCAGGGAGGTCGCCATGAAACGGCATAGCCACGTCGATTCGCACGCCTGTTCCTGCTGCTCCGAGGGACTCCGGAAAGCCTACGAGGCCATGCGGCGCGCAGGAGTGTCTCGACGGTCTCTTCTGTTGGGCGCCGGAACGGCCGCGGTGGGAAGCTGGTTCGCGGCCGCGAGGGTCGCCGCCGCGCAGGAGGCCTCCCGGCCCGCCGCACCGGCGATCAGGCCGGCCTCGCGGATCTCGGTGCAGCCGGTGCTGGCGTACGGAGTCCCTCAGCGGCGGGAGCAGACCAGCTGGCGGCCCTGGGGCGGCATCCAGACCGCGGCCGACGCCCAGGCCGAAATGAAGCGGATCGGGGAGGAACTGACCGTCCTGGTCGGGGACAGCGGTCTGGCCGTGGACCTGCTGCCCGTGCGCGGAGTGGCCGGCCTCCAGGAGGCCCGGGCCGTCGCCGCCGGCCCGTGCGACGTCATGCTGGTTTATGCCGCCGGCGGCGGGGGAGACGTCCTGGATACCCTGCTGTCCAGAAGCCGGCCCAACATCGTCTTCCTGCGCCATCGCTCCGGTCCGATCTCGCTCTGGTACGAGATCCTTCACCCGCACTTCATGCGGCACGCGACCGACGATTACCAGGACAAGGGCATCGCTCTGGATGACGTCGTGGTGGACGAATATGCCGATCTCCAGTGGCGCCTGCGGGCCCTGGTCGGGCTGCGCCGCACCCTGGGACAGCGGATCGTGGCCCTGGGCGGACCGATGGGCTGGGGGCTGGGCCACAAGCTCGCGCCGGACATCGCCCGCGACCGATGGCACCTGGACGTGATCACGGTGAGCTACGAGGATCTCGCCGGCCGGCTGGAGAGGCTGCGGGGCGACAGTGCCGCGGTGGCGGCCGCGACCAGGCAGGCCGAGGAGTACCTCGCCCAGCCCGGCGTGTCGCTGCATGCCGACCGGTCTTTCGTCGATCACGCGATGCTGCTGTATCGCGCGTTCAAGGAGATGATGGCCGAGCATCAGGCCACGGCCTTCACCATCGGGCATTGCATGGGCACGGTGATGCCGATCTCCAGGACCACCGCCTGCCTGCCGTTGACCCTGCTGAACGACGAGGGACTGACGGCCTTCTGCGAGTCGGACTTCGTGGTCATCCCCGCCGGGCTGCTGATGCATCACATCACCGGTCTGCCGCCGTTCCTGAACGACCCGACCTGGCCGCATCACGGGGTGGTGACGCTGGCGCACTGCACCAGCCCGCGGCGGCTCAACGGCCGCACGCTCGAGCCGGTCAAAATCTACACGCACTTCGAGTCCGACTACGGAGCGGCGCCGAAGGTGGAGATGACGCTCGGCCAGGAGGTCACAATGGTGGTGCCGGACTTCGAGTGCCGCCGATGGGTCGGGGCCCGCGGGAGAGTCCAGGCCAATCCCTTCCACGACATCTGCCGGGCCCAGATCGACGTAGCCATCCAAGGGCGGTGGGAGCAGCTGGTGCGCGACATGCGCGGCTTCCACTGGATGTTGACCTATGGCGACTGCCTCAAGGAAGTCGGTTACGCCATCCGCCACCTGGGCATCGAGTGGAGCAACGTGTCGGCCTGACTCCTGCTGCGGAAAGCGCGGGCCGTCGCCCCGAACGCCCGGCCGGCGGACCGCAGGGCCGGGCCTGCCGGCGGGGGCCCGGCTCAGTCGGTGACGCGCTCCAGGTAGGTGTAGCCGTCCAGCCCGTCCTCGTACTTCTCGATCAGCTTGCCGGATTCCTCGAAGGAGATCAGCCCCGCCCGGACGGCCCCCTCGACCTGCCGGCGCAGGCGGCTGGTCAGGTCGCGGACGGAATATTGCACGAACTCCAGGATCTCCTTGACCCGGTCGCCCTTGAAGATGTGCTCGATCCGGTAGCCGCCCTCCGGGTCGATACGCACATGGACGGTGTTCGTGTCGCCGAACAGGTTGTGCATGTCGCCCAGGATCTCCTGATAGGCCCCGCAGATGAAGACGCCCAGAAGATAGGGGGAGTCGTTCAGCGGGTGCAGCTCCAGCACGCTCTTGACGTCGCGCAGGTCGATGAAACGGTCGATCTTGCCGTCGGAGTCGCAGGTGACGTCGGCCAGGATGGCCCGGCGGGTGGGCTGCTCGTTGAGACGGTGGATCGGGAGGATCGGGAACAGCTGCTGGACGGCCCAGAAGTCCGGCAACGACTGGAAGCAGGAGAAGTTGCAGAAGTAGATGTCCGCCAGCGACCGCTCCAGGCCTTCCAGGTCGTCGGGAACGTACTCCAGCTCGCGGACGATCCGCAGGATCTTGTAGGCCGCCGCGTAGAAGAGGTTCTCGACGACGCAGCGGTCCTCCAGGCTCAGATAGCCGTGGCGGAACAGGCTCATGCACTCGTCGCGGTAGTGCAGGGCGTCGTGATAGCTCTCCTGGAAGTTCTTGCGGGAGACGTTGCGATACACCTCCAGAAGGTTGTGCATTGCCGCGGGCTTGTCCTCCGGCAGCGACTGGGGGACCGGCCCGCCGCCCAGCGTGCTGGTCCCCAGCACGTTGATGACCAGCACCGAGTGATGCGCGGTTACCGCCCGCCCGGACTCCGAGACGATCGTCGGGTGGGGCACGCCCGAGCGGTCGCAGGCGTCCATGATCCCCGAGACGATGTCGTTGGCGTATTCCTGCAGAGAGTAGTTGCTGCTGCTGGCGAAGTTGGTCTTGGAGCCGTCGTAGTCCACCGCCAGCCCGCCGCCGACGTCCAGCATTCGCAGCGGCACGCCCAACTTGACCATTTCCACGTAGATCCGGCTGGCCTCGTCCAGCCCCTCGCGCAGCGCGCGGATGTTGTTGATCTGACTGCCGAGGTGATAGTGCAGCAGCTCGATGCAGTCGAGCATGTCCTGCTCGCGGAGGTAGGCGATCATCTCCATCAGCTCGGTGACGCTGAGCCCGAACTTGGAGCGGTCGCCGCTGGAGGACTCCCACTTGCCGGCCCCCTTGCTCGAGAGCTTGGCCCGGACGCCCAGGTGCGGCACCACGTTGAGCCGGCGGGCGACCTCCACGATCATCGGCAGCTCGCTGAACTTCTCGACCACGATAACCACGTACTTGCCGATCTTGGTCCCCAGCAGGGCCATCTCGACGTATTCTTCATCCTTGTAGCCGTTGCAGATGATCAGCGGCTCGCTGGAATCCAGAAGGGCCAGCACCGCCAGCAGCTCGGGCTTGGACCCGGCCTCGAGTCCGAACTGATACGGAGCCCCGTAGTGCACGATCTCCTGCACCACCTGGCACTGCTGGTTGACCTTGATCGGATAAACGCCCATGTAACGGCCGTTGTACCCGTACTCGCGGATCGCCGAGCGGAACGCCTCGTTGAGGGCCTCCACACGGGCCCGCAGGATGTCCGAGAATCGCAGCAGGATGGGCAGCTGGATCCCGCGCCGCTGGAGCTCATCGACAACCTGCTTGAGGTCCACCGTCGGACCCCCGGGACCCTGGGGATGCACGCAGGCGTTGCCCTGCTCATTGATCGAAAAGTAGGGATCGCCCCAGTTGTTGATGTTGTAGAGCTCCATCGCGTCCCGGATGGTCCACTTGTGCAGCGCGTCGGCGTTGGTGAAGACAGGGTGGTGCAGCTTGCCCATCGGGCGGCCTCTCCAGCAGGGAGCCCCGTTCGTCGAGCGGCCCGGGTCAAGCGCCGGACTCGATGCTCTATTCTGACAGCTTCGCCCCGGCGGTCAAGGCCCCGGAACGCCAATCGGCACAATCTCCGCCACGCTTCGGTTGTCCGCCTCGGCTTGTTGGCCGGTCACGCCCGCCCTATACTCCCGACACAGGCCCGCAGAAGCCCCGGCGGGTGAGTCCCGCTCGCCAGGCACCGCCGGCCGCTTCCGGAGGTACAGCATGACACAGAATGCACCGCAGCCCCAGAGTCCGCTGAAGGATCGCGTTGTCAGCGTCATCAATCGCCTGCGCGTGGCCGTCCAGGCCGACGGCGGAGATCTGGAGTTCGTCGACGTCGATGACCAGGGCGTGGTCAAGGTCCGCCTTCACGGAGCCTGCGTCGGTTGCCCGTCGGCCGCCATGACCCTCAAGTTCGGCGTGGAACGCAACCTCAAGATGCAGGTCCCCGAAGTAACCGAGGTGGTCTGCGTCTAGAAGCCGGTCTCCCGGGCCGCCGGCCCCGGAGGGGGCCCCACGCCGGGTTCATCGCATGCCGGGTCCGCCCATCCACATCCTGCTGGATGATCCAGACCTCCTGGCGGTGAACAAGCCTCCCGGGTTGCTGACCGTGCCGGGACGTCAGGGCGGGGTCTCCATCCGTGAGGTCATTCCGGCCAGCCTGGGTATCCCCGATCGACTGCTGCTGGTGCATCGCCTCGACCGCCACACCAGCGGCGTCCTCCTGCTGGCCCGGAATCGGCCCGCCCAGCAGCGCCTGGCCGAACAGTGCCTTCAACGGCGCGTCGAAAAGCAGTACCTGGCCATCGTCCGCGGCTGCCCGACCCGGGCCGACGGACGAATCGAGACGCTCCTGGGACCCCATCCCCGCGTGACCGGCCGGATGATGGTCAAGCAGCGCAAGGGCAAAGCCTCCGTGACGCTCTGGGAAGTCCTCGAGCGGTATCCGGGAGCCGCCCTGCTTCGCTGCCGACCCCTTACCGGCCGGCAGCATCAGATCCGCGTGCACCTGGCCCATATCGGCCTACCGCTGCTGGTCGATCCCCTGTATGGCGGATCAGAGGCCTTCTTCCTGTCGAGCTTCAAGACGGGATACCGTCCCGGCGGCCTTGAGCCGGAAAGACCGCTGCTGGCCAGACTCTCCCTCCACGCCGAGTCGATCGCTTTCGATCATCCCCGCGACGGCCGCCGCATCCTGCTGACCGCCGAGCCGCCCAAGGATTTCCGCGCGACGCTGAATCAGCTGCGAAAGCTGGCCGGGAAGACCGGTTCCGCCTCGCCCAATCAGGGCTGAGCGGTCGGTCCGAGCACCCTCAGCAGCACCGATTCGGGATCCTGTCGGCCCAGGGCATGGTAACGGTCGGCCGCGAAGGTCGATTCCAGTGCCGCCGGACGGAATCGCCGGGCCAGCAGAAGCTCCAGATCGAGTCCCGCCCCCTCGCAGTCCACGCCCGTCATCAGGTCGTCGGTGTTCAGCGAGTGCCACAAACCCAGAAGATGCCCCACCTCGTGGGCGGCCACCAGCCCCGCGGCCGTGCCAAGCGCTTCCGGGCCGAACAGCCCCGCCAGTCCCAGGTGCCTGCTTCCCAGGTCCACGATCGCGATGTCGTCGGGTTGCCGGTTCAGGCCGTCCACCCACTCGCTCAGGCCGTTATACCCCAGCGGGGGTTCGGCCGTTCCGATGTGCACCACGCTGTATGGCTCCGGCGGGGAGGGATCGGCTTCGGTGTACACCCGAAGGTCATAAGGGGCATAGATCTCCGCGACGGCGCGGACCAGTGCCTCCCGCAGAACCGGATCAGTGACCGGCGACACGTTCGTGGGCACCAGCGTGCCAGCGCGAAAGCGGATGCCTGCGGCCCCGCCCATGTTCAGGACCACATGCTGCGTCCGGGGCAGGCCCGCTTCCTCGGCCGGCACTTCGGCCAGTCGGGCCAACTCCCGCCCGGAACCGCCCGGCCGGATCAGGACAAGCCGGATGACCAGATGAGCGGCCCCGGATGGGGGCAGAACCACCCCGCGCAACCGGCCGTCGAAGTCGCAGGAACGCAGCGAGGCGATCTCGAAACCCTCGTCGTCGTAAACGTGTGCCCAGTCCACCGAGGCGTCCAGAAACTCCAACTCCGCCGCCCGGTCGGGTGGTGGACAGGCCAGTCGGAACAGCCGTTCGTTCTGATACCAGCGGGGGGCCACGTCCGCCTCCAGGCGCGACGCGAAAAAGGCCTCCACGGCGGGCTGGGCCGCGTCGGTGAGGATTGCCTGGCCGGCTCGCCATTCCGCCGGCGGGGCGACAACCAGCACTTCGGACAGGTCGGTGTATTCGACGGGCGTCAGGCAGCCGCCGACGGTCCGCAACCCCCCGGCCAGGCCGTCAAGCATGTCGGCCAGCCCCAGCAGGACGTCGCCGCAGCCGGTCACAGTGATCAGCAACAGCGCCGCCGTCGGGAAAGCAGGCTTCTTCAATCGCCGGTCTCCAGGGAGGGGTGGTCGGCCGGTCAAGGAGGCCGGCTTATGCCGCAGGTTGCGGAACGGCGCGTCGCCGGATCGTGGCCGACAATGCGCCGGGGCGGTTCGTGATGATCCCGTCGATGCCCCATGCGATCAATCGCTGCCAGTCGGCCTCGCGGTCGGGTGTCCAGGCCCAGACGGCGTACCCGCGCTGGTGGAGCCGGGAGATGACATCAGGCGTCAGATGCTGGTATTCCCAGGCCACGATGCGGGCCCCGGTGCCTTGAAGGGCCTCCAGGCGGTCAGGGGAGGGGTCCTTGTCGCCCAGCGCCGCCAGCGGCTGCAGAGGCTCCAGGGCGTGCACCTGCTCGAGGAAAGCCCAGTCGAAGCTCTGGACAACCACCTTGCCGGTCAGGTCCTTCTCGCGCAGCAGGCGAATGTAGGCTCCCGCATCACCGGACTTGCGTTCGATCAGGGCCACCGAACCGGACTGGATGAGGTCCAGAGCCGATGACAGCGTCGGCACCCGCTGGCCGGCGAAATCCGGGTCGAACCAGCCTCCGGCGTCGAGAATCTCGATCTGCTGGGAGGAGATTTCGCCGATGCGCACCGGCGTCCGGTCCAGGAGCGCCCGGGCGTTCGTCGTGCGGTCGAGCGTGGCGTCGTGCAAACACCAGAGCGTGCCATCGGCCGACGCGCGGGCATCCAGCTCGATCATGTCCGCACCGGCCGCCAACGCAGCGCGAAAGGCCGCCAGCGTGTTCTCCGGAGCCTGACGCGAGTCCCCGCGGTGAGCAATGACCAGCGCCCGCCCCGGCGACGGCGGCGATCCACAACCCCCGGCAAGGCAGGCGAAGAGACCGGCCTGCCACGCGACCGTCTTGGCGGGCGAGTGCATGGCGGAAGTATAACGTCGGCGGCGCGACCGTCCAGCGGGCCGGGGCCGTGTGCCGCGCGGTGGCAACCCACCCCGTGGAAGCCGCTGACCTATTCGACGGGAAGCGTGTCGGGCGAGGGGGCTTCCTCGGTCGGTGACGATAGGCCGTCCGGCTCCTCTACCGGCGGCGGCTCGGATTCCCCGTCCTGGGTGACGCTGGCGGCGGGCTCGTGGGAGTCGTCGTCGATGGCCGCGGTGACGGTCCCAGCGGCGGACCTCGGCAGGAAGACCAGGATGGGGATCGCCATTGGCAGAGAGTAGACCTCCCCGATACCCTCACCGTCATTGCCTGTCAGCCCCGCGACGGTCTCGGTCAACAAGGCCTCCAGCAGCCCGGCCGCAGCACCGGCGTCGGCCGCGAGCTGTGCGTGCCAGTTGCGGCCGATGGTCAGGACCACCCAACCCGCCAGCCGTCGGGCACTGTTCAGGTGCCGACGGGCCGACCCCTTGAACCAGTTGCCGGACGCCCCCTGAATCTGCGTGAGCAGGGCCATGCCCGCGGCGTGGTGGCCTTGATCGGAGAGGATCCGGCACCTCAGTAGCCGGGCCAGGTAGTCGAAGGGCAGCACCCCCGGAGGTTCCAGCGCCTCCGGCAGAACGGCCAGGGCTCGCGCATGACGGCCGGCCTGTGCCAGACCGTACGCCTGCCAGAGCAGGGCGGCCGCCGCGGTTTCCTCCTCCCGCGATTCCCGGGCCACCGCCAGCCCTCGGACGGCCTTGCTCCAGGCCTGGTTTCCCTCGGCGGTGGCGGTCGAGGTGGCCGCGACCGACAACAGGTCGGCAAAAGCCTGCAGCGTTTCCAGATGACCGGCGATATCCGTCGGCAGCGTGTCGACCCGGGCGTCAACTTCGCCCAGCAGCGTCGAGCACTTCTCGAGATGGGTCCGGGCTTCGACCGCTGCGGCGCGAATGGCTTCCAGATCCGCCGGGCTCTCCAGGCCCAGCAGCCAGCGGGTCGCCGGCCGGGCGGTGGGTACCGCCAGCCACCAGTTGGCCGCGGCGGCGTGGGCATGCAGGCGCCGGCCCGGCGTGGAGGCCTCCTCCACGGCTCGTCTGCAACGCTCCCGACCGGCCAGTATGTCGTCGGACTGCGGATCCGGGTCCGCCAGCGCGATCGTGCGCCATGCCGACGAAGCGGGAGCGGCACCGGCCGTCGGCAGGACGATGCACCCGAGCAATAACAATCGCACTCGTCCGGTCATGTTTCACCACGCCGATCCCGCACCCCGGCCCGTGCTGCGGCATCAAGGGTCGGTCCGCTGACCACACGGTATCAGATTCCGCGGCAACGTCCACTGTTTGACCTCCTCCGGCCCGACAGATAAGCTCCGAGTCCGCGCCCGCAGGGGGCACGCGGCTCCGACGCAAAGCCCCCCGCCGACCGGTCGCCACCGACGGTTTCGCCGGTGGCCGGAAGGTTTCCCGCGAATTCCTGGAGGTCGTCCGGAGCCGGCTGGAGGGGCGGGTCGCCGCCGGCGCGAATCGTCGATCATGGTCCAGCGGATCGCCTACCAGCTTGCAGGCACGGGTGCGGGTCGATTGGCAGGCCGGCCGCGGTCGCTGGTTGCCCGGATCACACGGTCCAACGGGTTTGCCTGGGGATTGTCTCTGGCGTTCCATGCCCTGATTTTCGGTGTCCTGTGGGCCAGCGTGTTCCGCAATGAGGTCGGCCCGAGGCGGGAGATCATCCCCGAGGCACGCCTGGCGGCTCTGCCGGGACCGGTGATCGCTCAACCCATGCCGTTTCCCCGCCCGATCCGCGAATCGCCGGCCATGCCGCCCCGACCGCCGGAGCTTTCCTCGGATCCTGGCGTGCTGACGGCCGGGAGCACCGGACCGGGGACGCTGGCTCTGTCGGCGGGCCTGACCGCCTCGCACGGCACGCTCGCCGAGGCCGCGCCGCTCTCCAAGGGGCCGGCCGCCGCGCCGATCAGCCGGTTTTTCGGCCAGACGGGCAACGCCTACAAGGTCGCCTACGTGGTGGACGTCTCCGCGTCGTTGATGGTGTACACCGCGGAGATCGCGAGCGAAATGCATGCCTCGATCGAGGCTCTGGTGCCGACCCAGCAGTTCCAGGTGGTGCTGGCGATGCCCGGAGGCGAGGTTCAGGAGTTCGTCCCGGGTCGGATGGTGCCGGCCATCGGGCTTTACAAGCGCCGGGCGGCCGACTTCATCGAGCGGATTCGGGGACGGCCGGCGCCGGGAGCCGCGGATCCCATCCGGGGTCTGGAACGGGCCTTGGCGGTCGGACCGGAACTGATCTATTTCCTGACCGACGGGGACTACCGGAACATCGAGGCCGAACTGGAACGCCGCCTGGAGGAACTCAATCCGCAGGGCGGAGTCAGAATCAACACCATCGGGTTCGACCCTTCTCCCGGTCCTCGGTCGCTGCTGGAACGCATCGCCCGCCGACACGGAGGGCGGTGCCGCATCGTGGCGGGGCGTTGATTCCGCGGCGGCCGGGTGGCAGGCGGCCGGTTCGCGATAGGCTTCTGCCGACGGCCGGGTTCGGCGGCGGTGCACGAGGTCATGCACGGCATGAGGTCGAGGTTGACGGCGATCATCCTGGCGATCACGGTTACGGCCGCCGGCGGCCATGCCGCGGTCGGGGATGTTGTCGCGTCGGGCGGCCAGCCGCCGAACGTCGGCGTGAAGATCCTCTCGCTCAAGCAAGGCCAGTTGACCTTCCGGCTTCCCAGCAGCCGCGAGGTGACCCGGCCGATCAATCAGATCGACTACCTGCAGATCGCCGACTGGCCGCTGTTCAACGTCGCTGAAAAGCAGATGCGCGACGGCCACGACCGGCAGGCGGCCCTTTCGTTCGAAAAGGCCGCCGAGCAACTGGTCGCCGACGGCAAGCATGCCCCCGAAGCACCCGCCCTGGACCGGCTGGCTCTGCTGCGATGCCGGCTGGTGCGGGCCTACGACCGCCAGGGGCGGTTCGACGAGGCCGTGGCGGTCTATCTGGATCTCCTCGAGGGTCCGGACGGAGTCGGCTTCCTTGAAACCGCACGCCCGAGCCGGATGCCAGCCGCCGGTTCGACCTTCCTGGCTTCCGCCTGGGCGCGTGTGGAGGCGGCCATTCAGCGGCACGGCGATGACCCGATCGCCCGTTCGCTCCGGGCCTGGCGGGAGAACTGGCCGGGTCTTCAGCCGGCGTCGGCCCCGGTCCCGCTGCCGGCCGGGCCGAAGGCCGCGCCGGTGTCGGAGGCTGAAATCCTTCAGAACGCCGAACGCGACGTTCGCGCCGGGCGATTCGACCAGGCACTTGCCGACCTTGAGAACCTGCTGGAAGCCCTGCCGCAGTCCCGGCGGGCCGAGGTCCTTTACTGGCGGGGGCGCGCCCTGGCCGAGCGGGGCGTCCGGCCGAGCCATGACGGACGGCGATCGGAGAACCCCCGAGCCGACCTTCGCAGGGCGGCGCTGGCTTTCCTGCGGGTGGTGATCCAGTATCCCGGACATGCCCGGGTTGCCGAGTGTCTCTTTCGTGCCGGAGAAGCCTGCCGGGTCGCCGGCAGTCCGGAGGAGGCCCGGGCGCTGTGGCTGGAGTTGACCCGGGATCATCCCGACGGCGGGGAGTGGACGGCGCGGGGCGCCGAGGGACTGGCCGATCTGCCGCCTCCGGCGACCGCGCCCGCATGAGCGGGAGACATTGCAGATGAACCACATATGGATGGACGCACGGCCGGTCCTGGCGGTTGGAGAGATCACCTCGGTGTCTTTGTTCAAGCATTTCGTGATCGACGGAGGCTGGATCACCTGGTTCGTCCTGGTGCCGCTGTCCGTCGTCACCACCGCGCTCACGCTGCACTACGTCATCACCATCCGGCGCAAGACGCAGGTGCCCGGGGCGCTGGCCGAGGCCCTGGTCGGCGCCGCCACCCGGGGACAGATCCGCTCGATCCTGGAGCTGACCAACGAGGATGAAACCATGCTCGGGCAGTGCGCGTTCGCCGCCTGTGCCCGGGTCAACGAGGGCGTCGAGCCGGCCCGGGCGGCCGTCGAGGAGGCGGCCCACGAGCGGGCCACCCGGCTGATGCGTCGCATCGAGTACCTCAACATGATCGGCAACGTCAGTCCGATGATCGGACTGTTCGGGACGGTCGTGGGCATGATCCAGGCCTTCAACCGCATCTTCGCCGCCGGCGGGGGCATGCCGGACGCGGCCAAGCTCGCCGGGGACATCTCCGTGGCCCTGGTGACGACGTTCTGGGGCCTGCTGATCGCGATTCCGGCGCTGACCTGCTTCGCCATGCTCCGCAACCGCATCGACGCCTTCGCCGCCGAGTGCGTCAAGTTTTCCGACGGCCTGCTCTCGCTGTTGACCCGCGCCGCGGCGGCAAAGGCGGAGTGATTCGGCAGGACATCCGGCCATGCACAGCCGCCTTCGCGAATACATCCTGCGTCCCTCCGACGGCATTAACATGACGCCGATGATCGACGTCACGTTCCTGCTGCTGACGTTCTTCATGCTCGCCAGCCACTTCGCCTCGTCCGAGAAGGTCAGCCTCGAGCTTCCGTCGCCCGACGACAGCCGGGCGGTAGACCGTCGCTTCCGCGACAAGGTGATGATCAACGTGGTGCATCAGGGGCCCGACCTCCCGCCCAGACTGACGCTCGGAGCCATGCCCGCCGGCTCGCTGGCCGAACTGGCCGCCGGACTGCAGGGCGTCGCGCGGCGCGATCCGGGGGTGCAGGTGATCCTTCGCGCGGACCGCAGGCTGCCCTACGGCGTGGTCCGCCGGGTCATGGAGATCGTGGCCGCCCAGGGCCTGACGCGGCTGCAGGTCGCGGCCGAGTTGAGCGAGGATGGATGAACCTGCCGGAACCACAGGCCGGACAAGCCGCAGACCGTGCTCGGGAGGCACCGGTCCGGCCGCGGTTGCGCCCGCGCCCCCCCGCACTGCGGATGTCGCTGAACCTCACGCCGATGATCGACGTGGTGTTCAACCTGTTGCTGTTCTTCCTGGTTCTCAGCCGCTTCGGGCCGCGCGAGGGCATGCTGCCGGCCCAACTGCCTTCCGACGCCGCCGCTCCCCCGGCCATGGAACTTCCCAGGACGCCGGTCCGCGTGCGGCTGGCCGCCGACCCGGTCTCCCCGGCCGACTGCCGCGTCACCATCGACCGCTTCAACGAGTCGCCCATGCCCTTCAGGGCGCTGGGGCCGGCGCTGCGGCGGATCCGTCTCCAGGAGCCGGGTTTCGACCACCTCACGCCGGTGCATCTGATCGCCGACGACGACGTCGCGTGGGACCACGTGGTCAACGCCTACAACGCGGCCCTGGCGGCCGAATACGAGCGTATTTTCTTCGCGGGGTCACCGTGAGCTTCCTGCGGATATGGCTTCTGCCGGTCGTGGCTGCGATTTTCATTGCCGCGGTCGAAGGGGCGGAGCCGGCATCCCGGCCCGCCTGCCCGCTGGAGGGGGTCGCCGGCGAGGCCTTCTTCCGTGACGGTCTGCGCCGCCGCGGGTTGACCGGCCTGGTGGACCAGTATCTCAGCGATTGGGCGCCTGCCGACGAGGCGGACGTGAAGCTGCGACGCCGCGAGTCGCTTCTGGCTGAGGCCGCATCCCTCGAATCGACCGCCCAGCAACGGCGGGAGATCCTCGAGCAGGCCCGGGCACTGCTGGAGGAGGTCCTCACGGCCGACCCTCTACCGCCCGGGCGGCTGGCTCTGCTGCTGGAACTCGCCCGCGACGATCTGGAACGCATCGACCCGGCAAGCTTCGACGCGACGCTCCTTTTCGAGCTTCCGGGCCGCGACCGCCGGCGGGCCGCGACGCTGGCCGGCCGGGCGGCCGGCACGCTGGCGTCGCTGCAGAACCAGGTCGCCGCGACCTGGGCGGCCCTGGAGGAACTCGACGAGGAGGGCATCAACCGGCTCAACGCCGGCGGCATGACCGTGCTGCTGGAGGCGATTCAAGCCGATGCGGCTCACCTGCAGTGCTGGGCGGGCTTGTTCGAGGTTCTTGAAGGCGATTCCCCGTCGGAGGTCGTGCGCCCGGTGCTGGAAAGGCTGCTCGAGCAGACCGTGCCGGCGATGGAAAGCCCCGAGCCGCCGCCCGGTCAGGAGCGCCGGCACTGTCGGCAGCTGCTGGTTGGAGCGGTCGCCGCCCGCCTGCTGGGACGATTCGAGCAGGCCGATGCCTGCGCCCGACAGGTGGTGGCCGTCGCCGGCAGGATCCGCGCTCCGGCCGGGCGTCAGGCCGTGCGAACGCTCGTGCTGACGGCGGTGCTCGAGCAGCTCCGCGCCGCCCGCGATGCCGGCAGATTCGATCAACTGCGGCCGGCGATCGAGCAGGTGCGAGCATGGCTCATGAAGAACCGCCCGGACGAGGCGCCGGCCTGGCTGGGGCTGGCCCTGATCGAGAGCAGCGCCGCTGCCGCGGAGGCGGCCTCCGCCACGCAAAGCGCCCCGACCGAGCCGTCCTGGAACTCCTTATCTTTTGCCGCTCGGCTCGACCGCGCCGAGGCGCTGGCTCCGCTTGAGGCGTTCGCCGCCCGCTCGCCGGTGTGGCGCGACGGCCTGTACGCCGCCTGTGCCGGAGCGGCGCGGCTCGAGCCCCCGGGCAGTCTCTCGGGCTTCGGGCTCCAACTGGTTGCCGGGGCCATGCTGGTCGAGGCGGCCGAGGATCGAATGGCCCCGCCTGAGACGCTTATCGAGGCATTGACCGCTGCGGCGAATCCCCCGGCCGGTGGTCTTCTCGAAGGTGAGCGGCTTTTCCTTCTTGCGCGAGCCCACTACCTGGCCGGGCGGAGGCTGGAGGCGGTCGAGGCCCTGGTACGTCTGCTGGAGGATGTGCCCGGTCACGATCGCGGACCGGCCGCGGCTCAGGAGGCGGTGGTGCTGGCCGGCGAGGTTCTCGCCCATGCCGGCGAGGCCGCCTCGCCGCGGGTCTTGCAGGCATTCATCCGCGCCGTTCGCGGCCTGCGCGCCTTGCGGCCTGAGGCCCCGCTTCCGCCGGGGCTGCAGTTCAGGCTGGCTGCGGCCGTTGAGCGCTCCGGCGATGCCGAGTCGGCCGAGAAGGAGTACGCCGCCGTCGGCAAAGAGGATCCGTTTGCCTTGTCGGCGGCCCTCGGGCGGCTGCGATGCTGGATGACGCTGCTTCAACAGGTGACCGCCGGCGGGCATGGCGACAGCGGGGCGACGGCGCTGGCGACAGGGGCTGTTCAGGCGGGCGAGGAAGCCGGGGCCGTGGCAACCGCGGCGACACCGGTCGACGATCCCGTCTCGCGTTGCACGGCCGCCCAGGTCACCGCATCCTGGGCGGCGATGCTGAATCATCCGCTGGTGTCGCGCGCGGCCCGCGCCCTGGAAGTGCTCGACGGCTTCGAGTCGCGGTTCGCCGGTTGCGACGAGGCATTCGGATGGGCCCTGCGTGAGCGGGTGCGGGCACTGGAAACGCTCAATCGCCTGCCTGAGGCCCGGGCGGTGGTAGAACAGTGCCTGCAAGCCGATCCGGGCGCCGCCGGTCCGGTGATGGCCCGGCTGCTGGCGTCGATGCGTCGGGAAGTCCGGGCAGCACTGGAACGCGACGAAACCGTCGCCGCGGCCCGCTTGGCCGGCGAGGCCGCGGTGCTGGCCCGGCGCCTCTCGGACTGGGCGGACGCTCACCCGGAGGGCATGTCCGCGGTGGAGCGGTCGACCCTGCTGGAGTCGCGAGGCTGGGCCCTGCGGCTGGCCGGTCGTCCAGCCGAGGCCCTGGAAGCCTATGACGCCTGTCGCGCTGCGCTGGCCACCATGCCGGCCGCAGAGCCCGCCTGGCTCATGGTCGTCCAGGTGGGTCGCGCCGAGTGCCTGCTGGATCTGGACCGGCCGGCCGAGGCCCTGCCGCTGTTCATGGAAGCCTGGCGAAGACTGCCCGAGCGCGCCGACGACTGGTGGCGGGCCTTGACCGGCAGCCTGGCGGCCCATTTGGTCCTGGGGAGCGATCCGGCTGCGATCGTGCAGACCGTCCGCCAGCAGCGCGGGCTTTCACCGGACCTCGGCGGCCCATATTGGAAACGGCGGCTGGAGCAGATCGAACGACAGGCCGGCCAGGGGGGCCCCGACCGGCCCGCGACTCGCCCCGCCGGAGGCTGACGCCGCCGGCCGACGCCGTTCAGCCGCCGCGGCCTGCCTCGTCGCGAACCCGCGGGCCGAAAGAGGTAGATGTGCGCTCCGGACGGCATGTGGCCGGTTCGCGGCGCATCGGATACATTGCCGCCATGAGCAGCAAGCGAGCGATCACCTACAAGGCCTCGGGCGTCGACATCGAGGCCAACGACCGCATGGTCGAGCTCATCAAGCCCATCGTCCGGGCCACGTACGGCCCGCGCGTCCTGGGCGCCCACGGCGGGTTTGCCGGCATGTTCCGCCTCAACGGCGACAGCGGCCTGCTGCATGGCCAATGCAAGGACCCGGTCCTGGTCGGCTGCACCGATGGCGTGGGCAGCAAGGTTCTCATCGCCCGCGAATCCGGCCACCTGGACACCGTCGGCATCGACCTGGTGGCCATGAACGTCAACGACCTTCTGACTCTCGGCGCCGAGCCGCTGTTCTTCCTGGACTACGTGGCCGTGCACCGGCTGGTGCCCGAGCAGGTGGCCGCGATCGTCGAGGGCATCGCCGCGGGTTGCCGCGAGGCCGGCTGCGCCCTGCTGGGCGGTGAAACCGCCGAAATGCCCGACGTCTACCGGCCGGAGGACTTCGATCTGGCCGGGTTCGCCGTGGGGCTGGTCGATCGTGGCCGGATCATCGACGGCTCGACCATCGAGCCGGGCGACGCCGTGATCGGTCTGCCCTCCAGCGGCCTGCACTCCAACGGTTACGCCCTGGCCCGGCGGCTGGTGTTCAGGGAGGCCGGGCTGAAATACGACTCGGTGGTGCCGCAGGTCGGCTGCCCGATCGGCGACGAGCTGCTCAAGCCCACGCGGATCTACGTCCGGCCGGTACTGAGCGTGCTGCGGAAGTATCACCGCAAGCGTGTCGTCCGCGGCATGGCGCACATCACCGGCGGAGGGCTGCCGGGTAACCTGGTCCGGATCCTGCCGGAGGGCTGCGTCGCCCGGCTGGACCCGCGTTCCTGGCCGCTGCCGCCGATCTTCGGCTTCCTGCAGTCGCTGGGCGTGCGCCGCGCGGAGATGTTCCGTGTGTTCAACATGGGCATCGGCTACGTGCTGGTGGTCCGTCCGGCCTTCGCCCAGGCGATCGTGGGGCACTTCCGCCGCCGCGGCCTGGACGCCCTGGTCATCGGCCGCATTCGCCGCGGCCGCCGGGACGTGGAACTGATCTGAGTGCGCGGTGATGGACGAGAGGTGGCGACCCCGGCGGAATCGCCCCCGGCTGGGACGCCGTCTCTTCTGCGCTTCAGGCAGCCATTGCGTGGCGGCCGACCCGAAAACCTCCAGCCGCGCCACGCAGTAACGACGACACAGGGCCTCGATTTCCTTGCCATGCTGTTCAAGAAGACCGATCACGATCCGGTTCCCCGGATCATCCGTCCTTGCGGATGCTGCAACTCTCGTCGATGCGCCTCTCGATGCCGCCTCCGGCCTCCTGCTATCATCTGTCATTCGCAAACCTGCAGGAAAATCAACCGCCACGTAAAAGAGCCGGGACACATGAGGGACCGGGCATGCCTGACTCCGGCCCCGGCGGAGCGGGGCCCTCCATGCGGGCCATGGGGCGAAAGGAACTCTGCCTGCCGGCGATTCATGGTCGCCCGACTTTCCACCCCCTCAGGGCGGCTTCGCGGCCCGGGGTGGTCTGGCCGGGGGGGCGGGGGTTCGCTAAGATCCATGGGCGAAAACGGGGTGTCCCCGGACCGGTTCTCGCCTCTGGCGACGGCGGGGGAGATTGACGCCGGTTACGAGGGCTGGGCGGTCGCGGAGAGGCCTGTTGGACGGCAAGCGCGTCTATCTGGAAACCATGGGCTGCCAGATGAACGTGCTCGACAGCGAGCTCGTGCTGGGCATGCTCCGCGCCCTGGGCTATGAGCCGGTGGACGACCACGCCGAGGCCGACCTGGTATTGCTGAACACCTGCAGCGTCCGCCGCCACGCCGAGGACAAGGTGTACAGCCGCCTGGGCGAGATCGCCCGCGCCGGCCCCGGCCGCCCCGGGCGGATCATCGGCGTGATCGGATGCATGGCCGAGCGCGACCACGCCGGCCTCCTCGCGCGGGCTCCGTTCGTGGATCTGCTCTGCGGGCCGGGCAGGCTCGACCAGCTTCCCGCACTGATCGCCGAGGTCCACGGCGGTCGCCGCCCGGCGGTGGCCCTGGAGCGCGATGGGGCAGGGGGGGCACCGCCCAGCCGCCGAACACCGGTCGCCAGACGCACGCTGGAGCCCGACGGCATCGAGGCCCTGGACATGTCCCGCCGCCCGGCGGTCGATCGCCCGGCCATTCAGGCCTACGTCCGCGTGCAGCGGGGATGCGACAAGTTCTGCACCTTCTGCGTGGTGCCCTACACCCGCGGCCCGGAGCGCAGCCGACCGCCGGCCAACATCGTCGAGGAGGTCAGACGCCTGGTCGACGCGGGCGTCCGCGAGATCACGCTGCTGGGCCAGACGGTGAACAGCTACTGCTGCGAGGAGAACGGCCGCACGGTGCGTTTTGCGGACCTGCTCGAGCGGGTGCACGCCGTCCCCGGTTACGACCGCCTGCGTTTCGTGACCAGCTACCCCGGCGACTTCGACGACGACATCTTCCACGCCATGCGGAGCCTGCCGCGGGTCTGCGGCTATCTGCACATCCCCGCCCAGAGCGGCTCGGACGCCGTGCTGCGGCGCATGCGGCGGCAGTATACCGCCGCCCAGTACCTGGAGCTCGTCCACCGGGCCCGCGAACTGGTGCCGGGAATCAGCCTGGCCGGCGACTTCATCGTGGGCTTCTGCGGAGAGACCGAGGAGGACCATGCCGCCACGCTGGCCCTGGTCGAACGCGTGGCGTACAAGAGCCTGTTCATGTTCATGTACTCGCCGCGGCCGGACACGGTCGCCGACCGCCGCCTGCCCGATGACGTCCCGGCGGACGTCAAACGCCGCCGGCACGCCGAACTGGCGGCCCTGCAGCGGCGCATGTCCCTGCGCCACCACCGAGCCTTCATCGGCCGCCAGGTGGAGGTCCTGGTCGAGGGCTACAGCAAGGCGGCGCGACGCGCGCGGAACGCCGACCGGCCGGGACCGCGGGCCTCCTGGCCCCGGCCCGACCAGCTGACCGGTCGCACGCGCGGCGACGAGATCGTGGTCTTCGACGGCGACCCGTCGCTGATCGGCCGAACGGTACGCCTCGCCATCGACGAGGCCACCGCCCTGACGTTGCACGGCCGGCTCATCGATCCCCCGGTCGCCCCGGGTCCGGTCACTTGATGAACAGCATCTCCTGATACGTCGGCAGCGGCCACAGGTCGTCGGCCACCATGCCCTCCAGCTGGTCGGCGACCTTGCGGATCTCCATCATCATGGGCAGCAGCACGTCGCGGGCGTGCCGGGCCTCGTCCTCCTTCGTGGCGGCCTCGTGCCCCAGGGCCTTTTCCAGGTCCGTCAGGCTGTCCTGGAGCTGCTTGACCAGGGCGGTGATCCGGTCCAGGGTGTCGGTGTCGAACGTATAGCCCACGGCCTTGAGGTTGGCGCAGGTGGTGGCCAGCTCGCTCTGGTACCGGATCGCCGCCGGGAAGATCTGCGTCCGGCCGATCCGCAGCACCAGGCTGGCCTCCAGGTGCACGGTCTTGCAGTACTGCTCCAGGTAGATCTCGTAGCGGCTGCGGAGTTCGCGCCGCGACAGCACCTTCTGCCGCTCGAACATGGCCACGACTTCCTCGTCCAGCAGCGCCGGAAGGGCATCGACGGCGGTCCGCAGATTGGGCAGTCCGCGGCGGGCGGCCTCCCCGTGCCACTGCGACGAGTAGTTGTCGCCGTTGAAGATGATGTCCTGGTGGGCGTTGATCACATCCCTGAGCAGGGCCTGCACCGCGGTATTCAGCTTGCGGGGGTCGCCGCCGGTCTCTTTCTCCAGACGGGTCGCGATGTCGTCCAGGGCATCCGCGATGATGGTGTTCAGGGCCACGAGCGGGCCGGCGATCGACTGGCTCGAGCCGACCGCCCGGAACTCGAAGCGGTTGCCGGTGAAGGCGAACGGGCTGGTGCGGTTGCGGTCGCCGGTGTCCCGGGGCAGCGGGGGCAGTACATCGACGCCCACGGTCAGCACGCCCTTGCTGGCCGAGGAGGCCTCCTCCCCCTTGCGGATCTGGTCGAAGATGGCGGTGAGCTGATCCCCCAGGAACACCGAGATGATCGCCGGCGGAGCCTCGTTGGCCCCCAGACGGTGGTCGTTGCTGGCCGTGGCCACCACCGCCCGCAACAGGGCCGAGTGCTTGTGGACCGCCTGCAGGATGGCCGCGCAGAACACCAGGAACTGGGCGTTGGCGTGCGGCGTGTCGCCGGGATCCAGCAGGTTGCCCAGGCCGGGGCAGCCGATCGAGTAGTTCAGGTGCTTGCCCGAGCCGTTGATGCCCGCGAAGGGCTTCTCGTGCAGCAGGCAGGCCATGCCGTACTTCTGGGCGACGCGCTGCAGCGTGATCATGATCAGCTGCTGGTGGTCCGTCGCCACGTTGGCCTGCTCAAAGACCGGCGCGATCTCGTATTGCGCCGGGGCGACCTCGTTGTGACGCGTCTTGACCGGCACGCCGAGCTTGAACAGCTCGCTCTCGCACTCCAGCATGAACGCCAGGACCCGCTCGGGGATCGCCCCGAAGTAGTGGTCCTCGAACTCCTGGCCCTTGGGCGGACGGCAGCCGAAGAGCGTCCGGCCGGCATTGATCAGATCCGGCCGGGCGAAGAAGAAGTGACGATCGATCAGGAAGTATTCCTGCTCCGCGCCGGCGGTCGCGCTGACCACGCCGGGATCGGTGTGCCCGAAGAGCTTCAGAATCCGCTGGGCCTGGCGGTTCAACGCCTGGGCCGAACGCAGAACGGGCGTCTTCTTGTCCAGGGCCTCGCCGGTCCAGGACACGAACGCCGTCGGGATGCACAGCGTGGTGCCGTTGGGGTTCTCCAGAATGTACGCCGGGCTGGTGACGTCCCAGGCGGTGTAGCCGCGGGCTTCGAACGTCGCCCGGATGCCGCCGGAGGGGAAACTCGAGGCGTCCGGCTCGCCCTGGATCAGGGCCTTGCCGGTGAACTCGGCGATCGCCCCGCCGCTGCCGTCGGGCGTCAGGAAGCAGTCGTGCTTCTCGGCCGTCAGCCCGGTCAGCGGAAAGAAGACATGGGCGTAATGCGTCGCGCCCTTCTCGATCGCCCAGTCGCGCATGCCCGCCGCCACCGCGTCGGCGATCGAGGCATCCAGCCGGGCCCCGCTCTCGATGGTCTTCCTGAGCGACTTGTAGACCTCCTTCGGCAGTCGCCGCTTCATCTCATGCATGCTGAAGACGTTGGTGCCGAACAGCTCCCCCGGCTTGGTTTTGGCGAAGTTCAGCGGGGCGGTCATGGGTTTGTAACCGGTGACCGCCGAGATGGCCTGCAGTCTGGTCGCGCTTCCGCTCATGACAGGTTGGGTCTCCTTCCAGGCGGCAAAAAAACCGCCATTGATGCCCGATGGCCTTGCCCCGGTCGCCGGCCGCCGGCCGACACCGGCCGTCTGTTGCATTCGCCGTGGCGATGCCCGGAGGCGAATTGTATAAGTGTAGATGATTCTGCTGCGCTGGCAAGGACGATCCGCTCGCCTACGTCCAGGCACCTTCGGGCCTGCTCGGGCTTTGCCGGCCACCGACGTGCCACTTCGTCGGCCGGGGCGTTGCCCGCGGCCGCAGCCCGGCTAATATGGACTTGGGACCCGCGGGTCCGGCCGGCCCGGTGCCCGGCACCTGTCGGCCGGCATCCGGGAGGATCCCTGGCGACCATGAGTGAGTTCAGACTGACCAGCGAATACGCGCCCGCGGGGGATCAGCCGGCCGCCATCGCCCGGCTGGTCGAGGGCTTCCGCCAGGGCCGCCGCGCTCAGTGCCTGCTTGGCGTCACCGGCTCGGGCAAGACCTTCACCATGGCCAACGTGATCGCCGCCCTGGGGCGTCCGACGCTGGTCATCAGTCACAACAAGACCCTGGCCGCCCAGCTCTACGAGGAACTCTCCGGCCTGTTTCCCCACAACGCCGTCGAGTACTTCGTCAGCTACTACGACTATTACCAGCCCGAGGCGTACATCCCCCAGCGCGACATCTACATCGAGAAGGACGCGTCGCGCAACGACGACCTCGACCGCCTGCGGCTCAGCGCCACCAGCGCCCTGGTCTCGCGGCGTGACGTGATCATCGTCGCCAGCGTGTCCTGCATCTTCGGCCTCGGCTCGCCGGAGGACTTCAAGCGCAGCGTGATCACCTTGCGCACCGGCGGCGTGTTCGAGCGCCAGGATCTGCTGCGGCGGCTGGTCGAGCTCCAGTACGAGCGCAACGATATCGACCTGTGCCGGGGGCACTTCCGCGTCCGCGGCGACGTCGTCGAGATCTGCCCGGCGGACGAGGAGTTCGGCTACCGCATCGAGCTGTTCGGCGACGAGGTCGAGCGGATCGAGTCCATCGACCCGCTCACCGGGCGGTCGCTCGGCCGGCACGAGTCGGCCTGCATCTTCCCGGCGGTGCACTATGTCATGCCCGAGGACCGTATTCAGGCCGCGGTCCGCACCATCCGCGAGGAGCTCGACCAGCGGCTGATGGAGCTGCGCCGGATGGGCAAGCTGCTCGAGGCCCAGCGGCTCCTGGCCCGGACCCGTTACGACCTGGAGATGATCCAGGAGGCCGGATACTGCAGCGGCATCGAGAACTACGCCCGCCACCTCAACGGCACGCCTCCCGGCAGCCGCCCCTACACGCTGATCGACTACTTCCCGGAGGACTTCCTCCTGATTCTCGATGAGTCGCACGTCACCGTGCCCCAGCTGGCCGCCATGTACGCCGGCGACCGCAGCCGCAAGGAGGTGCTCGTCGAGCACGGCTTCCGCCTGCCCAGCTGCCTGGACAACCGACCCCTGCGGTTCGAGGAGTTCGAGGCGATGTGGAGGCAGGTGCTCTTCGTCAGCGCCACGCCGGGGCCGTATGAGCTCAAGGCCTGCAAGGGCGAAGTGGTCGAGCAGATCATCCGGCCCACCGGCCTGGTGGACCCGGTCATTCACGTCCGCCCGGCCCGCGGACAGGTGCCCGACCTGCTGGAGGCCATCGCCGATCGGGTCGAGCGCGGCGAACGCGTCCTGGTGACCACCCTGACCAAGCGGCTGGCCGAGGACCTGGCCGCCTACATCGACCAGCGCGGCTTCCGCGGCAAGTACCTGCACAGCGAGATCGAGACCCTCGAACGGGTCCAGATCCTCAACGAGCTCCGCAAGGGCGAGTTCGACGTCCTCGTGGGCGTCAATCTGCTCCGCGAGGGACTGGATCTGCCCGAAGTGTCACTCGTGGCGATCATGGACGCCGACAAGGAAGGCTTCCTGCGCAGCGAAACCTCGCTGATCCAGACCATCGGTCGCACCGCCCGCAACGTCAACGCCGAGGTCATCCTCTACGCCGACCGCGTCACCCCCAGCATGCGGCGGGCCATGGACGAGACCGCGCGGCGGCGCGAGATCCAGCTGCAGTACAACCGCGATCACGGGATCACCCCCGAAACCATCCGCAAGGCCATCCGCAGCAGCCTCGAGCAGGAGATCTCCGCCCGTCGCGCCGCCCGCGACGCCATCCGCGCCGGCGAGGAGGAGTTCGACCGCAATGAGATGATCGCGATGCTCGAAAAAGAGATGCTCCAGGCCGCTGAAAACTTGGATTTCGAACGCGCCGCCGTGCTGCGCGACCGGATCCGCGAACTCCGGGACGCCCCGGTGCTCGAAAAGCGCTCCGCCGCTCCCGGGAGCTGACCGCCGCAGGGACTTGCCGGGGCCGGGGCGACCTGCGATGATGACCGTCATGGCCCGACTCCTCGACCGCCAGCGCCTGCGCCGACAGTGGGAGGACGCGCTCCAGGAGGATGGCGCGGAGCGCGACCTGACTTCCCTGGCCGTCGCCCCCGAACGCCGCATCGTCACCGTCGAACTCCGCGCCCGCCAGGCCGGCGTCTTCGCGGGCGTGCCCATGTTCGACCTGCTGCGGGAGGCCTACCCCGCGCAGCTGACGGTGGCCCCCGACGTCGCCGACGGCCGGCGGATCGCCGCCGGCGACCGCCTCGCGGTCGTCACCGGACCGCTGCGGCTGCTGCTGGCCATCGAACGCACCCTCCTGAACTTCCTCCAGCGGCTCTGCGGCGTGGCCACCCTGACCCGTGCCTATGTCGACGCCGTGGCCTCGACCCCGGCGCGCATCTACGACACCCGCAAGACCGTTCCCGGCTGGCGACATCTCGACAAGTACGCCGTGCGCTGCGGCGGCGGGCACAACCACCGCATGGGGCTGCACGACGCCGTCCTCGTCAAGGACAACCACCTGGCCGGCATCGAACCGGCCCGCCTGACGGCGGCCGCCTCCGCCATGATGGCCGACATCGCCAGCCTCAGCCCTCCTCCGGATTTCGTCGAGTTCGAGGCCGACGATCTCCAGGCTTTCGATGCCCTGCTCAAGGTTCCGGGCATCGACGTCATCCTTCTGGACAACTTCAGCCTCGCCGATATGCGCGAGGCAGTCGCCCGACGCAACGCCGCGGGTCTGGCCGGGCGGCTTCAGCTCGAGGCCTCCGGCGGCGTGAGCATCGCCTCCGTCCTGGCCGTGGCCGAAACCGGCGTGGATCGCATCGCCGTCGGCGCGATCACCCATTCGGCGCCCGCCCTCGATATCGGCATCGATGCCTGCTGAAGCGCCAATGGCGTCATGGAATCCGCGGTTGTCCTGGACCGGCCGGGCCGCCGGTTGGAATCCTCCACCGCGCGAAAGCCGCACGCGGCAGGGCCGCGGGGACGTCGGGTCGATGGAATGCGGATGGGGGCAGAAATGGCTCGGGGCGGCCGCGGAAGGATGACGAGCCGACTTCATGCGGCCGTGGAGGGCGCTCACCGGTTCGCTTTGCGGCCGGACCGATCCTGGTTCGTTTGCGCCCTTCCGGCGGACCTGCTGTCGCCGCTGGAATCGGTCCCCGGCGGGACCGCAGGACCCGTTTTGAGACTCTCCAGCGCCCCGGCGTGCGCCGTCGCGAACTCCGGCACACGCCGCGACGCCTCCTCGATCCACCATGCTGCGCAGGCGGCCATCGGCCCGCGCAACTCGACCTTCTGGCAGACCGCCGCCCACCGCTCCGCGAGCCTGGGCACCAGGATCGGCAGCGGACCGGTCGCCTTGCGGTGCGGCGGATCGAGCAGAAACATCAGCACCGCTGCCCGCAAGGGATGCGTGCGCACGGAATCGTCCACCGTCTCCAGATAGATGTCGGCGTCAAAGGGGGTTGCAGGTATTTCCTGATAGGAACGGAGGAGTTCCGCCCAGGCGTCCTCGGCGGCCGCGACCGCCTTGCGGTACTGGCCGTAGCGGATGTGGATCTGGATCTCCATGAAGCGGTACATCACCGGCCGCTTCTCCTGCAGGGCCGCTTCGCGAGCTCTCAGCGCCGGGTCCAGTGCCTGCCCCTCCGGGCCGGTCAGCCCGCCCGGCGGACCAAGCGGCTGGCCGGGAATCCGCTGCATCTCGCGAAGGTGGCTCTCCTGGGCTTGGCGGCGAAGCGTGTTCCAGTCGCTGGCGTTGTCGGCCAGCTCTCGCTCGTAGCGTGCCGCCATCGGAGGCGGCAGCACGCGGTCCGACAAGGCCGCCTGAGGCGCTTCCAGCACCCACCAGGTGCCCGCGTCCCGGGCCTCGGGCGAAACCGGGGCCTGGTCCAGCACCGCAAACCACAGTTCCGACAGCGGTCCGACCAGCAACGGGGCGGTCCTATTTGCCCCGATCGCCTCCAGACACGCCCGCTGGGCAGATGCCGTCCGCGTCAGCAGGGCAGCGGCCAGCGGGGGATTGCGGTTCACCGTCTGCCCCATGAAGGCGAAATGCTTCCTGAGCTGGCGGATGTCGCGCGCCGCCTTCTCGGGGGAAGTCTTCCAGTCCGCGCTCAGCGCCGCCCAGGCCTGCTGGAAAACCTCGGCCGCCTTGAGCTGCTGGTCGAACGCCAGGTGAACCTCGCCCTCCTCGAGAAGCTTCAGCGCCTCCTGCTGGCCGGCGGCGGACCTGTCCGCCCCGGCACGCTTCGACCGGGTGCCCAGACGGCTTTCGTAACGCCGGCGATCCCTCTCGGAGAGCGGTTTGTCCTCCAGGGTGAAATCGCCCATCCGCCGCGCGGCGATGTCCGCAGGGATGGGAGCCAGCTGCCCAAATGCGTCCGAAACCACGATCGCCGGTATCATCATCAGCAGCAGGAGCGGGCGCGTGCGCAATGGCGTGGCTCTCCGGCGGGGCTGGTATCGACGGTCCACGGAGCATTGTATCCGAGCGCAGACAGGCCGCTCAAGTCGGCTCCGGCGAGGCGGCATATGCCCGCCAGCCTCTCCCGGGCCCGGAATGGCTTTCTGGGCCGGAATATTCCCGTCACCCCACAGCCAGCCGCGGTACCGCCGGTTTCAGCGCCGGTCCGGCCGGCGTGGACTCGGCGACGTGAGATCTGGACGGCTCGACGGGGGCCTTGCCCAGCTGAGCCTCCAGCTTGCGGATGATCTCGACCAGGGGCTCTTCGGTCACGCCGGCGGCCGTCTGCCGCTGGACGCGCTCGTCGGCCGCCAGCTGCCGCTCGATGCGGCGGTTGGCCAGGATCACCGTGGAGTGGTTCTTGTTGCCCATAAAGCGGCCGATCTCCGGGAAGCTCATGTCCGTATGCTTCCTCGCGAGATACATCGCGATGCCGCGCGCCAGCGCTATCGTCCTTGTCTTACGCGATGTATGGAGATCGGCCGGCGTGAGTCCGAAATATGTGGCCACCGTCTGATCGATCTCCTCGAGTCCCAGCGTTCGCCGGGTGCGCTCGATGTGATCGGACAGGGCGTGCCGGGCCAGAGCCAGGGTGATCGGCTGCCGCGTGACGCTGCTGTACATCAGCAGCTTCAGCCACGCTCCTTCAAGCTCCCGGACATTGGAGGTCAGATGGTCGGCGATATAGGCCAGGACCTCCTCCGGTACCCGCGCCGCGGTCGAGGCCTGGGCCCGGCGCCGCAGGATCTCCAGCCGCATGGCCCGATCCGGCGGATCGACACGCACGACCATGCCGGCCACGAACCGGTTGATCAGATGCTCGCTGAACTGCCCGATGAGCTTGGGGTGGGAGTCGCTGGCCAGCACGATCTGCCGGCACTGGGCGTCGATGGCGTTGAAGGTGTAGAGGAACTCCTCCTGGGTGGCCCGCTTGTTGGCCAGAAAATGCACGTCGTCGATGATCAGCACGTCCAGCTGGCGATATCGCTGGCGGAAGGCCTCCACCTTGCGCGACTGGATCGCCCAGACGAAGGCGTTGGTGAACTCGTCGCCGGTCAGAAACGCCCAGCGGCAGCCCGGGTGCTCGGAGGCCAGATGATTGCCCAGAGCCTGAAGCAGATGCGTCTTGCCGACTCCCGACCCGCCGTGGATGAACACCGGGCTGCAGGCATCCGCGACCCGATCGGCGATCCGGCGGACCGCGGAAACCGCCAGTTCGTTGGCCGGGCCGACGACCAGATCTTCGAAGCGGCCACGTAGTCTGGGCGGCGGAGGCCCGCCCTCCTGGCCGTAGCGGCGCGCCTCCCGGTAGGGATTCCGGGCGACGAAGTCGGCCTGCGAATCCAGCTGCCGCTTGCGCAGCGCCGGCAGCAGCCGGGGATCCACCGCCACGCTCACCGTGTGGTCCAGGCCGGTCACCTCGCGTGCCGCCGCGGCCACGGTTTCGGCGAAATGCCGCTCGATCCATCCGCAGATGAACGCGTTGGCGACGCTGATCTTCAGGTGCCGATCCACGATCGTGATCTGCGTCGAGTTCTTGAACCAGGTCTTGTAACGCTGCGGCCCCAGTCGTCGGGCAATGCCTTCCTGGATCTGCGATATCGTGTCCGTGCGGGGAAGATACACGAGCGACTCCTTCCCGCCATGGGGTGAAAGCAAACGCTGCGCTCTCGGGACCCGGCGCGGCGGTGACCGCAGCCGCCCTGCCGAGGACTTGCTCTGGCAACGAGGCGTAAACTACATGCGGACGTTAATCGAATCAACACAAAAAAACAGCGCCACGAACACGGAGGCGGTGTTGTTTTTTTCTCGATCAAAGGTTGCGCTTCCAGAAAAAAACTTATCCACTCTGCCCCGGATCCGCTGTGGATAAGTCGTGCGAAAGCCCCCTAAGTCCATACGCGAACTGAGGCAGAGCGAAAAAAACATCCGCCGCTTTCGCAGGGAGCGATGTGCTTCGACGAGTTGACGACGTTGAGAAACCCCTGATGGCAAACGACCGCCTGAAGGGATGCAACCCCACTTCCAGCCGGAACTTGCGGCTCACCTTGCTCCGCACCCGATCCTGCGATCAGGTCGAGCGGTCCCCGGAAGAACGCTGCGGGCCCGAGTCCTCGAGCATGCGAATCCAGACGACTCGACGCAATCGCTCGGCGAACCCGAAAGCCTCGTACAGGCGTCGAGCGGGGTGATTGCGCGAGTCAACGGCCACGGAGAGCCGGATGGCAGCCTGTTCGCGGGCCATGCGAACAGCCTGTCGCATCAGCGCGGCGCCGAAGCCCATGCCTCTGAAGCAGGGTTTGAGTCCGATGTAGACCACCTCCAGGTCTCCGGTTTCCGGCAACTCGGCCATGAGCAGCACACCGACAGCTTGTCCGCCGCTGCACCCCAGCATCCACAACCGGGGATCGAACCGCCCGACGCCCTTGTGGCTGGCGAGAATGTCGTGGATATCGCGTTTGCCGTTCAAGGAGCCGCAGTCCAAGCTGCCTTCGTACGTGGCCAGCACGACCTCCGCAAAAAGAGCATGGCGAGATTCATCATACTGAATGAAATCCAGCCTGGGCGGAAGTCTGGCGGGTGGCGGGGCCGTGTGCGGCTCGCATTCCAGGTACACAAGCTCAGCCAGACGGTTGAAGCCGGCCCCGGCGAGGGCCTGGAATTCGTGCCGGGCATCGCCCGGAAGCGTGGCCTGGATGAACTGAACGCCGCGTCCGGCCGCCTCCAGAGCCAGGTGACGCAGAATCTCAGCCACTGACTCGATCATGTCCGGATCCCACATCCCACAGGGGAGCATCACCAGCCCCACGCGGCCGGGCATGTCCAGACAGAGGCACGACGCCCGCACGATGCCTCCGGAGGCGGCCACATAGCAGTGATCCAGAGACAGGCCGCTGCGCCGCACATAACGGCAGAGCATGTCCAGCTGACTCTCCCTGACCGACTTGGGAAGCTCAGGCGGGCCCAGAAGCATCCCGAGAGCCTGACGGAGTTCCGTCTGACTCTGGGGTTTCGTGATGATGACGGACATGATTTAGCGCCTGCATGGGTGGCAACTCTGCGCCGCACTCCACTCAGCGATCGGCGTCATGCTGACGCATGAGCCCCTCGGGAATCTGCGTCGTGAAGCCCTCGACGTTCAGATCCGTTTTGGGCACGACCACCGCTGCCCAGGGGCTGGCCACTTCCAGCTGCCGACCGGAATCCAGCCCCGGGTGGATTCGCTGCTCCTGCACACGCACGGTTTCACCGCTGCGCCACACCCTGGTGATGCGGACGCCCGTGCCGCTGCCGGCCGTGGGACCCAACCCCACGATCAGCACCATTTGATGGTGGAAGTCCACCGGGATCTCGGCCACCGGAATCCTGGCCAGAGCAGCCGGGTCGCGGACCACAACGCGAATCGATCGCCCGATACGTGAGTAGGTGCCGCTGCGCTCCCAGAGGATAGGCAGATCCTCAAGCGGGCCGTTTGCCGGATTCGGCCTTCGTTGCGACATCGCGCAACCCGGCAGAAGGCTCACGAGAACCACCAGGAGGACGCACCAACCGGACATGCGCGAACCCCGAGCCGTTGGCTTGGATGCGCCGATCGTAAGGAAGAGTCGCATACCCGCTGATCATACAGCCGGAGTCGCCGGCTGTCAGGGCATGGACCGCGCCGCAGCGTCAATGCAAGTCTGGGCGCCAGACGGTTTTCCGACGCATGGATTGGAAGAGCATCGCCACCCGCCCGACCAGGCCGCATATCCGAGGCGTGATGCCGGTGACAGGATCACAGGACCGATGGCGCCGAGGATCCGCCGACAACCCGGGGAGTCGCGGGCCGCTCCTGGCAGACTGCCGCCGGGCAACTGCAGAAGGAGGACCTGCAACTCAGACCGATACGGCCCCGGCGACGGTCAACCGGGAATCTGCCGGCCGGTCATCTGCTCCACGATGTCGACGATGGCGGGCGGCACGACGACCTGGCCCTGCTCGATTCTGTTGCCCAGTTCCTGGAGATCCGAGACGTTGGACACGCCGTTGGCCGCCAGGAAGTCGACGATTGCCTGGGCCTGCTCGTCGGAGAGGCTGGGAATGGTCAGCTCGGGCGGCAATGGGAACCCCAGCTGCGTCGCCAAAGTGGCCGCGTTTTCGGAAAGAAACTGCCATTCGTCCGGATTGAGGCTACCAATGGGGGGATCGGACGGGTTCTGACTGAGCTTGGCGATGATGGAAAGCAGGCTGGCTCCGCCCTGGTTGCTGTACTTGGGATCGGTGCAGCCGACCAGACCGGCCAGCATCACCCCGAGGATCACCATAGGCAGCATACGTCGCAGCATTTCAGCGTCTCCTGAGCAAGGAATCGAGGAAGTTCAAGACCCGATGCCCTTCGGGCCCGTTTATCAGCCTGCCGAAAGCAGCAGGTCGATCACATCGGAATCCGTAATCCCCAGATTCTCCAGTGCTTGCCGCTTCTGGGCTTCGGTGAGCTGACGGTCGTTGACGATCGCCAGGGCATCATCGAGGTAGATGGTCGTCCCGTTGGCGTCGGTCAGAGCGCCTTCCAGCGGCACCACACAACCCGGCAATATGGCCGGAGCCACCATCAAAAGAGCCGGTACAACGACCCTCTGCAGCCATCCGACGCGCACAGATGCCACCTCTTGAAGGATCAGGGGGTTCCGGGGCATTCTGCCTTCGGCAACATCCAGCCCGGTCCACGCCAGCAGTATAGTCGTCATCGGCCGACGGCGCCGTAGATGTTCGTAAATCCCGACGCGGACAGCGCTACTGAGTTGGACGGCCGGGGACTGGAAGGTTTGATTACGGGCGGCTATAGTCGGAGATTAGGATCGGCCGGCGGGCTTCATGATCGTAACCATTTTTTCTCAATAGACTTAGCGATAATGAGCACAGGGGAATGGCATGAGCGTCGCACAACTGGACATCGTCTTCGCGGCTCCGCATCCGGACGACCTGGAGATCGGCTGCGGTGGAACCATCGCGGCGCTGGTCGGTCTGGGTTATCGGGTGGGCATGGTCCATCTGACCGACGGAGAGCCGACACCCCGAGGCACTCCCGAGACCCGTGTGGCCGAGGCCCGGGCGGCCGCGAAGGTTCTGGGCGTGCAGGTATGCGAGATCCTGTCCCTGACCAACCGTGAACTCATGGACGGACCGGCCGCACGGTATGCGCTGGCGACGGTGCTGCGGAAGTATCGCCCGCGAATCCTGGTGGGGATGGCCGGCCGTACGCCGGCGGCTTCGCCGGACCACTACCAGAGCCAACTGATCACCGAGGCGGCGAGGTTCTGCTCGCAGCTGACCAGGTGGGACGACCGTTTCGACGGAACCGCCCCTCACCGCGTCGATCACCTGGTCTACCGGCCGGTCCCGGGAGCGGCGGAGATCCACCATTATCCATCACGATTCGTGGTGGACATCACCGCTACCATCGACCGCAAGCTCCAGGCCATCCGCTGCTACCGGTCGCAGTTCGACGAAGCCCGCTTCGAGCGGTTGGCCCACTTCGTCCGCAGCATGAGCGGCACCGAAGGGGGCCTGTGCGGCTATCTCTACGGCGAGCTGTTCGCGCTTCCCCGTCCGTTGGGGATCAAGGATATGGTCAGACTGCTGGGGGCATGGGAGGTTCCGCCGCCGTTCCGTTCCGACCTGGCCCGCTGACGGCACGCCGCCCAGGCGGCGGAACGGGCGCGGGCGGCAGCGGTAGCCGGCCGGCACAGGCAAAGCTGACGTCTCGCGCCGCCGATCGGTGCCCGTCGGGTGGCATGAGCGGGATCTCGGGTAGAATCAGGCCGACCGTTTTGTGGCCGGGGACGAAGGATGCGCCGCACGCACCCGGCGTCGGACAAAGCGACACCCGAAGCCGATGCAATAATTCGACGGGAGGAACCAACCATGCCAAGAAAGATGATTTCGCTTGTCATCGTGGCGATCGCGACGGCCTCGTGCCTGGCTCTTGTCGGCCTGGGGGAATCGGGCGCCCCGCCCGCGGCAGCGGATGAGGTTACGCTGCCGCCTCCGGTCACGTCGGGGGGCATGTCGTTGGCGGAGGCCATCGGGAAACGGCGTTCCGTCCGACGTTTCGCTCCGACACCGTTGACGCAGGTGGAGGTTTCGCAGCTCTGCTGGGCGGCGCAGGGCATTACCGAGCCGGATCAGGGCCTGCGGGCCTCTCCTTCGGCGATGGCCACCTACCCGGTGGACGTATTCATGATCGATGCCACCGGCCTGTATCAATACGATCCTGGCAAGCATGCCCTCAGACGCCTGGCGGAAGGTGACATGTTGGCCAGGCTGCGGTCGGCGGTCGGCCAGGCGCCGGTGCGGTCTGCGCCGGCATGCATGTTGCTGGCGCTGGACTACGAGCGGTCCAGGGGGCGTTGCGGCGACCGCGCGGAGCGTTACGGCCTGCTGGAAGCAGGCCATATCGCCCAGAACGTGCTGCTTGCGGCCACGGCCATGGGCCTGGCCGGATGCCCGGTCGGCGGGATGGACGAGCACAACTGCATCAAGGTCCTGGGCCTGCCGGAAAAACTCGTGGCGGCCTATCTGCTGCCCATCGGCCACCCGGAGAAGGGTCAGTAGCGGCGGTCACGGGGAGTGCAGCGCGGCCGTTCGCGCGCAGGACGATCGCTCCCGCATCGCTTCAGGAACTCAGAGCCAGGAACACGGCCGCTCGCGCGCGCAGGACGATCCGCGGACGAGGGAGAGGGCTCAGTCGAGGTTCAGGAACTCCTTCATGTGCTGGTCGTAAATCGCGGCGTGTTCGGGGACGGCGAAGTCCAACCGCAGCTCGTTGATGACCTTCGTGCCCATGGGGATCCACTCGCGCCAGCAGGTCTGGCAAACCGAGCTCCAGACCTTCTCGCCCAGGGGCCCCTTGAAGGGCCGGCGTTCCATCCGCGGGGACGTCCGCCCGCAGCGTCGGCAGATCAGGACGTCGGAGCCGGCGGCGGCAGTCGCCGGCACAGCAGAATCGCCCGCGGGGCCGCGGGCCGGTAAAGCGGCACCGGCCGAGATCGCCGGGGGTTCGACGCCGAGTTCGCGCATCAGCGCGGCCATGTCGTTCATGGGCATGCGGTCGCCGCGCGCATGCGCGGCCTGGAGGCCGGCCTGCAGCACCTCCACCGCCGCTGCGAAATCCCCCACGGCCCTGAGAGCCAGGGCCAGCTGATGGCAGGCGCGGGCGTTCTGGGGATTCAGTTCAACCGCCCGCCGCAGGGGCCCCAAGGCCTCGGCGGCCCGTCCGGCCTCTAGCAGGGCTTTGCCCAGAGAGTAGTGGCCCAGCTCATTGGCGGGGTCGGCCTCGGTCATCCTGCGAAACCGTTCGATCCGGTCGTCCATCGGCTCGCTTCCTCGCAAGGCATGAAGCACGCCTGCCCAGGGGACTATAGTCGCCGTCGCGCGACCCCGCCAACAGTTCGAGCCGCTTGGAGCGGGCTTCGCGGAACCGTATGATGTCCGGACAGATCCGGAAAGCAGGCACGCCCGAGGAAACATATGGAACCGATCAGGCTGGGAGTCATGATCTCGGGGAGCGGGCGGACGCTCGTGAACCTGTTGAGCGAGATCGCCGCCGGGCGGCTGGCAGCCGAGGTGGCGGTGGTGATTTCCTCACTGACCCAGGTGAAGGGTGTCCAGCGGGCCCGGGATGCCGGCCTGCCGCTGGAGATCCTGCGGGTGAAGGATCATCCGGACCCGGCGGTGTACGGCGAAAGCATCGCCGCGGTGCTGGAGCGACACGGTGTCGAGCTGGCGGTCCAGGCCGGCTGGACGGCGTATTGGCGGATTCCCGACCGCTGGCTGGGACGGGTATTGAACATCCACCCCGCGCTGCTGCCGAAGTACGGCGGCAAGGGCTTTTTCGGCCGCCATGTTCACGAGGCCGTGCTGGCCGCAGGCGATCGCGAGAGCGGCTGCACGGTGCATTTCGCCAACAACGAATACGACGCCGGCCCGATCATCCTCCAGCGACGGGTGCCGGTGCTGCCGGGCGACAGCGCCGACACGCTGGCATCGCGGGTGTTTCAGCAGGAGTGCATCGCATACCCCCAGGCCATCCGCCTGTACGCGACCGGTCAGGTGCGCATGCGCGGCGACGACGTGGAATGGCTCGACAGCGACGGGGCCGGATCCCGATGGCCGGCAAGGCATCCCGAAGGTGACGGCGGGCCAACCGATCCGAGCGTGTTTCGCGGGTGAGGACCGGCTCATCGTCTCGCGCGGCCGCCGTCTTCGCCGGCCGGACTCAACGCAAGCAACCCGGCAACGCGGAGCATCGTGCCGGCCGGCGTTCGTGGCGGGCGCCTGATTGGTCATTAACCCGGGCAGAACAAGGTACCGGCCGCCCGTTCCCTTGGATGGCCGTGAACGGCAGGCGCGCATGACGGACATAAAGCACTCGCCGCGGACGGCATGCGTCCCGGGCCCGCCGAATCGCGTCATGCGCGTGTCCGAAAACGACGGGGCACCGGCCGGAATGGACGGAGCCCCCGGAGGGTCGTAAGCCGTGTCGGGCGGGGCAGTCACCCCACCCCGCAGGCAAGGCCTCAGCGTCGACGGCGCATCGGCACCGTGCCCGCCGGTATCCACAGCAGGTCCGCAGGCTCGGGAACCGCATGGATGATGAACGCCAGGTCGTAGTCGTACTTCACCGATAACGCCTCAGCGTTGCGGCAAAGGGGAGTACGTTGATGGCTTCCGGAAGCACGGTTTCTCCGCCCGCATCCGGCGGGCATCTCTGTGCATGCATCCGGCGCGGTCAGAGAGGAGGCATCGCCATGCAACGTAAAGTGCGCCGACGGATCGGCTTCGCACGGACCTGATGGCGGCGGGGGGATCGTCGAGCCGGGATTTCCGGGTACGGCCGTCTGGCGGCGCAGGCGACGCTGCAGCGGGCGGTGGAGGTGGAGGCGGCCGAGTTGCCGGGTGGGGGCCCTACGAGCGTCCGGAAGGCGATCAGACGACTATACCGCAACGGCTTCAGGCGGCGTCACGTGGCGACGCGGGAAGGGACGATCGATCTGTGCGTGCCGCAGACGCGCCAATGGTCCCGCGCCGTTCCAGACGGGGATCCCGGGGGCGTTCCGGCGGCGGAGCGAGGTGCTGGAGGAGATGAACCCGCTGCCATACCGCGGCGACGATGCGCCGGGGTGCCCCAAGGTGCTCCGGGCGGTCCGGATGTCTGGTTAGAGGCCCGCAGGATTGCATCGCCTGGCCGAAGCTTCCGGAGTCCCACCGGCGCAGGGTTCGGACGAGCAACCCCCTGGGGCCTGGGACGGCTGATCGAGCAGGCCCGGCGTCGGACGAAAGTGATCAGCGCGCCTCCGGAGGAACGGCCGGAGCTGTTGCCGGTTCACACGGCGCTGGTGGACGTGTCGAGCCGCGGGCGGCTTTCGCACGGAGCCGAAGAGGCGAGGGGGCCGCCTCCATGAAGCGCCTCCTCGCGTTGGAGCCCCGGTGCGGGTTGAGCGGACCGTGGGCACCGGGGCATGCTCTTTTCGTGGCCGGAACCCGGCGGACCCGCCAGCCATGTCGGCGAGCGGCCCGGAGGAATCACCAGAACCAGTCGAAATAACCCCAGTTCCAGGAATTCTCCTGTACATAAGTCTCCTGGTAGCAGCAGCCGCCGGGGTAGTAGCCGCCGTACCCTCCAGAACTGCCGTAGCTGTATCCCCCGTACCCTTCGTAGCCGCCGTAGTCGAAGAAGCCGGACAGGTACTGCAGATCCAATGAGGAGCACCCGTTGTGACCGGCCAGGAACGTCATCCCCGCCATTCCCGCCACCATCAGTCGCTGTCTGAGAATTGAAAACATGGCCGACCTCCTTTTCGGGCTGGCAGTTCATCGGGATCCGACAGGCCTGACCCCGACGGTCCGGCCGCTTCGCCGCAGATGCATCCCGACGTGACGCAGGTCGGGAATGAATGGACAGAAAAGTAGACTCTGGCTTAGTGTTCAGGTTTGTGAAATATATTCAGTAAGATAATAGATTTACAGGTTAACTGTTCGCACTTGCCGTTGCGGGCTGCTCAGGCGGGCGTCCAGCTGGAAGCCCAGCAGAGTTGGGCAAGAGTCCCGGCGGATCGGCGCGGAAGCCTTTCTGAGGCGCTCTATTTTGGGACGGTCGGCAGCCCAAGCGGTGGTGGCGCGCGCGGAACGGTCGTCAGAGCTCGAGGTCGTCCGGTCGGCAGCCCAGGCGGTGGTGGCGCACGGGCAGGGCACAGGCTTGAACCGCCAGGTCGATGCGGATTCCAGATGTCACATCTGATTTCCGCGAAATGGCTTACAGAGACAGCCGATGGTGGGATTCGAACCCACAACCCCAGCTTTACGAAAGCTGTGCTCTACCGTTGAGCTACATCGGCACCCGTCGCCGCCGCTGGATCTCCGGCCCCCAGGACCGGGTTTACACCCTCTGGAGGGGATGCGTCCAGCCTGTTCGGCACAGTTTGAGTGGGATCGGCCGGCAGGCCGCCGCAACTGCACTCGTTCGGCCTGACAGACATCCTCGCCTGTGCAAATAGTACCCGGGGAGGCTCCAGGCCTCAAGTCACCGCCGGACTTTCCAGATCACTTTTAGCCGCGGCTTGCTGGCCACAGGGGAGGGGCCTGCCCGCACTCGCGTCGACCGCCGGCCAAGTTGCCCGGAGTGATCGGGAACGAGGGCAAAAAAAACCCCGCACCCTTCTTCGGAAGGATGCGGGGCCGTTGAAAGGGGACACGACAGCTTCCATATCACTTGTAGAATCCACCAGGAGGGAAAGCAAACGGAATCGGAGGAAATCCCGCAGCTTGCCGGGTGGAGGCGGCGATAACGCGACACCGCTGTTAACCTGGTGAATCTGGGGGGCCTGAAGTCCTTCGTATGGTGCCTGCGGGGCAGGATCTCAGGCTGGGGGAGGGGCTTTTGAGGCCTTCAGGTTCCGCACCTGGGTCTCGATAGAACCTGCCTCTGGAGACTGAGCCTCCGGCGAGTCAGCCGGCGGCCGGCGGTCCCCTGATACGCCTCATGGCTGCCGGGCTTCATTGATGGCGTGTCGGTACTCGGATCGCTCGATACGGGACGGCGGGCATTCCCGCCCGAGAGGCTTTATTTGGGGCCGGCCGAGCAGATGGTGAGCGATCAGGGCGGAGGGACATCAACGCCCGGTTGGGTGTTCTTGGGACCGTAGCGGGCGAACTCGTCGATCTGCTGGGCCAGGCCCATGAGGATCTGGGCTTCGGCCCGGGTGAGTTCGGCGCGTGAAAGGATAGCGCGAATCGGGAACATCAGGTGATCGGGTTTTTCCGGGCGAAGATAGCCTATGGTAAGCAGGGCGTGCTGCAGTTTGTCCGTCAGTCGGGCGATCATGGCCGCATCGGCCGGGTCGCTGCGGCGGCGGACCACCCGGTCGGTGTGCCGGTCGACGGCGAGGGCCTGAAAGACCTCGTAGAGGCTGATGACCACGGCGTGGGCGAGATTCAGTGTCGGATAGGCAGGGCCGGCAGGCAGGCACATGACCGCGTCGCAGGCCAGCAGATCCTCGCGCGACAGGCCGTTGTCCTCACTGCCGAACACCAGCGCGACCTCGCCGTCGGCCACGCGTTCAGCGACCTTCCGGGCCATTCCCGGCCCGGTGAGATCATCGGCCTGATGGACCGGGCCGGGGCGACGGCTGGCCGCGATCGCATAGATGCAGCCTTCCAGGGCCTCCGGCAGGGTGCGGACGACGCGGGCGGAGTGCAGACGGTGTTCGCCGCGGGTGCTGCGCTGGAGCGATTCGCGGGCCAGGTGGTCGCAGGCCGGGGCAACCAGGTAAAGGGCTCCCGCGGCGAAGTTTTCCATCGCCCGGGCGACGGCACCGATGTTTCCCGGGATCAGCGGGCGCACCAGGACCACCCGCACACGGGCGGTCGGAAGGTCGGGGGGCAAGGGTGGCGGCTGGTCCATCCTGAAGACGGATACCGCGCCGGGCGACGGAAAGCGAGCGACTGTTGGCGGCATGTCGCTGGGTCGCCGATCCGCGCGCGGCGAGGGTCGGCCGTTGCATGATAGCGCGGACTTCCGTTGCTGCGCGGGCTCGGGCGATGGGGCGGGGCGGACCGGGGGCAGGGCCCAGAGGCACTCGGGCCTCAGGCCTCGCCGCCGGATACAGGGTTTTCGATCCAGCGGGCGAAACAGGCGTTGCACAGGCAGAGCGTGAGGCGGCGGTGGACCTGATCGAGGGCCTCCTGCTCGGACATGCCCGCGGCCTGATCGATCAGCCGTTGCAGCTCCTCGTGGAAGTTCCGGCCGGTATCGATCTCCGTGAGTTCCGGAGGGCTGGGGTCGGCGAAGGCCTCGATCCGCACCACGTAGAACTCCCCACGCCCGCAATGCACGGCGGCCGCGCAGCCATGGCACAACAGCGTGTTCTGAGGGCTCTGCATGGTCGTTTTCCGGTCCCGGTCGAGGGAGACGGTCTGGGATTCCCGCCGGAGGCTCTGCCGCCGATGGATTGTACGGCAGCCGGCTGGCAGGAGCACACGCGTTGACCGCCCCGGGGGTGGGGGTAGAATCCGCGTGCAGTCGGCGAAGCGGTGATGGGGGGGGCGATCGCTTCGGGCGGTCAGTGCGCGGCGTCCTTTCATGGTCAAGGGCTTGAGGATTTCGCTGTTTCCGGCGGAGCGGCCGTTGCACGAGGCGGTGGCGGCGGCGCGGGACGCGGGCTTTTCGGCCCTGGAGGTGGTCGTCGCCGGGGAGGGAGAGCTCTCGCTGACCGCGGGGGAGGAAGTCTTCCGGTTTGCCGGCGATAGTGTTCGGGAGGCCGGTCTGGAGGTGGCCGTGGTCGCCTCGGACTTGTGGTGGGACCGGCCGCTTTCGGCGGCGGACGCTGCGGTCCGCCAGTCGGCAGGCGAGCTGGCCATGGCCCTGCTGGACCGGGCCCGGTGGCTGGGAGCCCGGGTGCTTGCGGTCATGCCGGGCGTGGTCAGCCACTTCCAGCGGCCGGCGCGGCGGGTGAGGCCTTACGCCGACGCGCTAGCGGCCTCGAGCGAGGGTTTGTCGCAGCTGGTCATGGAGGCGGAAGATCGCGGCGTGCTTCTGGCGGTGGAGAACGCTCCCAACGGCATGCTGCTGTCGCCGCTGGAGATGCGGGAGTTCATCGACCGGCTGCACTCGCCGTGGGTGGCGGCCTGTCTGGACGTGAACGAGGCCGGTCGGATCGGTCTGCCGGAGGATTGGATCGAGGCGCTCAGTGGCCGGATAGCGGCGTTGCGGTTTTCGGGCCGGACGGCGGATGGCGGTGTGCCCGGCGACGGTTCGGGCGCCGGGTCTGGGGTCGTGAACCGGTCTGCGGTGGCCGCGGCGCTGGCGGGGACGGGTTACGACGGGCCGGTGATCGCCTCGGCTTGGCGGGATCCGGCGGAGGCTTGCAGGGAACTGGACCTGCTGATGGAGGCTGCCGGCGACGGCGTGGAGGACGGCTCATGATCAACGTGGCGCTGATCGGTGCGGGTTTCATCGGCCGGAACCACTTCAATCAGTACGTCCGCCTCGCCGGCCGGGCGAAGGTCGTGGCGATCTGCGACACCGAGGAGCCCCGTCGGCTGGGCGACTGGTCGGGGATCGGGGGCAACCTCGGCGACGCGCAGGGAACGCGCCGCGATCTGGGCGACATCAGGCCGGTGGCGGACTGGCGAACGCTGCTGGACGATCCGGGCGTGGACATGGTGGACATCTGCGTGCCGACCTACCTGCACGCGGAGATGGCGTCGGCGTTCCTCGAGGCCGGCAAACACGTGCTGTGCGAGAAGCCGATGGCGTTGACCGTGGAGCAGTGCGACGAGATGCTGGCTGCGGCCGCCGACGCGCCGGGCTGCTTCATGATCGCGCAGTGCGTGCGTTTCTGGCCGGAGTATGCCTTTCTGCGCGAGGTGATGCGTGACGGACGGTTCGGGGCGCTGAAGGCGCTGGAGCTGCGCCGCCAGGGCAGTTTCCCCAAGTACAGTCTGGAGCACTGGATCCTGAACCCCGAGTTGTCCGGCGGGGCGATTCTGGACCTGCACGTGCACGACGTGGATTACGCCATCGGTCTGCTGGGGCTGCCGTTGTCGGTGTTCGCCCGCGCGGCCGCCCAGCCCAGCGGGGCTTACGACCGGGTGCACGCCCTGTGGACCTACCCGCACGCGGCGGTCGTGGAGTTCGAGGGTTTCTGGGACATGCCGGCGGGCTACCAGTTCAACATGGGCTTCACCGCGGTGTTCGAGCGGGCGGCGATGGTCTGGAGCATGTTCGGGGACCGGCCGCTGACCATCTTCCGCGAGGGCTCGCAGCCCGAGACCCCGGCGATGCCGGCCACGGACGGGTACTACAATGAGATCGACTACTTCCTGGGCTGCGTCGAGCGCCGGGAGCAGCCGAAGTTGAGCACTCCGCGGGAAAGCCGCGACGCGGTGGCGGTGGCCCTGGCCGAGATGGAAAGCGCTCGCACCGGACGGGCGGTGACCATTGCGGTCTGAGATCTCAGGCCGGACGGCTTCAGGAGCGGGCGGAACGGCGGTCGGAACGGGACGTCGCTTTGA
Source organism: uncultured Phycisphaerae bacterium (assembly GCA_938005315.1). GTDB lineage: Bacteria > Planctomycetota > Phycisphaerae > UBA1845 > PWPN01 > CALLOB01. The sequence goes on from CALLOB010000055.1 coordinate 44,872, forward strand.
TTCAGGCCGCAAGCGCGGGCATCGATGGCCCGCCCCGGCGAAAAATCATCCTGACACCTTTTTCGAGCCGGGCGTGGACGGTGTGCTGATCATCGCCTTCGGGGGACCGCAGGGGCCCCAGGACGTCAGGCCTTTTCTGGCCAATGTGCTGCGCAGGCGGGCGGTGCCGCCTGAGCGGGTCGAGCAGGTCGCGCGGCAGTACGAGCAGTTCGGCGGGCGATCGCCCATTCTGGAGATGACGCAGCGGCAGGCGGCGGGGCTGCAGGCCCGGCTGGCCGAGCGCGGTTTTCGGCTGGAAGTCCGGGTGGGGATGCGCCACTGGCACCCGTACCTGTCGGACGTTCTGGCGGAGATGTCGCGGGCCGGCATGCGCCGGGTGGTGGGCTTCATCGCCGCCGCGCACCATTCCCCGGCCAGTTGCGGTCAGTACCGCCAGGATGTTCTGTCAGCCCGGCGGCGGCTGCGAGAGGCCGGGCTGGCCGACGTCGAGGTCGCCTGGGTGGACAGCTGGTACGACCACCCGGGCTTCATCTCGGCGGTGGCTTCGCAGGCCCGCCGGGCGCTGGCGGGACTCGATCCGTCGCTGGCGTCGGGGGCCCGGCTGGTTTTCACCGCCCACAGCCTGCCGGAGGCGATGGCCGCCGGGTGCAGGTACCGCCAGCAGCTGCTGATTTCGGCACGGCTGACGGCCGAGGCCCTGGACCGGCCGGACTGGGTGCTGGTCTTTCAGAGCCGCAGCGGGCGTCCGGAGGATCCCTGGCTCGGGCCGGACGTCAAGCAGTATCTGCGCGAGGCGCGATCCGCGGGGCTGCCGGCGGCGGTGATCGTGCCGATCGGGTTTCTGTGCGACCACATGGAGGTGGTCCACGACCTGGACGTGGCCGCGGCCGCGGTCTGCCGCGAGGTCGGCCTGCCGATGGTCCGCGCAGGCACGGTCGGCCTGGAGCCGGCCTTCATGGACATGATGGCGGAGCTGGTGGAACGGGTCGTTGTCCGCCACCGGCGATTCGGGCTGCTGCCGATCGCGCCGCGGTGGTGAATCAGCGCGGATCGCCGCCTTCGGAGGCGGGCCGGGCACGCGAGAAGTGCCGATCCGCGAAGTCCAGGTACTGCCGCCAATCGTACTCGGTGACGTCGTGTGAACCCGGACGGCAGTGGTAGCCGATAGTTCCGGTCGCCGCCCGGCCGACCGGAGGCATCTCTTCGACCGGCAATCCGTCGGTGCCCAGCAGGCGATAGACGGGGTGGGCTGCGCGGGCGGCCAGGAACTCGCCGCGCGGGTCGGCCCAGCGGTCCTCCTCCGCGCTGGCCACATACACCGGGCGCGGGGCGATCAGGGCGATCAGCATGTGCTGGTCCACGGGCAGGTCGCCTTCCCGGCCGTTGTAGCGGCGGAAGTTCATGCAGAACCAGTGCGGGAACATGCCGTTGATGCTCTCCACGGTCTCCCCGTACGCCCGTCGACTCAGGGCGGCGCCCCCGCAGCCGGAGTTGTTGGAGATCGCGATGGCGAAGCGCTCGTCCTGGGCGGCGGCCCACAGGGCGGTCTTGCCCATGCGCGAGTGGCCGATCGCGACGACGCGGTCGCCATCGACGTCGGGGTCGGTCCGCAGGTAGTCCATCACCCGGCTGAGGCCCCAGGCCCAGGCCGAGATGGTGCCCCAGGCATCGGGTGCCCGCGGCACGCCGGGCGGATCGAAGGCTCCGTGGACGCCGTTGGCGAAGCCGTCGTCGAAGTCCGGATCGATGTCGGCGCAGCACACCGTGACCAGGCCGTAGCCGCGCCGGAGGATCAGTTCGACCGGGTAGCGCGAGGCGTCCGAGCCGCGGGCCTGCTCGACGGCGCGATGTTCGGTGATGCCCTTGTCCGGTGCGTTCAACACCCAGCGGCGCGTGAGGCGGATGCCCGGGTCGGGATGCACCTCCTGGTTGCCGCGGAAGTTGAGCATGGCGAACACCGGCACGGGGCCGCGTCGATCGGCCGGCAGGTAGAGCAGCAGATCCATGCTCGGCTCGTCGGCGTCGGGCTTGAGATGCACGGTCACCTGCCGCCTCAGGGCCAGGCCTCCCAGGGCCGCGGGGCTCTCGTCGAACCGCTCGAAGCGCATGCCTTCGGGTGCGGCCGGCGCCCGGCCATAGACATGGGTGCGGAACAGTTCGAGGATCTCCTCGCGGCGGCGGCGCCAGGCCTGAGCGTCCCGAACCTCGGTTCCGTCCTGAAACCTCAGCGGATCCGGCAGGGCGTAGGCCGGCACCTTCGACTCGTCGTAATTGATGGCCGAACGGGTGGCCGGCCGGCTCGATTCGGCCGGGGCGTCCGCGGCCATGTCCGGGGCGGTGCTGAGATGCAGGCCGGCGGCTGCGGCCAGCAACACCATGACGGGCTTGTTCATCGACACGTCCTCGGCTCTGTGAAAAGTGTTTCGTGCCGGCAGTGTACGCCGGTCGGGCGGTCCACGTCACGCGGGGTGTAAACTCAATGGTCCGGGAAGCTTACAGCGAGTGGTGGCCTCGGGAAGGTCGTCCGGCGGGCTTCGGTCCGGTTTGAAGTGCGGCAAGTTCTTGTCTCCAAAGGATTTGACGCATAGAATCCCGCGTTTCGGGCGTGGCGGTCGGCCCGAATCAGGGGGGAAGGCGGGACGCAGAGGCATCATGGGTCTGCTGACTGGGCACAAAGGGATCATTCTGGGCGTGGCCAACGAGCGAAGCATCGCCTGGCACATTGCCCGCGCGTTGATCGAGCACGGGGCCGAGTGCGGTTTCTCGTATCTGCCGGGCGAGAAGATGGAGCGCCGTGTTCGCCAGACGCTGGATCGCGGCGGGGTGACCGGAGCGTGGCTGCACCCGTGCGACGTCTCGCGGGACGAGGATATCACCGGGCTGTTCGAGGCGGCCGGGGCGAGGTTCGGGGCGCTGGACTTCGTGGTCCACTCGATCGCCTTCGCGGACAAGGAGTACCTGCGGATGGGCATGTTCTGGCAGACGCCGCGGGCGGTCTGGACGCAGGCCCTGGACATTTCGGCCTATACGCTGGTGGCGGTGGCCCGGGCGGCCCGGCCGTTGATGCCGCGCGGGGGTTCAATCCTGGCGCTGAGCTACTACGGGGCGGAGAAGGTCGTGCCGGGATACAACGTGATGGGCGTGGCCAAGGCAGCGCTGGAGACCGCGGCCCGGTATCTGGCCAGCGAGCTGGGGCCGGATGGGATCCGGGTCAACACGTTGTCGGCCGGGCCGTGCCGGACGCTCTCGGCCATGGCGGTCGGCGGGATCGACGAGATGTTCGACTGGGTGGAAAAGAAGGCCCCGCTGAAGCGCAACATCGACACCGAGGAGGTCGGCAAGTCGGCCGTGTACCTGCTGAGCGACCTGTCCAGCGGCGTGACGGGGGAGAACATCTATGTGGACGCGGGCTATCACACGATGGGGCTGTAGCGGTCCGGCGGCGGGGGCGCTGATCGCGGCCCTCGCCGGCTGCGGCACGGCGGAGCGGGGCGGAATGATGCGTTACGAGGTACGGCGGGCGAAAGAGCCGATTCCCCTGGACGCCGTCTGGGACAAGCCGGCCTGGCGAGACGTGCCGGCGCTGGAGCTGGGGCACTTCATGGGCGAACGCCCGGCCCACCGGCCGAGGACGCAGGCCCGGCTGGCCTGGGACGACGAGGCGGTATACGTGATCTTCCGGGTGGACGACCGCTACGTGCGGGCGGTGACGCCGGCGCATCAGGGGCGGGTGTGCGCCGACAGCTGCGTGGAGTTCTTCTTCGCACCGGCCGCCGACACCGCCGGAGGCTACTTCAACCTGGAGATGAACTGCGGCGGCACGATGCTGCTTCATTTCCAGAAGATACCGCGCCGGGACATGAAGCCGCTGGATCCGGAGGATGTCGCCTCGATCCAGGTGGCCCACACCATGCCGCGGATCGTGGATCCGGAGATCACCGAGCCGACGACCTGGACGGTGGAATACCGCCTTCCCACCGCCATGCTGCGCAAGTACAGGCCCGACGCGGTGATGCCCGCGCCGGGGGTCGTGTGGCGGGCCAACTTCTTCAAATGCGCGGACGCCACGAGCCATCCGCACTGGCTGACGTGGGCGTTCGTGGACCGCCCGCGGCCGGACTTCCACGTGCCGGAGTACTTCGGCGAGATCGTATTCCGTTGAGCGTCGCCAGCGCGTTCATGGAGTGCGCGACGGCACCGGCAGAGCCTGGAACGCCGGAGGGACTTGCTCCGTCGCGTCCGAACGTGCGGTCGTCGTAGGGACGCGCCCGGTCGCGGCCTGATTCACGGGCCTTCTCTTGCCCATTCTTGCGGCCCCGACGGAGCGGGGCCCTCCGGAAGAATCTGCGGCCCCCTGAAGCGTCACGAAACCCCGTTCATGCACCGTGGAACCGGCGCATGCGGGCTGCCAGGCAGGCCGACAGGCCGGCGGCCGGCGGGTCGGCGGTGGACAGCAGGGCGTAGTCGATGCGGTGGTCGATGCAGGCCGACCGCAGGCGGGCGATGAAGCGTTCGACGGCCTCCAGGTAGCTGCGGCGCAGGGCCTGCGGATCGGTCGCCACCCGCACATCGGGCGCCTCGATCCCTTCGAACAGGGTGCGTTCGGCGAACGGAAAGGTCAGCTCGTCGGCGTCCATGACGTGCAGCACCAGCACGTCGTGGCCGGCGTGGCGGAGACGGTGCAGGCCCGCGGCGACGATGTCGACGTCGGCCAGCAGATCGCTGATCAACACCACCAGTCCGCGTCGGGAGACCAGATCGGGCAGTTCGGCGAACAGCCGGCGCATGTCCGTTCTCCCGCCGGACGGCTGGGCGGCGATCCGTTCGAGCATCGGCGCGAGCTGGTCGCGCCGGGCGGTGGGGGGCACGTGCCGGAGGATGGACTCGTCGAACAGCACCAGTCCGCAGGCGTCGCCCTGGTGGATCAGCAGCCACAGCACGGCCGCGGCCAGAGTGCGGGCGTAATCCTGCTTGTCGAGCCGGCCGGGCGGAGGGTTCTCGGGGTAGAGCATCGAGCCGGAGCAGTCCAGCACGACATGGGCCCGCAGGTTGGTCTCCTCCTCGTACTGCTTGATGTACAGGCGGTCGCCGCGGCCGAAGAGGCGCCAGTCGATGTGGCGGGTATCGTCGCCCGGGGCGTACTCGCGATGGGCGGCGAATTCCACGCTGTAGCCGTGGTAGGGGCTGCGATGCAGCCCGGAGACGAAGCCCTCGACGACCATGCGGGCGCGGAGCTCGAGCCGCGCGGCGCGGGCGAGAACCTCAGGATCCAGATACCTGTCGGATGCGCGGGTCATGGTCAAGCGCGGAAGCGTCGGCCGGGGTGGCGGCCAGGAGTTCATCGATGATCCGGTCGGGCGAGTAGCCCTGGGCCTCGGCCGCGTAGCTGACGACCAGGCGGTGACGCAGCACGGGGTGGGCGACGGCGCGGACGTCCTCGATAGCCACGTGGCAGCGCCCGTGGAGCACGGCCCTGGCCCGGGCGGCCTGCATGATGCACTGCACGGCCCGGGGGCCGGCGCCCCAGCGGACCATCTCACGGACGAAATCGGGCGGGGCGGGGCCGTCGCGACCATCGCCGCCATGGGGGCGGGTGCGTCGGACCAGGTCCAGGGCGTGGCGGGCGACATGCCCGGCGGCCGGCACGCGCTGCACCAGGGCCTGCATGGCCAGGACGGTGGCGGCATCGAGCACTTTCGGGACGGCATCGCGCCGGCGCTCGACCTCATCGGCGGTCAGAGCGGCCACGGCCAGTTCCTCCTCGTAGCTGGGGTAGCCGACGAAGACCTTGAACATGAAGCGGTCCTGCTGGGCCTCGGGCAGCGGGTAGGTGCCTTCCTGCTCGATGGGGTTCTGGGTGGCCAGCACGAAGAAGGGACGTTCCAGCGGGTGGCGGCGTCCGCCGGCGGTGACCTGGCGCTCCTGCATGGCCTCCAGCAGAGCGGCCTGGGTCTTGGGGGGCGTGCGGTTGATCTCGTCGGCCAGGAGCACCTGGGTAAACACCGGCCCGGGCAGGAAGCGGAAGGATCGGGCGCCGGTGGCCTTGTCCTCCTGGATGACCTCGGTACCGGTGATGTCCGAGGGCATCAGGTCGGGCGTGAACTGGATGCGGGAGAAGGCCAGGTCCAGGGCCCGGGCCAGTGTGGAGATCATGAGGGTCTTGGCCAGGCCCGGGACGCCCTCGAGGATGCAATGTCCGCCGGCGAACAGGGCGATGAGCAGCTCCTCGACGACCCGGTCCTGGCCCACGATGACGCGGGCCAGCTCGGCCCGGATGCGGTCGTGAGCCTGGCGGAGCTGCGCGACCGCGGCCACGTCGTCGCCGTCGGGAGGGGTTTCGCGGCCCATCGTGTCGGCCATGTCGGTCATGCGTTCACCTCGCCGGTCTTTTGTTCAGCGTTGCAGGATCGGCAGATAACCCATCGGCGTCTGCAGGATCAGCAGGGCGATGGCGGTGCCGTAGGTCTTGCCCACCGAATCGCCGATCCACGACCCGTCGGCCAGTTGCGTGGCCAGCAGGCGGTCGCGCATGGCCGGGAAATACCACTCCCAGTTCTCGCGGCTGCTGAGCCACATGATCTGGGACATGTACAGGTGGGCGTAGAAGTAATGTCCCCAGGTGCCCTCCTGAGTGGCTCCTCGTCCGATCCGCCGCCGCGTGTACTCCAGGGCCTTGACGGCCAGCGGATGTTCGTACAGGCCGGCATTGTACCAGCAGGCCACCGCCGCGGCGGTGATCGGGGGCCGGCTTTCCCCCTGACGGTCGGCGCGGTAGGCGATGCCGCCGTCGGGCAGGACGGACTTCTCCAGATAGCCCAGGGCGGCATCGATGACCGCCTTGGGCACGGCGATGCCGGCGTTGCGGCAGGCCCGCAGGCCCTGCAGCTGGGTGATCGTCACCGAGCCCTCGTCGCTTCGAGAATCGGGGGTGTACATCCAGCCGCCCAACTCGCTCTGAGAACGGGCGGTCAGGTCCACGGCCCGTCGCAGCACCGCCCGGATGCGTTCCTGGCGGGCCAGATCGCCGTCGACGCCCAGCAGTTCGGCCAGAAACAGGAGGCTGAAGCCGTGGCCGTGCATACTGCGCGTCTCTTCGTCCGGCGAGGAGATCAGGCCCTCGGGACCGGCGCTGGCCAGCAGAAAGTCCGCCGCGCGGGCGACCTGCGGAGCCCAGGGGCCTTCGGTGGCGGTGTTTCCGCCGGCCAGCAGGGCCAGCCCGGCCAGCGCGGTCATGGCCACCGGGTACTGCCCGAAGTCGCCGGAGTGCCGCCAGCTGCCGTCGCGGGACTGGGTTTGCCCGAGGAACCTCAGGCCGCGCTCGATGGCCGTCCGGGTCTCCGGCGTCACCAGCGGCGGCAGGGGGCCGGCATCCTGAGCGTGAAGCCGTGTCGGACAGAGGAGCGGCAGCAGGACAGCCGCAGTCGAACAGGCCTTCAGCAGGCCGCTGGGCATCGGATCGTCCTCGTATCACGGCGGCTCGCGGCGCCGCTGCGTTGGTTTCCGGACGTCGGCCGGGAAAGCGGACGCATCGCGACCATGTTCGGTTGTCGGGTCCGGAAGGTCAATGTCGTAGGCGTCGGCTCCGGGCTTGACACCCGCGCGGGGGCTTTCAATAATCGCGCATTCTCTGACGTCGCTGATCCATACCTGCATGCCCGTTGCAGGAAACCCCGTCGGCGGGGGTCGATCAGGCGTGTGCCGGGATGTTCGGCCTCCCGGGGGTGTTTCGGGGCCCGCCGTGGGCGCGGCCCTTGTGCAGGCGGTTGCCGGGATGGCGTCCGCTGTGCCGCGGGGTCGCGCAGGAGAACCGAGGCTGGCCGGGGATGAAGACGACTGTCCTGAAAGTCACCGGCGGCGCGGAATACCGGGAACAGATCCGGTTGGCGGCGGCCGCGCTGGCGTCCGGGCGGATCGTGGTGTTTCCGACCGAGACGGTCTATGGCGTGGGAGTGAACGCCGCCGATCCGGCCGCGCTGGACCGGCTGAGGCGTCTGAAAGGGCGGACCGACGGCAAGCCCTTCACGGTGCACATCGGGTCGCGGTCGCTCGTCGAGCATTTCGTGCCGGATTTGCAGGGGCTGGGGCGCCGGCTGGTGGACAAGGCCCTGCCGGGGCCGTTGACGCTGATCTTCCATGTTGCAGACCCGCTGGAGGCCCGGATCGTGCGGGAACACGGTCCGGCGGTGGCTTCGGCGCTCTATTATGAGGGCGACATCGGGTTGCGCTGCCCGGACGACCGTGTGGCGGCGGATTTTCTGACCGAGAGCCGGCTTCCGGTGGTCGCGGCCAGCGCCAACCCGGCGGGGGGGCGGGCGGCGGTCGATGTGCATGAGGCCCTGGAGGCGTTGGGCGACGAGGTGGACCTGGCGCTGGACGGCGGGCGGTCGCGATATGCCCGGGCCTCGACGATCGTCCGGGTTCGCCGGGACGGTTATGAGCTGGTGCGGGAGGGCGTGATCGACGCGCGGACGCTCCGGCGGCTGGCCCAGGTGAGCTTCCTGCTGGTCTGTGCCGGAAACACCTGCCGCAGTCCGATGGCCGAGGGCATCCTCCGGCGGCTGCTGGCCGAACGGCTGGGCTGCGATGAAGACGCGCTCGGCGATCGGGGTTATCATGTCGAGTCGGCGGGGGTGTCGGCGATGGAAGGAATTCCCGCCAGTCCGGAAGCGGTGCGGGTGCTCGCCGGGCGCGGCGTGGACCTGTCGCGTCATCGTTCGCGGGCGCTGACGCCGGAGATGCTCGGGCGGGCGGACTTCATCTATGTGATGAC
>CALLOB010000056.1 GCA_938005315.1 uncultured Phycisphaerae bacterium
AGGATGGTGTGCGACGGCGACGTTGCAAGGTGCAGCGTGCGGGCCAGTTCATCGATGCCCGCCTCGACGTCCAGCAGGATCTGGCAGAACACCGGCTCGTCCAGCCCGAGTTCCCGGGCGATCTTCATGCATTCGTGCGCGTGCTCGTCGATCTCAGCGGGGCTATCGCCCAGCAACCGGGCGATCGCGTCGGCGGCCCCGACGATACGTGACAGGGCCGGTGCGTCGGGGTCCTCGATTTCCCGGGGATGGCGGCGGACGGCTTCGCAGACCGTCTCGGGCAGCATCCAGTGTTCCAGGATCAGGGCCGAAGCCTGGCCGTGATGCATGCCCACACGGGCAGTCTCCTCGACGGCCAGGGCGGGCGCTCCGCCGGAGCGATACTGGCCGGTGACGGCGGCATACTCATCGGGGAAGACCTCGTCGAGCACGATGACGCCCAGGTCGGCCAGCAGGCCGGAGATGAAGGCGTCCTCACGGTCGTTTCCGGCCAGCCGGCCGGCGAAATGGCCGGCCAGCCCCGCAGTGGTGAGCGAGCGGCGCCAGAAGTAGCCGGTGTCGATGTGGGTCACGAGGTGCCTGTCGATGCTTTCGACGATGTAGCGCCCGAGGACCAGCGAACGCACGCGACGCAGTCCCAGCAGAGCCATGGCGTGTACCAGCGAGCTGACGCGGCGGGTCACGCCGAAGAGCGAGGAGTTCGCCAGCCGGAGGATCTCGCCGGCGGTCCCGGGGTCGGCCGAGAGGACGTCGACCACGTCGTGGTAGTCGAAATGCGGGTCCTGGACGATCTCCAGGAAGCGGGTGACGACCTGGGGCATGGACGGAATGACTGCGGATCGTTTGAGGATTTCCGCGGCGGCAGCGGGCATCTTGTCGCTCCTGTCGGCCTGGCGATCGAGAGGTTGTAACCGGCTCGTTCCACTCGGTCGGGTGAAACATACGATACGGTCGCCGGCAAAGGGGTCGGGCGAGACAGAAATCGCCCCACGAGGGGGCGCGGCGGCCGGGGCGGTCCGGTAATCCGGCAGCCGGATGGTCCGGGTTCGGCGGCGGTCGGCGGATGGGGTAAGCATCGATCAGGGCAGGCGTGTCCAGAGGGCCTTGAGATACTCGCTTTCGGGGCAGTCGGCCATGATCGGGTGGTCGGGGGCGGCGCCGCTGCGGTCCAGAATCTGCAGCGGGCGACGGGCCCTGCGGGCGGCGGCCGCGACGATCTCGGTGAAGTGTTCGCGGCCCACGAGCCCCGAGCACGAGCAGGTCAGCAGCAGTCCGCCGGGTTCCAGCACGCTCATGGCCATGGCGTTGAGGTCGGCGTACTTGCGCGTGCCTTCGTCGATCTCGTCGCGGGTCGGGACGAACTTGGGCGGGTCCAGCACGATCACGTCCCACCTGCGGCCCGACTCGCGGGCCTGTCGGAGCCAGCCGAAGGCGTCGGCGTGGACGTGACGGGCGTGCACCTGATTGAGCTTGGCGTTGCGCCGGGCCAGGGCGACGGCTTGTTCGTCCAGGTCGATGCCGGTGACGGCGGCGGCCTGCCCGAGCAGGGCCGCGCAGATACCGAAGCCGCCGGTGTAGCAGCAGACGTCGAGCACCCGTGCTCCGGCGCACAGGCCGGCCAGCCGGCGGCGGTTGTCGCGCTGGTCGCAGAAGAAGCCGGTCTTGTGTCCGGCGCGAAGGTCCACGCGGTAGCGCACGCCGTGTTCGCGCACCTCCACGGTTTCCGGAACGGGATCCGAGTCGCCCCGGTCCACGGTGAAGCCTTCCATCTGTTCGACGCGGCGGTCGGCCCGGACCACGAAACGGGACGGCCCGCCGCATTCGGCCAGCAGGCGTTTGAACATCTCCAGCCGCCGATAGACGCCCAGAGAGAAGATCTCGAAGGCCGCAAAATCGCCGTAGCGTTCGACGATCAGACCGCTCAGGCCGTCGCCCTCGGCGTGGACCAGGCGGCAGGCGTTGGTAGAGAGATCTGCCCCGAGCAGGCGCTTCCGCCATTCCAGGGCCGCCGCGATCCGGCGGGAAAAGAAGCGTTCATCGACCGGGGTCTCGTCCCAGGCAAGCATCCGGACGGAGATCTGCGATCGGTCGTGATAGAAACCGCGTCCGATCAACCGGCCGCCCCTGTCGAGCACCGCGACGACGTCGCCCGCGGCGGCGACCGGATCGGGCTGGGCGACCATACGGCGATAGACGAACGGGCCGGAGGGCACCGAGCGCAGGCGGACCCACGGTTCCCGGACGCCTGCCTGGTATGGCGGGTCGGGCGTACCGCTCATGGCGTCATCTTCTCGGCAGGCGCGGGCCGATGCAAGCACGGAGTATCTTCCGGCCGGGAGGGCGTGCGCGGACCCTATCTGGTGAAGAAGCGGACGATGCCGTCGGCGATGGCGGCGGCGAGACGGGCGCGGTAATCGGGATCGTTGAGGCGGGCGGCGTCGCCGGAGTTGGTCAGGAAGCCGCACTCGATGAGCATAGCCGGCCGGTTGTGCTCGCGAAGCACGTGGAAGTTGGCCCGCTGGACGCCCCGGCATTCCAGCCCTGCGGCTTCGATGGCCGCGGCCATGCTCATCGCCGCTCGCTGGCTGGCGGTCGAGGCCTGGTTGTAGATGAAGATGCCCACGCCGGAGGCGTCGGGGTTGCGCGCGGAGTCGGCGTGGATGGATACGAAAAGGTCGGCCTTGACGCGTTCGGCCAGGGCGACGCGGTCATTGAGCGAGGGGTAGGTGTCGCTGGTACGGGTGGGGTAGACCGTGGCTCCCATGGCCCTGAGGCTCTTGACGAGGCGGTTGGCGATGTCGAGGGTGATGGTCTTTTCCGGCAGGCGCGATTTGGTGCCCTTACCGGCTCCGGGATCGCGACCGCCGTGACCGGCGTCGATCACGATCTTCGCCCCGCGGATGTCGCCGCGTGCCGACGGAGGCGGCTGAGCCGACGGGCGAGGCGCGGGCCGGGGCGCGGCCGGGTGAAACTCGGTCACCGGGGCCGGCAACGTGGGGACCACGCGGCCGGGACCTTCGCAGCCGACCATGACCACCCCCAGCAGCAGGCAAGGGGCGGCCGGGCGGCGCCACACGAGGGGTCGTCGGCGACGGGTTCCGGGATACGTGGCAGCGTGCATCGCGGCTCTTGATCACGGGCGGTGCGGCCGGGCCTCCATGAGCGGTTATCGGCCGGACGGGGTCTTCTGCTCCACGCCTTCTGCGACCACGTCGGCATCGGCCGGCCACAGGCCCCTCCAGTGTGCCGGATCGGCAGCGCTGAAGTCCACGGTCGGCGTGCGAAAAACGCCGCCGCGGGTGTGGTCGAACTCGAAGAAGAAACGGGGCTTGGTCCTGTCGCTACGCGGCTGCGCGCGGCGGCGGCAGTCTTCGAAGGTCACGTCGTCGATCGAGCGGCCGGGGCCGGACTCGGATGGCTGAACCAGGGGGCCGAGGCGTCGATCCGCTCGAAGCGCACGCCGCGGACACGGCTGGCGCCGTGTCGTTTGCGGGCCATGACGTAGAACGGCTGTCCGCTGAGCCGCTCGCCGGGGTACACGACCAGCCGCATGCGCACGTCGCGCCGGAGGACGTTGGCCACCGTGCCGCCGTCGCGGGCCCACACGGCAGCCCCGCGCGAGCAGCGCACCAGGTCGCTGTTCTCGAACAGCACGTTGTGGATGCAGGTCAGGAGGCGCACTTGCGGTCCGCCCCCCCGGCCCGCAACGAGACCGAGGCGCCGGAAGTCTCCAGGTCGCGGTCGAAGCGGTCGGGGCGGATCTCCGCGGCAACCAACCGGTCCCGCAACAGCGTCACGGTGACGGGGACGGGGCGGTCGGCGGTGAACCGGGCGTGGTAAACGGGGGCTTCCAGCCCGACGCGAACCAGGAGCAAAGGATTTGCGCCGACCCGGACGGCAAACGGGGCGTCCGGACCTTCGACGGATCGACCGTAGGAGTCATCACCACAGCCCGGCCGGCCATGGGAATCCAAAAGGCTGTGGCCGCGGCCAGCAGTCTCAATGGCCGTTCCTGCCGCATGGCGTCGCACCTCCGCAGGTCGGTTACCTTACGGGTCGGGTCGATGGCGGGCCAACCGACCGGCGGACCGGAGCGGTTCGGGACCGCCGAGACCCGCGGCGCCAAAGGCTGCCTGGGTCCGATAATCGGCGGCTTGGATTGACGTTCGTGAATTCCCGCTCCGCTGCGGCCCTAAAGCACGGGAGGGGGTTTCAGCCCCGGTTACGGGGTTTCCGATGATCTATGGGACCAGGGAGGGTCTGCGCCGGGAGTCCGCGCTGCCTGCGGAGGCTGGCGGCGGCGGATCGTTTCGGGCTGCGCGCATCGGGCGAACCGGTCCGAGGGACCACGCACGCGTATGTGGGCGCAAGCCGCGAGGCGAGGAGGTCGAGCGTCGATGGGCACCATCACAACGGGCGTCGGGCTGATCTCGGGCCTGAACATCCAGGACATCGTGACGCAGCTGATGAAGATCGAGCGTCGTCCGGTGGACCTGCTGCAGAAGAGGATCGTCAAGGCCACCGAGCAGCAGACGGCCTACACCGAGCTGACCGCGAGGGTTACGGCCTGGAAGTCGGCGGTGTCGCGGCTGGCGTTGCCCAGCAGCTTCACGGTGAAGCGTGCGACGAGCACGAACGAGTCGGTGCTGAGGGCGGCGGCGGCGCCGCGTACGGCGGCGGGGACTTACACCTTCCAGGTGCGTTCGCTGGTATCAACGCACCAGGTGGTTTCACAGGGCTTCGCGGACCGCAACCAGACGCCGGTGGGCGCGGGGGTGCTGAATCTGCGGGTCGGGGGCGGCCGGGTGGATCAGCCGACGCTGCTGGCGGACCTCAACGGCGGCGCGGGGGTACGGCGGGGCCTGATCCGGATCTCGGATCGCAGCGGGGCCTCGGCCACGGTGGACCTGCGGGCGGTTCAGACGGTGGCGGACGTTCTGGAGGCGATCAACGGGCAGACGGCGGTCAACGTTCGGGCTTACACCAGCGGGGATCGAATCATCGTGGCCGATGAGACCGGGCTGACGACCGGCACGCTGTCGATCTCGGACCTGGCCGGCGGTTTCACGGCCCGGGATCTGGGCATTGCGGGGTCCGACGGCGACGACGGGACGATCGACGGGCGGATCATCGGCCGCGACGTTATCGATCTGACCGTCGGGACGCGATTGAACCTGTTGAACGACGGGGCCGGGGTGCCCTTCGACCGCGATCGGGCGGACTTCGCGGTGGAGTTGAAAGACGGGTCGGTTCTGACGATCAACCTCGGTCGGCTGCGGCTGAAGACCGCCGGCAGCAGCTACGACGACTCGACGCATCTGATGGAACTCAACGACGGCCGGGGGGTGAGCACCGCGTCGGCGACCGTCCGGATCACCAACCGGCGCGGCGAGTCGGCGGAGATCGACCTGAGCGGGATGTCGACGCTGCATCAGGTGGTGGAGGCGATCAACGGCGCGACGGTGAGCGGCGGCGGGCCGCTGGGGGTGAGCGTGCTGGTGAGCGGCAACGCCTTGTTCATCAGCGACAGCACCGGGGGGACGGCCGCGGATCTGAAGGTGGAGGACGTGAGCGGGACGGCCGCCCGGGACCTGGGCATCTCCGGACAGAGCGCGACGGGCAGCTTCAAGGGTTCGGCGATCTACCGGTTCGACACCGTCGGGGCGGTGCAGCGTGCGATCCAGTACGCCCGGGACGCCTCCGGGGCGGTCAATGACCCGGGGCGGCTGGAGGTGCGGCTGGAGAACAACGCCCTGGTGCTGGTGGATCACACCGTCGGGTCGGGCGTCCCGCGGGTGACGGCGATCAACGGGCCGGCGGCCGGGCGACTCGGGCTGACGGCGGCGTTCCACGGCGACACGCTGCGAACCCGCGACCTGGTGGCCGGCCTGAACACGGTGCTGCTCAGTTCGCTGGCCGGAGGCCGCGGCGTATCGACCGGAGCGGTGCGGTTCACGCTGCGCGACGGAACGACGCAGGTTGTGGACTTCACCGGCGACCAGACGCTGCAGGACGTCATCGGCCGCATCAACGCCGTTCCAGGGCTTTCGGCTCAGACGGGGCCCGGAGGCACGGGGCTGGTGGTGCGCGACGTCACCACCGGCTCGGGGCCGCTGATCGTCGAGGATCTCGGCGGGGGCGGCATGGCGGCCGGGCTGGCGATCGCCGGTACGTTCGCCGGGGGCGTCGCGGCGGGGGGCGACCTGCAGCTCCGGGTCATCCACGAGAACACGCTGCTGTCGAGTCTCAACGGGGGCCGGGGCGTGGCCCTGTCGAACGGCCCGGCAAGCTTCGGGATCTCGACCAGCGACGGCCGGAACGTGACCGTGACGCTGCGGGACACGGTGCACCGGACGGTCGGAGACGTGATCGACGAGATCAACCTGGCGCTGAAGTCCCTGGGGGCTTCACCGGGTGTGGTCGCGCGGCTGAACGACACCGGCGACGGCATCGCGATCGTGGATGATCGCGGCGGGGCTGCGCGGCTGACGGTCATGGACCTCGGCGGCGGCACGGCGGCGGCGGATCTGCGGATCGCCGGCACCGCGGGGACGGACAACGTCATCCGGGGGCGGCACACCGCCGTGATCGAGACGGACACGGACGACACGCTGGATGATCTGGTGTCCAAGATCAATGCCGCGGGACTGCCGGTGTTCGCATCAGTGATCAACGACGGCACGACCTCGGCCCCGCATCGCCTGGTGCTCACCTCGCGGATCAGCGGCAAGGCCGGAGAACTGGCGTTTTCCGGGGGCATCCCGGGCCTGGACCTGAACGTGCTGACCGAGGCGCGCGACGCGACGCTGATCGTGGGGGGGGCCGGGGGCTCCGGCCCGATCGTGGTGACCAGCAGTTCCAACACCGTCCGCGACGTGGTCGACGGGCTGACGCTCACGCTGGTGGCCCCGGGCAGCGCCCCGGTGGACGTGGCCGTGTCGGCGGACATCGAGAGCGTGGTCACCGACGTCAAGTCGTTCGCCTCGTCGTTCAACGACATCATCGACCGCATCAGGGAACTCACGCGGTACGTGCCCGCGACGCAGACCAGCGGGGTGCTGCTGGGGGAGAACGCGGTGCTGCAGCTGTACAATCAGCTGTACGGGGAGGTGAACCGCGAGGTCGGGGACACGAGCCTGCGTTATCGACGCCTCTCGGACGTCGGGATCAGCGTGACCACCGGCAGCCGGCTGACGGTGAACGAGGAGCGGCTGCGACGGGCCTTCGAGGAGGATCCCGAGTCGGTGCGCAAGCTCTTCAGCTACGTGCGGGTGGACCGGGCGGCGGACGGCACCGAGAAGCCGGTGCCGGTGGGCGTGGCCGCCCGGCTGAAGAAGTACCTGGACGCCGTGACCAGCACCGTCGGCGGGCTTCTGCCCGGGCAGAGCCGCCGCCTGCAGGACAGGATCGACGGTTTCAAGGAGCGGATCGGGGAGCTGGAGGAGCTGCTGAAGCGCAAGGAGCAGCGGCTTTACAACCAGTTCTACGCGATGGAGCAGGCCCTGGCCCAGATGCAGGACCAGCAGTCGTCGCTGCAGACGCTGGCCGGGCTGGCCAGTCAGGCCGCCACCAACACGCGGTCATCCGGCAGGTGAACGGACTTCGCCAAGCGACGCGCACAGGGTCGGACGCGCCCTGCGGAGCACAAGTCATCGCGCCGGCGCGGGATGAAGACCGACTGGTTCCGGGCCGGGCGGCGCGGTGGTGCCCATGGCGTCGCCACGCCCGATAAACTCCCGGGTGTGGCCCCGCCCCCGCGGTACCCTTCATCCGCCCCGGGGAATCCTGAGGTCGCGGTCTTCGGGGCGGAATGAAATCAACCCGCGCGGGTGGCGAACCGATAACAAGTCCGGCCATGGCCAACGCTTCCAACGAATACCTGCGAAACATGGTCATGACGGCGACGCCGGAACAGCTCCATCTGATGCTGTACGACGGGGCGCTGCGTTTCACCCGCCAGGGCATCGACGGCCTGAAGAACCGCGACTGGGAGGCGGCGTTCAACGGTTTCAGCCGCGCCCAGCGGATCATGCTGGAGATGACGGCGGCGTTGAACTACGACGTGGACCGCAACCTCTGCACCCGCATGGCGGGCCTGTACAACTTCGTTTACAACAAGCTGGTAGAGGCCTGCTGCAACCGCAACGTCAAACCCGCCGAGGACGCTCTGGGCATCCTCGAGTACCAGCGCGAGACCTGGGTCATGCTGATCGAGAAGCTGCGCGAGGAACGGGCCGCCGCAGCTTCGCCGCCCCCCTCTGCACCCTCCTCCGCCGAGGCCGACGTGCCCTGCGGCACGCTCAGCGTCGAGGGCTGATCATCCTTTCCGGCTCCCACCCCGGCCACCATGCCGTCGCCTGACCGGTCCGCCCCGCCTCCATGCCGCGATTCCGCCGGCTCAGCCGAGCTGGATTGGTCGAAGGTTCACTCCCTGATTACCTCCCCTGCGTGCCCAGGCCGCCACCAGCCCCGACCAGTGCTTCGCGCGTTGTGTCATCGAACACCTCCGGCCGCATCATCGCACCGGAAGGGAACCGATCAGGTTGGGGTTGGCCGAAGGTTCACGATTGGTGTGCGCCCCGACGAATATGAATCCGATGTCCGACCCGAACGGACCGGGCACCGTTTGCGAGGATTCGGCTTGGGAGCAGGCTGGCTTGCCGACTCGCGCGTCCAATCGCAGGCGACCACGCCCAGGCTCTACCACATGGAGCCGAATGCCGACCGAGCTCGCGAAGGCCCACCAGCCGCATCGCCCGGTTCCAGGGGGGCAGATTGAGCTCCAGCGAGAGGGTTTCGGGGATCTCCAGCCGCGCAATCAGGATTTCCTGGAAGACCGGATTGGCTCAGGGTCCGGTCTCGCTGGCTGCCGTCCCGCCGGGGGCCCATGAAGCCGCCACCACACACCATGTCATCACCCCAGGCCGAAAGCGCATGAAAAAACCCCCGCAGGCCTCCAACCGTCGGCTCGGGCGGCACGCACGGAGCGACCGCCGGCGCGCCGGAACCCGCCGGGCATTGCAGCACGCCGCCGGACCGGGTTTTTGAGGCCCCGCGTCGATGAGCCCCCGCACTCGTCGCGCCGGGAATACCCGGCCGCCGCCCCGGCAATGCTTGCAATTCGCCGGCCGCGTTGACATTCTCCTGACGCGTACCTCTAATGGAGACTGACCGGCTCGCGACCCGATCCTGTCGCCGGGCCGGCCGGCCCGGCGACGGCAGGAACGCGCGCCGCCCCGGGGCGTAGCTCAGCCTGGCTAGAGCGCCTGGTTTGGGACCAGGAGGTCGCAGGTTCAAATCCTGTCGCCCCGACTTTTCTTCAAAAACGGCCGTTCGGCGAGATAGTCGAACGGCCTTCTCTTTATCAGGACGAGACTTGCGCCACTCAACAGGCGGTTCGAACTGACGCACTCCAGGATGGTCCGCCGGGAGGCGAAGTTCGAACCGCGCCAGAGACCTGCGAGGTTCTGGCTGAAGTCGAAGACCGAAAGCGCCAGCCTGCCGTTCTCCTCGGTGACCGCGCCCGCGCCGTCCAACTGCCGCTCGACCTCCGCCAGTTGCGCCTTGAGTTCCGTGCTCTTGGCGTTGAACGCGGCCTCGTCCACCAGGCCCTGGAGGAACGCGTTCAGCAGCCGGTCCTGCATGTTGGCCAGTTCCGAGCGCCGCTTGGCCAGGGCCTCGCGCCGCTCGGTCTCGGCCACGGTGATGTCGGCGAACATGGCCTCGATGGCGTCCCGGAACCAGGACCGAATGCGCGGCTCCGGGATGCGAATCGTGTCCAGGTCGTCCAGGATGGCGCGCTCCAGTTCCGGCTCGCGCCAGCGGACGGGCGGGTGGTCGTCGGGCTTGTGGTTGTTTCCGCACTTGTAATATGACGTGCGTGTTGCACCCGCCCTCGCGCAGTTTGCGGCGGATGTTCTCGCCCGTGATGGCGTACCCGCAGACGGCGCAGCGCAGGACGCCGCCTGAAAGCATGATTTCCGAGTTGCCGGTCCTGCGGTTCTTGCCCTTCAGGACGTCCTGGCAGGCGTCGAACGTCCGCTGGTCGATAAGAAGGCGGTACTTGCCCCGGTGGACGCCGCCGTTGCGGCGGAGTTCGCCGATGTAGAAGCGGTTGTTCAGGATGTAGGACAGAGCCGTTCGGTTGAAGCGCGGCGGGCTCGGCCGATACACGTGCCCCTCGGCGGCCAGTTTGTCGGCCAGGCTTTCGAAGGTATATTGGCCGGTCGAGTAGTGCTCGAAGATGCGGGCCACGGCCTTGGACTCGACCGGGTTAGGCCGGCCCGGCTCGTTCTTGTCGTCCACGTTGAGGTAGCCGAAGGGCGCGAGGCCCGTGGGCCAGCCTTGGCGGACCTTCTCGTCCATGCCCTTGAGGACCTCGGAGCGGAGGTTGTCCGAGTAGTACTGCGCCACGGCGGCCATGACGTTGAACGACAGCGCCCCGGCCGCGCCCGAGCCGAACTGGTTTTCCACGAAGGCCAGTTGCACCCCGCAGGCGTCCTCCAATTCCTGGAGCCGGACGGCGTCGCGCATGTTGCGGCAGACCCGGTCGAGCTTGTGCGACAGGATG
The DNA here is from genome assembly GCA_938005315.1 of uncultured Phycisphaerae bacterium. Lineage (GTDB taxonomy): Bacteria > Planctomycetota > Phycisphaerae > UBA1845 > PWPN01 > CALLOB01. The sequence goes on from CALLOB010000056.1 coordinate 10,571, forward strand.
GCCTTGATGCCCTCCCTGCGGGCGTTGGTTCGGACCCACTGGAACATCTCGTTGAAGGCGACCCGCTCCGCGCCGCGCTTGGCCGACTCGGCCACGACGAACTCCCGCAGGACGGTCCAGCCGTTCTTGGCTGCCCGGTCCCGGCAGGCGCGAAGCTGGGCATCGATGGAGTAGCCCTCGCGCTGCTCCCGCGACGAGACCCGCGCCCAGACGACGACCTTCATTTCCGCATCTCCCGTTTGGCATCCAGGAGCGCCTCTCCGAGCCGCTTGACGTTCCGCAGGATTTCGATGGCGTCGTCCTCGTCCAGCGGCCGTCCGTAGGCCTCCGACCAGACCTCGACGGTCTCGGCGAGGAGCGCGTCGGAAATCCACGCTGGGCGCGGCGGGCGCTCCACGGCCGTCCCCGGCCCCTGATCATCAGGCCCGTTTGCCCGGGGGAATTCAGTCAATTCCGCCGGATTCCGGCGGACTGGCGGGCGGATGCGGGCTGGGCAGGTCACGGTCATGGGGACGGCCTCCCGCCGCGTCCCGGCCGTAAGTTATTGCTGAAAAAGCAGTTATTCCGCTTGGCGGCGGCATTGCCCCTGGGCCTCATGTCCCCCCGACATCGAGCGTCGAAAGGAGCGCGGACATGCATGTCGAGGAGGTCATTACCCATGCGGACGCTGGCCGCCGCCCGCCGGTGGCTTAACCGGCCACGGCATGAAGCGGTTCGACATGACGGACGCCGAGCGGGAGCGTCGCGTCGCCGAGTACGCCCGCCAGGTGGCCGAGCACGGCCGCATCACGGCCTGGCTGCCGCCGCCGGGACCGCATGGCCTGAGGGAGCGCGCGCTGCCGGTCACGCATCCGCACTGGCGTTGAACGGTTCGTCGTCCGGTTCACATTCGCCTCCGGCGGTCTCCGTCGTCGCCGACAGCAGCGCCTCAGCCAGCCGCGTCCCCGCCTCGGTCAGACGCAGGTGCGTCGTCCGCCGCCCGTGCCGCTCGTTCACGCGTTCCAGGAGGCCCATCGCCTCCAGCCGCCTGTAGTCCCGGCTGAACAGGACCCGCTCGCCGGCCGTGGGAGTCCTTCCGAGCCACCGCTCCGGGTCCGGTCGGACCAGGCCCCGGCGGGCGCGGGCCACGGCCAGGACGAACCGGCCCCGCTTTGCCGAGGGCATCGAGGCCAGGTCGGCGGCCCCCGCGCCCTCGGCCAGGAGGCGGCCATCCGCCAGGACGGCGGCCAAGATGAGGCGCTGCCGGGCGGTCAGGTTCACAACTTGGGTTTCCGTGCTGTTCATAAAGTAACTGTCCTCAATCGCGCGACCGTTCCCGGCGGCGTCTCGAAGCGGCCACGGGGCGAAGGAACCGGGCGACGTCGATGGGCGGCGTCCACGAGTTGCCGCACCACACAGGGCAAGTCGGCCACCAGCCCCGTCGTGGCCGCCTTGGCCGTCTTTGGCCAGGTTGGCCACCTTTGCCTCGCAACATGACCAACGTACCCAAAGAAGATCATTACTTGCTCTAAGGGATGAGGTAAGGCGGCCAAGATGGCCAAGGTGGCCAAAGATGATCAGGGGGCGCATGGCTGGCCACCTTTCAACCGGCATCGCCACTGCGCGCCCTTACCTTTTTCCTTGTAGACCTCGGCCACGGCCTTGCGGGCCCGCCGGAACGTACGCTCGCTTATCCCCTCGGCCTTGGCCGCCTTGGAAAGTTCGTCCGAGGCCACGTCCCCGTCGTGAGCCGTGAGCGTGTCGATAACGAACCTGCGGGCGTCCTCGCGGGCCGTGGAAGCCTGCCCGCCGCCGAGCGCATCGTCGGCCCGAATGACGACAGGCTCGGTCTCCCACGCGACGCGGGCTGTCTCGCCGACGAATTCCAGGGCGTAGGCCAGGCCGGACTCGTCCGCCCCCAGGTTGTTCTTGACCGGCACGAACAGTCGCCGACGGCCCGTCTCGTCGTTGTCGTCGCGGACCACGGCCCAGACGGCCCGGGCCGCCGCCACGAAGGCCAGGCTGCCCATCGCCCTGTAGATGGCGGGCAGCCCGCCCGCCTTGTTCAGGTGCGTGACCGCCAGGACCGCCGCCTTGTGCCGCGCCGCCAGGTCGAAGAGCTTGGCCAGGACGGCCCGCACCTCGGCGTTCTTATGCGAGTCCGTCTTGCCCAGGTAGGCCGTGAGCGGGTCGATGACTACCAGGCGGCAGTCGGCGGTCGCCCGAATCGCCGCCTCCAGGGCGGGCAGGTCCTCCGTGAGGTCGAAGTAGTCCTCCCGCGCGCCGCCGCCGACCTGTGGCCGCCGCACCGCCTGGAGGGCCACGACGCGCGACGTGTCGGCCCCGGCGGCATCGAGGCGCGGTGGGATGGTATCGGCCAGGTCGTCCTCGGCGCTGAGGAGCACGACGCCGCCGACGGGGTTCGGCACGAGCGGCAGGTCCGGCCAGCATTTGCCGCTTGACACGCGGGCGGCCAGGTCCAGCGTGATGAAGGAATGTCCCAGGCCGGGGTCGCCGCATAGGAGCGTGAGCTTGCCCAAGGCGATGCGGCCGGGCCAAAGCCAGCCAACCGGCTCGGGCCGCACATCGGACAGGAGGACCATCACGGGCACCGGCCTCAGGACGACGGGCGGCGTGGCTGTCGGCGGCGCGACCGCCTTGCGACGCCCGGCCGGGTCGGGATGCAGCGCCCGCTCAAGGTTGCCCTTCGAAACGGCTCGGCCTTCGTGGCGATGAAGACCCACAGGCCATAGACCCCGGACCAGAGCCGGCGGGGGACCTCTTCTTGCCGCAGGGGCGGAGCATCGGGCTCCGGTGGGTCGGGTGGCTTGGCGCTAGACCAGTCGAGTCGAATCGGCTCCTAGGCGGCCCACGCGCGAAGTCGCTCCAGCCACGGGGCGAGGCCCTTCTTGACGCCCATCGCCCGGGCGCGAACTGCAGCCAGGCCGCCCTGCATCGCCCCCCGCAGCAGGGCTGCCCGGCGGTCGGACCAACGGTCGAACCCGAGGTTCGCCTCGCCCCAATAGATGTCGCTGCGGCGCTGGTGCATGCGGTCCGCAAAGTCGGCCGTCTTCTCCAAGTCGCAGTAGGCGCACCGCTCGGCCCCGATGCGAAAGCCCACGCGGAAGGCTCGCTCCACTTGCGGCGGATTCTGCGGGTTCCAGCCGGTGAGGTGCTGGCCGTAGGGGTACTTCGCCGTCAGCTCACGCAGCGACAGCGGCCTCGGGAGTGTGGCGACGCTGGCCCCGTCGCTCATGCCGCGCGGCTTGTCTTCCGTCGTAACAACGCTCATGGGTCCTTCCGCAACTCGATGGCCTTGTGAACGGACGACCTGGTGACGGGGGAGGCGAAGGGGCGACGGCCCAGCGCCGGTCCGCCGCCCCTCCCGCTCATGGACGGCTACGCTTGCCCCTTGCTCCGCACCGCCGCGCGCGGGTCGCACAACGCCGCGGCGATGTCGTGGAACACCCGCCACGAGACCGCCAGGCGCTCCACGGTCTGCTCCAGACCGAAGAACTCCACCGTCGGCGTCTGACGCCCGTCCAGGAACGCGACGATCATCGGGTTGGCCGCCGGCGCGGCGAACAAGTACCAGTGCTTGTCGGACGCCGCCGCGCCGAACTTCGCCGCGTTCGCCAACCGCGGCTCGACCTCCAGGTTCACCGCCTGCCGCAGGCTGTTGCCCGTCGGCACATCGACGGCCCTCTGAATGAACTCGCTGTTGAGAAGCGCCCGCGCCGTCGTCTCCAACTCCGGCGGCGCCAGGAGCGTGGCGGGCTTGAGGTCCAGGTCGTTGCCCTCCGCGTCCCGCTGGCCCCGCATCAACGCGATGGCCGCGGCCAGGCTGTCGAAGCCCAGCGCCGAGTCCGCCCCCTCGAGGAGGTTCTTGTTGGCGGTCGAGAAGAACCCGTTGCCGTTGGCCAGCAACACCTCGTACACCAGGTCGGACAGCGTCCGCATGGCCGCCCGGCCCAGGGCCTGCGCCGTCGTCTGGAACAGCGACAGGTCGTCGTTCACCAGGTCCCGGCGGTCGATGGACAGCATCCGACCGAACGTGTCGGCCTTGAACGTGGTCACCGACTCGCCCACCGTCCCGTGCTTCAGTTCCCCGCCCGGAGCCACCGGCTCCAGCGGCGTCACGAACGAGGGCCGGACGGCGAAGTGGTCCCGAAAGTCGCTCACGCTCCGAATCGAACAGAACGCCCGCCACGTCGCGGGCGCCTCGTTGTAGCTGTCCAAGAGCATCTTGTGTGCCACGTTCGACAGGCGACCGGCAAGCCATAGGTGCTCAAGGCCGCGCGAACCAGGTCCTCCCGTCCGCGCGGCACGTCCCGGCACTGATACGCCAGGGCCGCCCGGCACAGGTCCAGGACGTGGGTCGCCCCCAGCGCCGAGCCGTGCTCGATCGCCATCGCGCCCAGGGTCTTCTCGCCCAGGGCCGACAGGCCCATGTGGTCCAGAAACGCCGCCTCCAGCAGCGTCGCCTGGCCGACCGCCCGGCCCGAGCCCCGCGACGGCGGGAACCACTTCGGACGCGACTCCCGAAGGATGGTCAGGAGTTGCGCCGTCAGGTCCTGCTCCGTGATGTCCCCGGCCAGGGCCGCCGCCTTCAGTTCCTCCACCCGTGCCTTGTTCTCGCCCCAGCCGCCGCCGGGAGCCGCGCACGCCGCCTCGATGCGGCGCATCCGCTCCCGCTCGTCCGCCCGAATCGCCTGCTCGCCCGCGTTCATCGCATCCGTGCCTATGCTCGTTTTCCCTCCGGCCGCCGAGGCGGCAATCGAGACCCGCGTGTCGGCGTCCGCCGCCACCGGCGTAAGCGACACCTCCCGCAACTTGCCCCGCCGCACCAGCACAAAGCCGCGCGGCGAGGACAGAACGCGACCGTTCGCCTCCACCTTGCGGTCGGGGGCGACCCGCTCGTGCTCCAGCACCTCCACGCCGAGGCTGGCCTGAAGAGCAAAGCCCCGCCGGGCCGGTTCCGCCACCTGCCGGGCCGCCTCGCCCGCCCCGCTCAGGACGCCCGTCACGAGGAGCCTGCCTTCGACGACCCTGGCCTCGCCGTGGCCCACCACGCCGCTCACCCGCGCGTCGTGGTCGGCCAGAAGCGGCACCTGACCCGAAACGTCCAGGCCGTCCAGGGCGACCACGGTGTCGCCCCAGTGCGGCACGCGCATCAAGTTGCCCGAGTAAGCCAGGACCTCGATGCGCGGCCCGGCGTCCGCCGTCTCCGACCGGGCCTGGAGGACCGAGACTCCCTCGGCCGCAAGAAGCACGTCGCCCGTGTTCGTCGTCGTGGTCATGCTCGCGCCTCCTTTCGCGCCGCCGCCTCGCGGACCTTGCGCTTCCACTCGGCCGTCTCCGCGGCCGTCATCGGCCGATACCGCGCCGTCGCACGAACGCCCGCGCCCGCAGCGCCCGGCACCACTTCCACCACCAGCAAGTCGGCCGAGACGACCTCGGGATGCTCGGCCAGGGCCTGACGCCGCGCCCGCTCGTCCTGGGCCGGGTCCAGGTTCAAGACCTGCCGCATCACCGTCCCCGGCGTGTAGCACCCCTCGGCGTCCAGGACCTCCGCCGCCCGGTCGATGTCCTCACGCCTCCACTTGCGCCTGTGGCCATCGCCGCCCGGGGGACGAAATCGCGCCCTTCTCGATGAGGTAGTCCAGGACGGCCTCCGTCGCTTCCAGCCCCCGCGTCCTGAGTTCCACCACCGCCTGGCCCGTGCTCTTGGGGTACTCGGCCTCAAGCAGCCCTCGCCGCTCCTCGGCGTCGGCCTCCCCCGGTCCCAGGAGGAACAGTTCCTCGAAGTCCCCGCGTTCCATCGCGTACCGCAGCATGTTCCGCACTCCTTTCCGCGTGCTCGTCGGCGGCTCACACTCCGCCTACTGCATACATACCCGGCCGACCGGCAAGATGACGGACGACCGCCCGAATCTCCGCCTCCTACCCGTAAAAGGCCCCTCGACGGCCCTGGAGCGAGACAGGAATCCCCGCCGCGCGCCGCCGTCCGTCCGCCGGCCCTGCGGCGGAAACTCCGCCCCCTCCACCCACCTACTTCTGCGGCAGGGGCGATTTTGTTGCAGGGATTCCTGGAAAAAGCGGCGGGACAGGACAAGGCTACGAGTCGAGGAACCGCTTCAAGCGAGCGGCCAGGGCGGGCAACTCATTGGGTTCGAGTTGGCACTCCCACACGACAAGGACGCACGGACCGAAAGGACGGAGCTTGGGACAGTGCTGCCTGGCGCGGCGGCCCGTCTGAAGGCCACGGATTATTCGTTGCTGTTTTGGTCGCCGAGGTGATAGACTACCGGCGGCTTGACGGGCCACGGAGCGGTGGGCCAGAGAAGGATGCACAAGCGATGGCAAGCGAAACGGACGTGACGCTCGACGTTTACTTTGGCGACAACCTGGGTATCTTGAAGCAGTTTCCGCCCGGCTCGTTCGAGCTGATATACATCGACCCGCCCTTCAACACCGGCAAGGTTCAGGCACGGACCCAGATTCAGACCGTGCGAGACGACGACGGCGACCGGGTAGGGTTCAAGGGCAATCGGTATCGCACCGTCCGCATCGGAGCCAAGGCGTATCTGGACTCGTTCGATGACTACATGGGCTTCCTCGAGCCGCGGCTCCATGAGGCCTACCGGCTGCTCGCGCCGACCGGCTCGTTCTTCTTTCACATTGACTATCGCGAGGTCCACTACTGCAAGGTCCTGCTGGACGGCATATTCGGGCGCGACTCTTTCATGAACGAGATCATCTGGGCGTATGACTACGGCGCCCGTTCAAAGCGACGTTGGTCGGCCAAGCACGACAACATCCTCTGGTACGCCAAGGACCCCGAGAACTACACGTATCGGTATGACGAGATTGACCGTATTCCATATATGGCTCCGGGGCTGGTAGGGCCCGAGAAGGCCGAGAGAGGGAAGACGCCCACGGACGTGTGGTGGAACACCATCGTCAGCCCGACCGGCAAGGAGAAGACGGGGTATCCGACGCAGAAGCCGCTTTCGATCATCGGCCGCCTCGTGAAGGTCCATTCCAACCCAGGGGACCATCTCCTCGATTTCTTCGCCGGCAGCGGGACTCTTGGCGAAGCCGCTGTTCGACAGGGACGCTCCGCGGTCCTCATCGACAACAACCCTGAAGCGATGGAAGTCATGGTCAAACGACTCGCGTTCGCCAGGCCAAGGTTCCACAACTACACGCCGCCGGCCGAGCTTCAGGCACGTCTGGCCCAGGAGGCCGGGCTTTTGGCGTAGACCGCAACAAGGCCCCAGGTCGCAGCTCGCACGCGTTCTGACTTGATCATGCATTACCAGCATTCGTGAGGCCAGATGACCAAGCGACAGGCAATCAGGCGTGAAGGTGAGGGCGCGGAGCAAGCATTCCTGCGGTTGGTGCCGAGTAGCAGGGGCACAGACGACGCGAGGCGTGGTGATGTCATCGTGACGGTCGATGGGATCGACCATTATGTTGAAGTCAAGGAGTGCCACGCCAGTGTGGGCCAAGGGGGAACGGTCAACCAGGTCCGCCCCATCAAGTTCATTGCGTGCGTCATTTGGGCGCCAAATCAAGGATGCTGGTATATCCTCTCCCCAGACCAGCTTGTGCTTCTGGCCGCGACGAAGAAGCGCGGCCAGCACACGGAGATTCCATTTGAGTGCATGAATTTCACGCTTGGTTCGCTGCCAGAACACCTGCACTCCAGGGCCAGCGACGCTGAACTGGGTGTGACGGTTCTCGCTGCAATCCGTCGGGGGGCGAAGGCTGAAAAGATGAGCGGGCTGATGTCAGCGCTCCTCCGGGACATCAGAGCGATCAAGAACAAGTACATTGAGGCCGTGTGTCAGGCCGACAATGACGCTCGAGGCTCGGCGACGTAGGGAATGCAAGCACACGGCGCGGGTGAATCCGTAGGCCGGTGGGAGGCTTATGTGAGTGAAATAACCGACCCTGATGTGAAGATTCTGGCGGGCATCGCATCAAGCCTGGAAGCGGATTATCTGGCTGATGACGAGAACTGGAGGGGCTCACCATTCGCGTGGATCAAGACTCGTCCGTCGCGCCAGGTTGGTAAGATCGGCGAGCAACTGGTTGCCGGTTGGCTTGCTGCACGCGGCTTCAACGTCCAAAGAAGTCCTGACTCCGACGCGGACAGGCTGATCGAAGGGAAGCGAGTTGAGATAAAGTTCAGCACTTTGTGGAGGGGCGGCTCCTACAGGTTCCAGCAGTTACGCGACCAGAACCATGAGTTGGTAATCTGTTTCGGCGTCAGCCCGTTTGACGCCCATTGCTGGGTGCTACCCAAGGCAGAGGTGCTTCGGCAGTGGAGGGAGACAGGAAACCTCCAATCTCAGCACGGCGGCGCAAACGGGAAGGACACCGCCTGGCTGACAGTGGACCCTCAGAATATGCCGTCTTGGTTGCGCCCACGCGGGGGAAGACTACGAGACGCGATTCAGGTCCTGTCAGGCCAGACAGGGTTCGTGCCGGAGCGACCAGAGGCATAGATCTTGGGGGGCAATGTAGAGAGCAGCCAGAGCGGCTATTTGTGTTGTGCAATCCATGTCTACCCTGGAATCTCGGCCAGCGGCCGGTCGGGCGGGCCGCGCCGAACGAGACTTAGTCTGCGTGACGAGCCGGTCGATCTCCGGAAAAACGGGTTCGACGGGTCCGAAGAAGGGCCAGGCGAACGGGGCGACGGCGCGGGCCGGTTCGAAGTTCGGGCAGCCGCCCCGAGTGGACTGGATTGAGGGCCGTTCGGCAGGAAAGCTGAACGGTTTTCTCTTTGTCGATAAAGGAGTTACGTCGCTCAGGGCGCGATTCGAAGATACAGCATCGAGCATCGCGCATCCAGGCCTGATTATAACACCGCATCCCAGCCCACGGCCCCGACGGAGCGGGGCCCTCCGACGGAACGCGCCACGTTACGCCCGGATTTATCTCCCCGGAGGAACGGGCTTCGTCGCGCCCGGGGATTCTCTCCCGCACATCTGCGGCCGCGGTCAGCGGCCGGCCGGCTGCTGCTGGGTCAGGCAGTGCAGCGTGCCCTGGCCCAGGACCAGGTCCACCGCGTGAATGCCGACCACCCGCCGCCCGGGGAACAGGCCGGCCAGCGTCTCCAGCGCCACCCGGTCGGCCGGGTCATTGAAGGTCGGCACGATGACCACGGTGTTGGCGATGTAGAAGTTGGCGTAGCTGGCTGGAAGACGCTGATCCTCGTACCAGACCGGCCGGGGCATCGGCAGGCGGACCACGCGCAGCGGCTCCCCGGCGGCATTGGTCGCGTCGGTCAGCCGGCGGAGGTTGTCGACCGAGGCGGCATGGTTGGCGTCCGCCGGGTCGGGCTCGAAGGCCAGGACCACGGTGCGCGGGTCGGTGAAGCGGGCGATGTCGTCGATGTGCCCGTGGGTGTCGTCGCCGGCACAGCCGCAGCCCAGCCAGATCGTCTTGCGGATGCCCAGCCAGTCGGCGAAGGCCCGCTCGTAGCCGCGGCGGTCCAGCCCGGGGTTTCGCTGCTGCACGTCGGACTGGAAGCACTCCTCGGTCACCAGCAGCGTGCCGGCCCCGTCGGTCTCGATGCCTCCGCCCTCCAGCACCAGCGGCTCGTCCGGCCGGTCGGGGCGCATCGCCCGGACCACCGGCAGGCCGGTGATCCGACCGACGGCCGGGGGGATACCCGCGTCCAGGCGCCAGTTGTCGTACCGGGCCCAGGCGTTGAACCGCCAGGCCACCCAGACGATCTCTCCGCCGGGGGTCCGCACGGCGGTCGGGGCCGCGTCGCGCATCCAGCCGCGATCGGTGGGCACGACGTGCAGCCGGTACCCGGCCGGATCCACGCGATGGGCCTCCAGCCGTCGGCGAGCGTCGGCCAGGACCTCCTCGTCGCGGCAGAGGATCTCCACCCGCTCGGACTCCGCCAGCACCCGCACCATTTCGGGATACACCCAGCGCACGGCCTCGAGCTTGTCCGGCCAGTCCTCTTCCTGGTGGGGCCAGCTCAGCCATGTGGCGTCGTGGGGCTCCCACTCGGCGGGCATCAGGCCGACCGGCGGCGGACCGGATCGATCGCTCATGCTTCCTCCGGACGGTCCAGCAGGCGGTGAAGGATCGGCCCGTAGGCGTCCACCCGCCGGTCGCGCAGAAACGGCCATCCGCGGCGGACCTCCTCGATCCGGCTGCGGCTGCAGACGGCGGTCAGCACCTCGGGCCGGTCGGCGGAGGCCTCGGCCAGCACCACGCCGAAGGGGTCGGCGATGAAGGAGTGCCCGAAGAACTCCAGTCCGTCGGTGCCGGGCTCGGGCTCGTGCCCAATGCGGTTGACCGCCATGACATAGACGCCGTTGGCGATGGCGTGGGCCCGCTGGGCGGTCTGCCAGGCGGCCAGTTGTTCGGCCCCGAGGGCGGCCTTCTCTCGCGGATGCCAGCCGATGGCCGTGGGGTAGCAGAGCACCTCGGCCCCGGCCAGGGCGGTGATCCGCGCCGCCTCGGGGTACCACTGGTCCCAGCAGATCAGCACGCCGACGGCCGCCCAGCGGGTGCGGAAGACCGCAAAGCCCCCGCCGGGAGCGCGGGCATCGCCGGGCGTGAAATAGAACTTCTCGCAGTACAGCGGGTCGTCCGGGATGTGCATCTTGCGATACACGCCCAGCAGCGACCCGTCGGCGTCGATGACCGCCGCGCTGTTATGATACACCCCGGCGGCCCGGCGTTCGAAGACCGGCACGACCAGGGCGACCTGAAGCTCGCGGGCGAGGCGCTGCATGACCTCGACCGTCGGCCCGGGAACCGGCTCGGCCAGGTCGAAACGGGCAGCGTCGGCGGCCTTGCAGAAGTAGGTCGAGGCGAACAGTTCCTGCAGGCAGATCACGCGGGCCCCGCGGGCGGAGGCCTCGCGGATGCCCGCGACGGCGCGGTCCAGGTTGACCTGCCGATCATCCCCGCAGGGGTGCTGGACCGCGCCGATCGCGAACGTGTCCGCATTCATGGCCTGCTCAGTTGATCTCCAGGGCGTCCCGGTCCGGGAGTTTTGGGAAGGGGTTGTGCGGCTCGGTCTGGTACCAGTAGGCCACCGAGGCGATGTCCTCTCTGAGCGGCAGGTACCTCCCGCCGTCGCGCCAGCCCAGGGCCTGCATCGTCACCCGCAGGTCGCTGTCGAAGCGCACCGGATCGACGATGTGCCAGCGGTACAGCCCGAACCGCATCTGCGTGTTCCACATGCCGTCCGGGCGGATCACCTGCGGCATGCCGGCATAGGGGGTGGTGAACTCGCGGTACTGGTCCTTGCCGGCGGCGTCCTTGACCACGAAGCAGTAGGAGCCGCAGAAGTAGTCCTCGGTGCCGGTGCCGCAGATCGTCGGAAAGTCCCTGTCGCCGTCCATGTAGAACTTGATCTCGCCCTCTCCCCACCAGCCGTTGTTGTTGGCCTGCCAAGCCATGTATGTGCCGACATACTGGCCCTTGCCGCGGATCCCGTCCACGATGGTATAGACCTCCTTGTACGGCAGCGGGTTGACCCGGCGGAACTGGGCGTGGAAGTAGGCCTCGTCGTCGGGAATGTCGGTCAGCGTGTAGTTGATCTGATAGTACAGCGTCTGGTTGTCGGAGTGGAGGTTCTCGATGGTGATGCGGCAATGCCGGCGGAAGGGCATCAACCAGTAGCAGTTGAACGCGCTGCCGGGGTTGACGCAGACCGCCAGCGAGGAGACCTGGGCGTACTGACCCCAGCCGCAGGCGAAGAAATCGCCCAGGGGCACCTCCACCGAGGGCTCCTTCTCGCCGTCCCAGTACATCCGCAGGATCCAGAACCGCCACTTGCCGGTGGGCGTCATCCAGATCTGCTGGATGGCGCCGGGACCCTCGATGTCCGCCAGGGTGAAGACCTCGCCGGGCTTGAGCGTGATCGAGGGCGAGACCTTCCAGCCCTGCCCCAGCTCGCGGGCGGCGTTCCTGCCGGTGCCGTCGGTGGCCATGCCGCCGGCGCCCTTCTCGCCGGTGAAGTTCTCGGGCGAGATCGAGCGCGTCCTGGCGTCCGAGAGCCTCGACAGGTTGCCCATGTGCATGTGCAGGCCGTTGAACGGCCGGGCATCCTCGCCGGCGGCGGCGGAAGCGGCCAGGGCCACGGCCACCAGGCTGGTCATGACCGTCACTTGTCGTCGTCGCATGTGAACCTCCCCATGTCAGGCAACGTGCCGCGACCGGTGCGCGTCCCCGGCGCCGGAGACCGGCGCACACGGTCGATCCGAGCTCTCATCGGCGCCGTACGGCGTCGCGGCTGCCGACGCGCAGCACCCGCGGCTCCGGCAGACTGTCCGGCCAGGGCATGACGTACGGTATCCCGGGAAGCAGATCGAAGCAGTTGTCGGGCAACGGTCGCTCGCCGTCGAGGTCCAGGCACACGCCCCAGGCGAACACCGGCGATTCCAGCGTCAGCACGCCGTCCCGGCGACGCAGCCGGATCTCCGGCTCGGCGAAGGCCAGGTCCTTGAACCGCTGCACGAACAGCCGGTGCGCGGCCCGCTGCCCGCCGGCCTCCAGCACCGCGAAGGCCCCGCTTCGGCGGGTGTCCAGGCGCTCCCAGGCGTCCCGCTCGAAACGGGCCAGTTCCGTCGAGGCGTTGGCCGGCAGGGACGCCGGAATCCTGCGGTCCAGCGGACGCTGCCCGTCCAGCGTGAAGAGACCGAAACGCAGCTCGCCCGAGACGTCGCCCGGCGTGTCGTTCACGCCGTAGACCACCACCTCGCGCTCGTCGGAGGTCACGACCACCGTCACCGGGGCGAACGCCCGTCGCACCGGGTGGAAGCACAGCTTGCGCCGCAGGTAGTAGTCCACGATCGTCCAGCCCAGGCTCACCGGCCAGGAATCGTTGTACATCCAGAAGACCGCCGAGGCGCTGCTGAACATCCGCCGCCGGTAGTTCAGGATGTACTCCACCAGCCCCTCGGCCTGGCACAGGGCGCTGCAGAACGCGAAGTCGTCCAGGTCCATCGACGCATGGTCGCGCCCCAGCCATAGCTCCAGCGTCGCGTACGCCCGGCCGAGCTCTCCGGGGGTCATGCTCGTGCAGGCCATGGGATTGTCGTGATGATCCCAGGACGGCGAAAACACGTGCTGCTGACCCGGCGGCAGGAACTGCCGCAACGTGGCCGGCGACGAGGCCCCCAGAATGCCCCCTTCGTTGGGGAAGCGGTCCACGTACCCGCGGTACTTCCACCAGTCCGCCCCCCCGCTGGTCAGGATCGACACCTCCCAGGGATGCTGGTCGCCGACCGTCGGATCGTTGGGGTGCAGGAAGTCCGGCGAGTACGGGGAGCTGATCCAGTAGGCCGTCGAGGGGTTCTCCCGGCGCGAAATCATCGGGATGTCGTGGTGGAACATCGCGTAGTGGGGATGCGTGCGCCGCGTGTCGTCGTAACCCCAGTGCCAGTCGCCCCATTCGATCTCGTTGTTGCCGCACCAGACCACCAGGCTGGGATGGTGGGCCAGATCCCGCGTCGCCCAGGTCACCTCCCGGCGGACCTCCGCCGCGAATTCCGGGTCGTCGCCTGGATATTTCGCGCAGGCGAAGAGGTAATCGTGCCAGATCATCACCCCGGCCTCGTCGCAGGCATCGCACAGCGCGTGATCGGCGAACGCACCCCCGCCCCAGACGCGAAGCAGGTTGAAGTTGGCCTCGAGGGCGATGCGGACCAGCTCGCGGTGACGCTCCGAGGTCACCGTGCTGTAAAGCAGGTCCGCCGGGACCCAGTTGCCGCCCTTGCAGAAGACCGGCCGGTTGTTGACCTTCAGAATGAAGTGCTCGCCGGTCTCCGGATGCGGCGAGCGGTCGATCTCGACCCGGCGGACGCCCGTCCGGCGGGTTACCGTGCGCACGTCGCCGCCGGCGGCCATGCGGATCTGGATGGTATAGAGGTTCTGCTCGCCGTGTCCCACCGGCCACCACAGCTTCGGTTGTCGCACGGGCACGGCCAGCTCGACGAGGTTGTCTCCCGGCCGGATATCGACCCGGACGGACGCGCGCTCGCCGGTTTCCTGAATCACCGCTTCCAGCTCGGCCGGCACGGGCTGCTGGCCGACGCCCTGAATGTCGGCCCGCACCGTGATCGTCGCCGAGGCCAGATCCGCAGCCGTCATCGCGAAGGCCGCCACCTGATTGAACCACGGAGTCGTGCTCCACTCCAGCGACACATCGCCGAGGATGCCGACGTTCACCAGGCGGGGATTCCAGTCCCAACCGCACTGGTATTGCGGCTTGCGCAGCCACGGGCGACGGGTGAGCATGTCCATGTGGTAATGCGAGTACTCGCCCACCGGACGATCCGCGGTGGAATGCATGCCGGTCGAAACCCGGACCACCAGCAGGTTGTCGCCGGGCCTGAGAAGGCCGGTGACGTCGAACCTTGCCGGCCGGTGGGCATTGGCGTGACGTCCGACCTCCCGGCCGTTCAGCCAGACCACGGCCTCCAGCTCCAGCCGCTGGAAGACCAGCCAGGCCGGGGACGAGCAGGCCTCCGGCGGCGCCTGGAACGTGTGCCGGTAGATCCAGTACTGCTCCTCCACCCAGCGGGCCTTCAGCGAGTTGAGGCCGACATTGATGTCCTCGATCAGGCCCGCGTCCATCAGCAGACGGTGGACCGGCGCGGGCACCGCCGCGGGCATGAGCCGCCGGCCCCGCAGGTGGTCGGCGGTGTAATGGTCGGGGTTCATCAGGGGGTGGCCTTCGGCCCAGGTCAGCCCCCAAGTGCCGTTGAGACTCAGGGTTCCGTACATCTTTCTCCCAGCCGCCGGATCAATCACCGGAACAATGCCCCGGGCCGCCCGTGCTCACGGGCGACCGCAGAACCCGACAGAGCCTAACGGCTGGCGGGTTCGGCCACAAGCCGGCCGCCCTTGCGGCCCGTTCGGCCGGACGCTAGGATAGCGGCGGCGATGGAGTCCGCCATCAAGCGGTCGTGCAGACCTGATGACTCCTACCTGGATCGACCTGGGTAGGGTCTGCGCGACGCGAACCGTGCATTCAACCCCTCCCAGGCCGACGGCCCGGGCGGGGTTTTTTGTTGGTCGCCGGGCGGGCCCGGCGCGGGGATGGACATGGTCAAGCTGGTGCTGATCTTCATGGGCGGCGGCCTGGGATCCCTTTGCCGGTACGGGCTGGCGGGCCTGGGGCAGCGGCTGAGCGACGGATCATTCCCGCTGGGAACCCTCATTGTGAACGTCCTGGGATGCTTCGTCATCGGACTGCTCAACTACGCCTTCAGCAGCGGCGGATACCTGATCCGGCCGGAATACCGCATCGCCCTGACCATCGGCCTGCTGGGGGGATTCACGACGTTCTCGACGTTCGGCTGGGAGACGTTCGCGCTGGCCAATGACGGCCAGGGACTCCGGGCGGTGATGAATCTGCTGCTCAGCGTGACGCTGGGTTTCTCGGCGGTGCTGGTCGGGTACCGTCTGGCGGAGAAATGGTTCGGGGCCGGGTGAGGCGCACCACGCGCGACCGTCGGACGTCCGCAGGTCGCGGCGGCTGACGGGCTCGACGGGAGGTCGTTCCACATGACCGACGTATGGTTCACGGCCGCCCTGTGGGTGGGGCTGGCGCTGGTGGCCACGCTGCTTTCCATCTGGCTGCGCGTGGCGACGGCCCTGTCCGAGATCGTCGTCGGTACGGTCGCGCAACTGATCATCGGTGCCGTCGCGGGCGTCGCCGCCCTGGGGGCCCACGAGCCCTGGATCAGGTTCCTGTCGGGCACCGGGGCCATCGTCCTGACCTTCCTGGCCGGGGCGGAACTGGATCCGGCGGTGTTCCGGGCCCGGTGGAAGGAGGCGACCGTCATCGGACTGGTAGCCTTTTTCGCCCCGTTCCTCGGCTGCGCGGCCGTGGCATACTACGTGCTGGACTGGGAACCTCGGGCCAGCTGGCTGGCGGGCGTGGCTCTGTCCACGACCTCGGTGGCCGTGGTCTATGCGGTCATGCTCGAGCTGGGCTTCAACCGGACGGACTTCGGCAAGGCCGTCCTGGCCGCGTGTTTCATCAACGATCTGGGGACGGTCATCGCCCTGGGGCTGATCTTCTCGCCATTCACGATCCGCACGGGCGTGTTTGTCGGGGCGAGCATCGTGGTCTTCGCGATCATTCCCTTCCTGACGCCCTGGTTCTTCAGACGCTACGGCAACCGCCCCTCGGAGCTGGAGGCCAAGTACCTGCTGCTGCTGCTGTTCGGCATGGGAGCCCTGGCCGCCTGGGCCGACAGCGAGGCCGTGCTGCCGGCCTACGTGATCGGCATGGTCCTGGCCGGCACGGTCGGCAGGGATCACGTCCTGGTGCGCCGCCTCCGCACGCTGACCTTCGGGCTGCTGACGCCCTTCTACTTCATCCGGGCGGGCTCGTTCGTGTCCGTTCCGGCCCTGCTGGCCGCCCCGATGACGTTTCTCATCCTGCTGGCCGCCAAGGTCGTCAGCAAATGCGTGGGCGTGTATCCCACCACCAGGGCCTTCCGGTACGAGTACCGTCAGGCGGTGTACACCACGCTGCTGATGTCCACGGGCCTGACCTTCGGCACGATCTCGGCGCTCTTCGGCCTGACCCACGACATCATCACCCAGGACCAGTACTCGTATCTCGTCGCCGCGGTCGTCGCCAGCGCCGTCATCCCGACGCTGGTGGCCAACGCCTTCTTCATCCCGTATGACCTGCTGACCCGGCGCGGCGGCGCGACCACGGGGCAGGCGGACCCGGCCGGCGGCCGGGCGATCCGGAGCGGCGCCCGGGCCGACGGCGATGCGGCGCCGGTTGAATCATGAGAGGTGGTGAGCCATGAAGACCATTCTTGCAGCCCACGACGGGTCCGAATCGGCCAAACGGGCGTTCCAGTTCGCCGTCGAACTGGCCGCGGCCTTCGGGGCCCGGGTGATCGTCGTGTCGGTGGCCCGACCGGCGGAACCGCCCACGGCGGTCGAGACCTCCGCCCTGCTGGACGCGGCCACCGAGCACTTCGAAAAGGATTTCGCCGTCTTTCGCGAGATCGCCGGGGCCGCGGGCGTGCCGCTGGAGACCGCGGTGGTCGTGGGCCATCCGGCCGACCAGATCGTCCACCAGGCCGCGGAGCGCCAGGTCGACATGATCGTGATGGGCCACCGCGGCAAGAGCCGGTTCCAGCGCTGGCTGCTGGGTTCGGTGTCCAAGCGGGTTCTGAGTTACGCGCCCTGCACCGTGACGGTGGTGAGGTGACCCATGAGACTGGAAGGCGAAGCGCAGCTGCTCCGCGTGTTCATCGGCGAGAGCGACAAGTGGCAGGGCCGGCCGCTGTACGAGGCCATCGTGCTCAAGGCCCGGGAACTCCACCTGGCCGGGGCCACCGTGCTCCGCGGGCCCATGGGCTTCGGCAAGAACAGCCGTCTGCACACGGTGAAGATCCTGCGATTGTCCGACGACCTGCCCATCATCATCGAGATCGTGGACACCGAGGAGAAGATCAACGCGTTCCTGCCCTGCATCGACGAGATGATGGGCGACGGCCTGATCACCATCGAAAAGGTCCGCGTAATCCGTTACAGCGCCAGCGACGCGAATGCCGGCGCCTGAGCCCTCCTCGGCACGCCGCGGCCGGCACGGGCCGCAACCGCGGCCGGAAAGGCATGGGCGACGATGTGCTGCCCCGAAGACGGAAGACGGGAACGCAGAAGCCGCGATCCGCAGATCCTCCGGGAGGAGGTTCTGCGGCCCAGCCGCTATCTGGGCTACGACCGCGACCGGATGGGCTGCTATTTCCTCGGGCGGGAGGCCTTCGAACTGGCCGAGTCGCAGTTCCGACGGGCCGTCTACCTCAATCCCTTCGAGCCGGCCTTCCAGCTTCACTGGGCCGTGGCCCTGATCCGTCTGAACCGCATGGACCAGGCCCGGGAGGTGTTGGCCCGGCTCTTCCGCGAACGTCGCGACGACGCCGAGGTCCGCCGGATGTGGCGGCACTTCTGGCCGGACGAGCCGCCGCCCGGGCCGCAGGCCGGTCCGACCGGGGCGACCGGGGCGTAACCCCGCCGCGACCGGGCCCTGACCTCCCGGCCCTCCCGGTCCGCGCGCGACAGGCCCCCGGGCGCCTCACCAGAACACCGTGTAAAGCCCCAGCGTCAGAACCACGACCGCCGCGCCCCAGAGCTTAACATCCGCCGTGGTCCTGAGATCCATCTGAGGGTTGACCGGAAGATCCACAGGCCGGGGCATCGGCCGGACCAGCCGCATGACCGCCAGCACCCCCAGCACCACGAAGAAGCAGATCGCCATGCGATCCAGAAAGGCCCGTTCGGCCAGCCAGGCCGCCGCACGGGTCCCGCCGAAGGCGGGAATCCGGTCGGCCCACTTGATCGCCCCGTACAGGATCGGATTGAGAATCAGTCCGACCACGCCGCAGGCCCGCGGGGCGCGGTGCACCAGCACGCCGAACAGGAATACCGCCAGGATGCCCGGCGAGATGAAGCCCTGGAACTCCTGGATGAAGGTGAAGATGCCGCCAAACCGGGGGTTATCCAGGTTGGGGGCGACGAGGATGGCGATCAGCACGAACAACACGACGCAGATGCGCCCGACAGTCACCAGTTCGAACTGCCCGGCGCGGGGCTTGAGTTTGCGGTAGACGTCCATCGCGAAGATGGTGCTCGAGGAGTTCAGCATCGAGGCCAGCGAGCTGACCACCGCACCGAAAATCGCCGCCAGCACGAAGCCTTTGAGCCCGCTGCCGGTGGCCAGCAGGTTTTTGATCAGCACCGGAAACGCCGCGTCGTAATCGCGCAGCACCAGCTCCTGGTCGGAGACTTTGAGCCGTTTGGCCTCGGCCAGCAGCGCGTTATTGGCGGCCACCAGGTCCGCGGGAGCAACGCCGGTCGCATCGATGCCCGCGGGCTCGGCCGAACCCAGCCGCGCGGCATTGAAGCGGATCATCCTGCGGACATCCCCGGGGTGTCGGGCGGCGAAGGTTTCGGAGAACTTCAGGACGGCGGTTTTCTCCGGCGGCCGGGACTCCGCGGCCTTGAGCCGGGCCTCGATGGCCTTGATGTCGTTGACGAACAGCGGGTCGGTCGGGTCGGGCTTGAGATCAGCCGAGAGCGCCGGATACAACTCCGGAGCGAACGTGGCGATCATCCTGGCGTTCTTGACCGTCGCGGCCGCCCCCAGGTCAGCGCTGAAGAGGTTGTAGGCCAGGATGCCCGGGATCACCACCACGAAGGGGATCAGCAGCTTGAGGAACGCCGCGAACACCACCCCCCGCTGCCCCTCGGCCAGCGACCTGGAGCCCAGCGTCCGCTGGGTGATGTACTGGTTGAGCCCCCAGTAAAAGAAGTTGGGGATCCACAGTCCCACGACCAGCGCCGTCCACGGTATCTCCGGATCGGTGGCCGGCTTGACCATGTGCAGCTTGCCGACGCTCCAGTCCCCGCTGTTGAGCATTCGCAGCCGTTCGAAGACGCCCGCTCCGGCGAGGGCCGAGGGTTCCACCGGCACCGTGCCCGTGGGGGCCAGCACCGCCGGGTCGGCGCCGGCCAGGGCCTTCAGGGCCAGAACGGCGATGACCATGCCGCCGACGATCAGCGCCGAGCCCTGCAGCAGGTCCGCCCAGGCGCAGGCCTTGAGCCCGCCGGCGAACACGTACACCGCCGCCAGCAGGCCGATGATCCAGCAGCCCACCGTGATGCTGCCCAGGTCCTGCCCGAACAGCGTCTGGCCCTGGAAGTTCACCGTGATCACCTTGGCCCCCGAGTAGATCACCGAGGCCGTCGGCACGCCCACCAGGATGATCAGCGTCGAAACAGCCATCACCGTTCGGGCAAAGGCGTTGTAGCGGTACTCCAGGAACTCCGGAATGGTGTAGATACCGCTCTTGAGGAACGTCGGCAGGAACAGGAACGCCACCACCACCAGCGTGATCGCGGCCATCCATTCGTAGCTGGCGATCGCCATCCCCAGCCAGTCGGCCGCCTTGCCGCTCATGCCCACGAACTGCTCGGTGGAGATGTTCGCCGCGATCAGCGAAAACCCCACCAGCCACCAGCTCAAGCCGCGACCGGCCAGGAAGTAGTCCCGGGCGCCGTGCTCGCCGCGGGTCTGCTCTCCGCGGCTCTTCCACAACCCGATGGTGATGACCGCCGCCACGAACGCGACGAACACGACAAGGTCGGCAATCCCCATGATGTGCTCCTTCCGTCACGACGCTGGGAAAGCGGATCGGACCGGTGACGCTCGCCCGCGGACGTCCGCCGTCCCGGTCCGCGCCGGCCACCGGGGAAACGGCCATGAACCACACCCGCACGACGCCCGCACGGGCGCGGGGATTCTAACCGCAGAGTCTGGACGGAATGAACAACCCCGGGCGCCGCAATCCGGGGACCGCCGGTCTGTCTTCCAGGAGCCCGGAGTACCTCCCATGCGCCGCTCCCCGGACGGGACCGCGCCGGTCCGCCGGGGGAGCCGAAGCCATGAGTCAGGAGCGGGGACGCTACTCCTCGACCGCCATCTCCACCTCGGCGATCACCTCCGCCGGAGACAGGTCGTCTGCGTACACCAGCCGGCAGAAGGCCCGGTGGTAGCGGTCCACCGTGCCCAGGGCGATACCGACCAGATAGCGGAACTGCTCGAGCGTCAGAGTTCCGTCCGCGACCGGCACCGCGATCCGGAACCCCAGCCGCCCGTCCGACATCCCCAGATCGAAATTGCCCAACCACATGCCGTAGTTCGCCCGGGTGACCGCTTCGGCCATCGCCGGCCGGCGGTCCTCGGGCACGATCAGCGGCAGGGCCACCAGCGCACAGAAGCGCAGCGGGGCATCGACGGCCACCAGACGCACGTCCACCGACAGGCTCTTGAGGCGGAAAGCCGCCTCGATGGCCGGCTCGTCATCGCGGACGGTGAACCGCATGCCATCCTGCTCCAGGTAGCCGGCCACTTCCTTGATCATCTCTGCGGCGCGGGTCATGTTCGACTCCTTACTCTCCCGACGCAGCTTCGGCCTGGCCGGGGTGACCGGCACGATACCCGTCTCCGACGTCCTCTGCGGGCCGGACAGCGCCACCGGCGGCCCCGAATCGCGCACCTGCCGCCTGCTGAGCCGGTGAACCATGACCAGCAGGCTCAACAGCACCAGAGTGCAGGCGATCTGTAGAAAAGTAACCATGACATGCACCCCCGACGCCTCAATCCACACGCGGCCATGACGCCCGGCTACGCCCGGCGCTCCGGTGCGGCCGGGACCGGGCTTCGCACCACGCGCGGGCCCAACACCCGGACCCCTGTATCACGCCGCGACCGACCTCCGTCGCAACGGAAACCTCCTGCCCGCCCGCGGGGCCTTGTGCAGGAAAAAGCTCTGCAGGCTTCCGTGGCCGCAGGGCTTGTCGCCGTTCAGGCCGGGGCGCAACCCTGGGGGCCGCCACCTCGATGATCGGCCATCGAACCCGCTGCGCATTCGCACCGATCGCGAACTGGCGGCCGCTCTGCCAGCGGTGGTCCGCTGTATTATTGTACGTTATGCCCACCAGGATGTATCACCGTCGAGGAATCCGCGGCCCACGCCCGCCCCTTGAATCGCTCGCCTCGTCATACATACACCAGCTTCCCGGGGTGTCAACCGAGAACCGGGAAAAACCCGGGCACGCCGGTCCGGGCTTCTCCTGCGGGGGCCGGGACGGTCCCAGGGCACGCTCCAGTCGCGCACGCAAGGAAACCGTTGCCGGCGCCGCCCGGTCGCAGCCCCGACCCATCCCGGTCAGCGGCGCCACTGCAGACCCCGGCCGGTCGAATACGCCCGGCTCGACCCGATTTTTCGCGGCTCGACCCGATTTTCCGTCGTGGTGCGACCCGATCTGTCATACCCCCGTGGCATAATCAGCCGGGAACCCGCCGGCGGCCGGACGGGGGCACGGCACGCGCACCTCCCGCTCCCGGCCGAAGACTTTTCGCCTCGCCGGCGAGTCTTGACGAACGTGAAGCACGGGCCGATGTACCGGCGGCGAGGCGAGACACCGGCGAGGGTTCCGTCGCCCGGAAAACCGGCCGGTCGCGGGAACGACCGGCAGGAATCTTACTATGACAAGCGATTGCAAGTGCGCACGACCACAACGAGGGCAAAAAAAGAAGCCCCGCTGGGGGGCTTATAATAAGGGGCGCTCAATGAGCGGGGCCCTGCGCGACGTAAGTCCTTACTATGATTTGTCCGACAAACGTCGCTCGGATACACTGGACATAAGAATACCACCAATTCCGGTCTTGTCAAGGGGAGATTTTCATGCCGTTGCAGGAAAAAATGACCTACGTTCTGGGCCTTGACCTCGGGGCGGAATCGCTGGGGTGGGCGGTTCTGGAAACCAGGGACGGCGAGGTCGTGCGTATCGAGCGGACCGGTGTTCATACCTTCGACGCGGGCGTTGAAGGGGACATCGAATCGGGCAAGGATCAGTCCAGGGCCGCCGTGCGCCGAGAGGCCCGCCTGCCCCGCCGCCAGCTCTGGAGGCGTGCGAACCGCCGCCGGAAGATTCTCCGCATCCTGCAGCATCACGGACTGCTTCCGCCTGGGGAGGTTCGAACCCCAGAGCAGATCCACGATCTGTTTCTGAAGCTGGATGCCGACCTCCGGGCGGTTCACCTGCCGGCCGGCGATGATGTCGCGCCACACATGCTGCCCTATCGTCTCCGGGCCAGGGCTCTGGACCACAAGCTGGAACCCTGGGAGCTGGGGCGGGTGTTCTACCATCTGGCCCAGCGTCGCGGGTTTCTCTCGAACCGCCGCTCGCCGGTCCGCGAGGGTGAGGACGAAGGGCAGGTCAAGGCCGGCATTTCCGAGCTGGCCGCGGACATCAAGGCCAAAGGCGCCAGGACGCTGGGCGAATACCTGGCCGGGCTCGACCCCAGATCCGAGCGGGTTCGCCGCCGTTGGACGGCTCGAGCGATGTTCCTGGAGGAGTTCGATCGGATCTGGGCGGCTCAGGCGCCGCACCACCCCTGCCTGACGGAGGATCTTCGCAAGCGGCTGCATCGAGCCCTGTTTTTCCAGCGGCCGTTGAAGTCGCAGAAGGGACTTGTCGGCCGCTGCGAACTGATGCCCGGCCGCAGACGTGCAGCGATGGCCCTGCCCATCGCCCAGCGCTTCCGGCTGCTGCAGAAGGTCAACGATCTGAAGATCCGCCTCCCGGACGGCGAGGATCGCTTTCTGACGCCTGAGGAGCGGGCGAAGCTGGCCCGGGCTCTGGACGCCGAGGGCGACATGACCTTCGCAGCCATCAGGCATCGCAAGTGCCTCGGCCTGCCGCGAGAGGCGACCTTCAACCTCCAGGAGGGCGGAGAGAAGAAGCTGCCGGGCAACCGCACCTACGCGAAGCTCCGAGAAGCCCTGGGGAACCGCTGGGACTCTCTTTCGGCCGAGGATCGAAACCGCATCGTGCTGGAACTGCTCAGTTTTCAGAAGCCCGAGGCCCTTGCGCGCCGGCTGATGAAGGTCTGGAACCTCGACGAGCCCACGGCCGCGAAGCTGTCGGAGGTGCGACTGGAGGACGGTTACGCCCGGCATTGCCGAAAGGCCATCGAGCGACTCCTGCCTCTCATGGAGGCCGGCCTTCCTTACGCCACCGCCCGTAAAGAGGCCTTTCCCGAGAGCTTCACGCCCGGCGAGCCGGAGGACCTGCTGCCGCCCGTAAAGGACGCGCTCCAGGACCTGCGCAACCCGGCCGTCTGCCGGGCCCTGACCGAGCTGCGAAAGGTGGTCAACGCCATCATCCGCAGATACGGCAAGCCCGAGCGGATCCGCATCGAGCTGGCCAACGACCTCAAACGTCCCCGCAAGCAGCGCGCGGAAATCAGCAAGCTCAACCGCGACCGCCAGCAGGAACGGGAGCAGGCCGCTGCGGACATTCGAAGCAGCCTGCCCGGACTGGAACCGCGGCGCGCTGATATCGAGAAATGGATGCTGGCCGAGGAGTGCAACTGGATCTGCCCGTACACCGGTCGCTCGATCAGCGCCGCGGCGCTTCTGGGGCCCACGCCGCAGTTCGACATCGAACACATCTGGCCGATGAGCCGGTCCCTGGACAACACCTTCGCCAACAATACGCTCTGCTACCATGAGGAGAATCGCGATCGCAAGGGCAATCGCACGCCGTGGGAGGCCTATGGCGCCGATACGGAGAAATGGGACGACATACTCGCACGGGTGAGGCGTTTTCGCGGTCCGCTGGCTCGCGAGAAGTTCCGGCGGTTCACGGCCGGAGAAATCCCGCAGGATTTCACCGATCGCC
>CALLOB010000057.1 GCA_938005315.1 uncultured Phycisphaerae bacterium
CCCAGGTAGTTCTCCACCTCCTCCTCCAGGGCCTCCGTCAGGATCCGCCGTGCTCCCGCCCGGGCCAGCTCCTCCAGATGGTCCTGGACCACCTCCCGGGCCTGCCCGTCCGGAATCCGTCTGCCGCCCTTGACCCGCTCCACATGACCGGCTCTAATGGCCATCGGGGCAGCTCCTTTCTAAGTGCTTGCTAAAATATCACTTATGGAGGATGCCCCCTCTTGTCAATTTACACAGGTTTTGAGACTACCTCTGCCGCGGAGCCGCTTGATGGGAACGAGAACCCGAGGGCTGCCTTGACCCGTGGGCGTAGTAGAACACAAGATGGGCCACCGTGCAAGTAAATACTTCAATTGCGGGGGCAGAATTCCGGACAGCATTGGACGCTCAGCGGGCGAAGGCGACGGGCACGGACGGCCGCGAAACTGACAGCCGCGGGTTGCCGGAACCGGTTTTGTCCGCAGAAAACGCGGATCGTCGATCCGTCCGCTTGTACCAGAATCGACCCGCCGAAGCGGGCAATCGGGATTCAGCTTCAGCGGAAACCGGCACTTGCGCGCCGCGACAGCTTGCACCAATGCTTGTAGCAACTTCCGGCAAAACGCGTACGCAAGGGGCACTTCCTGGCACAAGTGGCGATGAACGGCTTTCGGGCGGGACTGCCGGAAGTGACGCAACGGACACCGGTTGTACTTCGGTGTCGCATCATGTCTCAAAGCCACCGGTCGGATTCGAACCGACGACCTGCGGTTTACAAAACCGCTGCTCTGCCGGCTGAGCTACGGTGGCGGGCGCTGTTGAGGATATCATCGGGAGCGCGGGATGCAACCCGGCGGACGGCGGCGACCGGCCTGCGTGCCGGCAGGGGCAAAGGGGCGGCAACCCTGGGCGGTGTCAGGCCTCTTCCATGGATTGCCGGGCCTTGAGCATGGCCTTTTCCAGCAGGGCGGGCACCTGATCGGGGGTAACCTTGCCGTGGACCTCGTCATTGATCATGACGACCGGCGCCAGGCCGCAGGTCCCCAGGCAGAGGGCCGAGTTGAGCGAAAAGACCCCGTCTGTGGTGGTCTGGCCGAAGTCGATGCCCAGTTCCTCGCGGATACGGTCGACCACCTTCTCGGCCCCCTTGACATAGCAGGCCGTCCCCATGCAGACGTTGATCATCAGTTTTCCGCGCGGCTGCATGCGGAAGTAGTGGTAGAACGTGGCCACGCCGGCGACCTTGGCCGCGGGGATGTTCATGAGCTGGGCGACGGCATCGAGCTTTTCGCAGGCCAGATAGCCGAAGTGCTCCTGGACCCTGTGGAGCACGGCGATGAGGTTGCTCTCGGGGTGTTCCTGCCGTCGGCAGTCTTCAATGAAGGCGACGATGTCGACGGGCAGCTCGGCCCTGGCGGCGGCCAGCACTTCCTGGCGGTTGTCGGTCCGGGCGATGGCGGTCATCGGATACCTCGCGGGAGCTTGGGCGTGTAGTGCGTATGCAGCAGTTCGTGAGCCTTCGGGCCGCCGATCTCGCCGAGAAACTCCGCGTAGAGCCGCTGGATGGCGGGGTTCTCGTGCGATCGGCGCAGGGTCTTCTGGCCGTCGATGGCGTGCAGGGCCTGGGCCCGCAGGGCGAGCAGTTCGGGGTCCATGGCCTTCATGCTCCGCGGCGGATAGGGCTGCCCGCCGCCGCCAATGCAGCCGCCGGGACAGGCCATGATCTCCACGATATGGTACTGCTTCTCGCCGCGGACGATCTCGTCGAGGATCGAGGCCGCGTTGACCAGCCCGTTGGCCACGGCCACGCGGATCTCGCGGTCGGCGATCCGGACGGTGGCCTCGCGAAGTCCGTCCACCGCCCGGACCTCGTGGAAGTCGAGCCGGCCGGATTCGTCTCCCAGGCGGGCGGCGGCCGTCCGGAGGGTGGCCTCCATCACGCCGCCGGTGGTGCCGAAGATGTCGGCGGCGCCGGTGGATATCCCCAGAGGGTCGTCGAAGGTCTCCTTGGGGAAGTTCTCGAAATCGACGCTCTGAAGCGTCCACAGGTCGATGCCGTAGGACTTGATCATCCAGATCAGCCCGCGGGTCGTGAGCACGGC
Source organism: uncultured Phycisphaerae bacterium (assembly GCA_938005315.1). Classification (GTDB taxonomy): domain Bacteria; phylum Planctomycetota; class Phycisphaerae; order UBA1845; family PWPN01; genus CALLOB01. The sequence goes on from CALLOB010000057.1 coordinate 2,082, forward strand.
GTCGGTCCAGGGGATGCCCTCGGCCATGTAATGTTCCGGACGCCGGGCCTCGTATTTCTTGGCCACGCAGGGCATGACCGCGACCACGTAGATACTCTTCGGATCGATTCCCCTGGACTGGGCGTAATAGGTCTTGAGCAGCACGGACGTCATGGACATCGGCGAGCGGCAGGTGGACGCCAGGGGGATCAGCTCAGGGAAGAACTTCTCGAGGTAGTTGATCCAGCCCGGGGAGCAGGAGGTGAGCATCGGCAGGGGACCCTGGCCGTTGAGCCGGCGCAGGAACTCCTCGGACTCCTCGACGATGGTGAGATCGGCCCCGAAGTTGGTGTCGAAGACGCCGTCGAACCCCAGGAGTCTCAGCGAGGCGACCATACGGCCGGTGTTGTTCGTCCCCGGCGGCAGGCCGAAGCCCTCGCCGATGGTGGCGCGGATGGCCGGGGCGGTCTGGACGACCACGTGCCTGGAGGGGTCGGCCAAAGCCGCCCATACGTCGTCGGTGCTGTCCTTTTCGAGAAAGGCGGCGGTCGGACAGACGGCCACGCACTGGCCGCACTGGATGCAGACCGACTCGTCCATTCTGGCCCCGTGGGCCGGGCTGACGACGGTGCGGAAGCCGCGGCCGTGCCGGCCGAGGTTGGTCACGCCCTGGATTTCGCTGCAGACCCTCACGCAGCGCCCGCAGAGGATGCACTTGTTAGGCTCGCGGACCACCGAGTGGCTGCTGTCGTCGCGGGGGAAGTTCTTGCGTTCGCCCTCGAACAGCCGCTCGCGCACGCCAAGGGCGTAGGCGAGGTTCTGGAGTTCGCAGTTGCCGTCGCGCTCGCAGATCTGGCATTCCTGGGGATGGTTGTCGAGCAGCAGCTCGACGATGTCGCGGCGGGCCTCGCGGATCTCCGGCGAGTTGGTCTGGACCTCCATGCCCTCCCAGACGCGGACGGAGCAGGAGGCCATATAGAAGCCCATGTCCTTGACGTCGACGATGCACACCCGGCAGGCTCCCGGCAGGCTGAGGTCCGGGTGGTAACACAGCGAGGGGATGCGGATGCCCAGGTGCCGGGCGGCCTCGAGGATGGTGGTGCCTTCCTCGACCTGCAGCCGGCGGCCATCGATCGTGATGTTCACCAGTTTCTTTTCAGACACGGGGCACCTGCCGTTGGCACGGCGTTGTCATTTCCGGGCGACGGCCTCGAAGCGGCACACCTCGAAGCACCGGCCGCACTTGACGCAGCGCAGCTGATCGATCACGTGCGGCTGACGGCGCTGGCCGGAAATGCACGTCACCGGGCAGTTCCGGGCGCAGACCGTGCAGCCGACGCACTTCTCGGGGCTGATCTCGTAATGGACCAGGGCGACGCAGCGCAGGGCCGGGCAGCGCTTCTCGACCACGTGGGCCTCGTACTCCTGGCGATAGTAGCGCAGGGTGCTGAGCACCGGGTTGGGGGCCGCCCGCCCGAGCCCGCAGAGCGAGGCCTTCTTGACCAGCTTCGCGAGGCGCTCGAGCCGCGGGACGTCCTCGGGCGTGCCCTGGCCGCGGGTGATCCGCTCGAGGATCTCCAGCATGCGCTTGGTGCCCTCCCGGCAGGGCGTGCACTTGCCGCAGGACTCGTTCTCGGTGAAGGTCAGGAAGTACTTGGCGATGTCGACCATGCAGTCGTCCTGGTCCATGACGATCATGCCGCCGGAGCCCATGATCGACCCGAGTCGCCCGAGCGTGTCGAAATCCACCGGGGTGTCCAGCTGCTCGGCGGGGATGCATCCGCCGGCCGGTCCGCCGGTCTGCACCGCCTTGATCTGACGGTTGCGGGCCACGCCGCCGCCGATGTCGAAGACGATCTCGCGGAGGGTCGAGCCCATCGGCACCTCGACCAGACCGGTATGCCGCACCTTGCCGGCCAGGGCGAAGACCTTGGTCCCGCCGCTGTCCGGGGTACCGATCTGGTGGAACCACGACGCGCCGTACTGCAGGATCACCGGGATGTTGGCGAAGGTCTCGACGTTATTGATCACCGTGGGCTTCTTGAACAGCCCCTGCTGGGTGGGGTAGGGGGGGCGGATGCGAGGCTGGCCGCGCTTGCCCTCGATGGAGCGGATGAGGGCGGTCTCCTCGCCGCAGACGAAGGCTCCGGCGCCCAGGCGGATGTCCAGGTCGAAGCTGAAATCGCTGCCGAGGATGTTCTCGCCCAGGAGGCCGGCGCCGCGGAGCAGGCGGATGGCGTTCTCGATCCGCCGGACGGCCAGCGGGTACTCCGCCCGGACGTAGAAGAATCCCTGGCGGGCGCCGATGGCATAGCCGCCGATCATCATGCCCTCGATGACCGAGAACGGGTCGCCCTCGAGCATGCTGCGGTCCATGAACGCCCCGGGGTCGCCCTCGTCGGCGTTGCAGATGATGTACTTGACGTCGCCGGGGGCGTCGTGCCCCAGCTGCCACTTCATGCCCGTGGGATAGCCCCCGCCGCCGCGGCCGCGCAGCCTGGAGCGGGTGATCTCGTCGATGACCGCCAGCCGGTCGCCGCGGTCCAGAACCCGGGCCAGGGCCAGAAAACCCTTGCAGGCGAGGTACTCCTGGAGGCTTTCCGGGTCGATCACCCCGCTGTTGCGCAGCGCCAGGCGGGTCTGGAGGTTGAAGAAGGAAACGTCGCCGTAGAGGTCGAAGAAACCCTGGTTGACCGGGTGGTCGGAGATCCGCAGGCGATCGACCGGGCGGTCGTGGCGGATATGCGATTCGATGATCTCGTCGAGGTCGGCCTCGGTGGTCACGCGGTAGATGATCTTGCCCGGCCGGACCAGGACATGCGTGGCAGTGCCCACCTGGTCGTCCGAACACAGCCCGAAGCAGTTGGTGAACACCACGCCGATCGTGGACGGATCCACGTCCGTGCGGGCGAGCTTGTCGCGGAAGATCTCCCCGAAGTTGCGCTTCAGCAGGCGTCCGCAGCGTTCGGCCCCGCAGAAAAAGAACTCGTACTTGTGGATCCCGCCGGCATCGGCATCCAGGATGAGATCGCGGACCGGGGTTCCCTCCAGCACGTGCGAGGCGAAGATCCGGTGGGCCTTCTGACGGTCCACCAGCTGGTACTTCACCGGCATCTGGCCGGGCATGAACACGCCCACGATCGGCTCGCAGCTGCAGCGGCCGGTGCAGCCGGTGCGGTGGATCTGGATGTCGGTCCGTCCGGAGGCCCGGATGTGCCGCTCGAATTCGTCGCAGACCTCGCCGGCTCCGGCGGCGTTCTCGCAGGTGGCCGATCCGATCTGGATTCGGATCCCGCCGGCGGCTTCCTGGCGGGCGCCGGCGCCTTGGGCCTCGGCCAGCAGGGCCGCGTACCGCTCCATGACGTTGGAAGGCATGTGGGGCCTCGTGGTTGCCCGGAGTCGCGCCGATATCCCGGGCTCTCGGTGGACGGACGCTCAGCAGCGGAGAGGTCGTCGCCTGCGGGAACCCGCCGGTCCCCCTCGGCCGAACCCCTGCCCGCTGGTCTGAGTGGAGTGTATATCGGCGTCTGGCCTGGATCAAGCCGCCGCGGATCCCGTATAATCACATAGTGTTCCGCATGGCCTCCTGCATCCGGACCGCGCTGATCGCGCTTGTTTTCGCGGCGCCGGTGGTCGCGGATCCCCCTGCGACAGGCCCGGTCGACCGGGGGTTGCCGGAGACGCCGGGCCAGGCCGAATCCCTCCTGCAGGCCGTCGGACCCGGCTACAGCCTTCGGCGCACCCCGCATTTTCTGGTGGCCTACAACAGCACGCGCCCGACAATGGAATCCCTCGTGTCCCGCCTGGAAAGCACCTGGGCGGCGGTGTTCTGGTTGTGTGCCTCGGTGGGCATCGAGCCCGTGCCGCCGCAGGCCCGGCTCGAGGTGGTCTTCCACGACTGCCCCGCGGACTACCGGGCCTGGGCGGCGAAGGTTGGATTTCAGGGGGAGGGCACCTACGGCTTCTACAGCGAAGCCACCAACCGCTCGGCCTTCTACAACGTGGGCAACGAACCCGAGCTGCTGGCCCTGGAGGAGGTGATCGCGGATCTGAGGGCCAGGCTGGACGACCTGATGGCCTTTCTCAGGCGGTCGGGGGACTCGAAGGCGTACGAGCTGCGCGGCGCCGACGGGCGGCAGGTGTATCTGGACCGCCCGGGCGCCGAGCGGGAACTCAAACGCATGGACCGCGAACTCAGGAATCTCGACCGCCGGCGTAACGCCTACGCCGATCGCGTCAATCGCACCGTGGTGCAGCACGAAACCGCCCACCAGGTTTTGTATAACGTCGGCCTGCATGTCCGGGGTGCAGCCAATCCCCGCTGGCTGGTGGAAGGCCTGGCCTGCCTCTTCGAGACACCACCCGGCCCGCTGGGCACCGGTATCGGCGTGGTCAACGAGTACCGCCTGCGCGACCTGCGAGAGGCGGTCGGGGACGGAGACGGCGGTACCCGCCTCACGGGTACCGACCTGAGGTCGGCCATCGCCGCCGGCCGGGTTCCGGGGCCGCGCGAGCTGATCCTGGACCCCGCCTACCTGGCGGCCGCAGGCGGCCGTGCAACCACGGCCTACGCCATGGCGTGGGGCCTGACGCATTACCTCCATCGCGTCCGCCGGGACGACCTGGCCGCTTACCTCAGGGTCCTGTCCGCCCGCCGGGCGGGGCAGGCCGTCTCCGGACGGGAGGAACTGGAGCTCTTCGAGCGTCATTTCGGCGCGATCGACGACGCCTTCGTCGCACGGATGGGTGATTACCTGTTCAAGCTGCGCCTGCGAGCGGCCGGCGACCGGCGCTGACATCGACGCTCCGATCCCGCCCCGGTCGTCATGTGCGGACGCGCTCAGGCGAGCGTGCCTTGTGCAGCCCGACCGCCGGTGGCATACTGTGCACTGCCGCGGCGACCGGGGCGCCTGTGCGGCACGGAGGCCCGATGTCATGACCGCCGGGTGTGCTCGCCGGAAAGTCTTCAGCCAACCCTCGTGGATACTGCAGTCCAGCACCGTCCAGGCCTGCCTGACGGAAACCGGCGGCCATCTCGGACCGGTGACCTTCGACCGTCGGGGCCGCAAGATCCAGCCCTACCATGTCGCTCCCTGGCATGCCGAGAAGCTCGAGCGCGGTACGCCGCCGATCCTCCGCGTGCTTCGCGGCGACTTCTTCTGCATGCCGTTCGGCGGGAATATCACCGCCTTCGGGCGGGAGAAGCATCCCGTTCACGGCGAGACGGCCAACGCGCGATGGGCGCTCGAATCGGTGACCCGCGATGGCGGCATGACCTGCCTGCATGCCTCGCTCAGGACGCGAATCCGTCGCGGGCGGGTCGATAAGTACATCGTTCTGGCCGACGGGCACAACGCGGTGTACTGCCGCCACGTCATCAGTGAGATGTCCGGGCCGATGAACCTCGGCCACCATGCCAACCTGCGCTTTCCCGACGCGCCCGGCAGCGGGCTGTTGTCCTTCAGCCCGTGGCGCTTCGGGCAGGTCTGGCTGGAGCCGACGGAGAATCCCGAACAGCGCGGCTACTCGATCCTCAAGCCCGGCGCCCGGTTCGAACGGCTGGACCGGGTGCCGATGATCACCGGCGAATACACCGACCTGGGGCAGTATCCGGCCCGCCGGGGTTTCGAGGACATCGTGCACCTGATTGCCGATCCGCGGACTCCGATTGCCTGGACGGCGGTCACCTTTCCGGCCGAGCGGTATGTCTGGTTCGCCCTCAAGGATCCGCGGGTGCTCAACGGCACGCTGCTTTGGATGAGCAACGGCGGCCGGCACTACCCCCCCTGGAACGGCCGGCACGTCAACGTGATGGGACTGGAGGAGCTGACGAGTTTCTTCCACACCGGCCTGGCCGAGTCGGCCCGGGCCAACGCCCACACCCGTCGGGGCATCCCCACCGTGTTGAAGCTGGACCCGCAGCGCCCCACGGTGGTCAACTACGTGATGGCGGTGGCGGCTGTCCCGACCGGATTCGACCGGGTGAAACGCATCGAGCCCGACACCGGCCGGGTCACGCTGATCGCCGCCTCCGGCCGGAAGGTGACCGTGCCGCTGGACGAGGCCTTCGTGCTCTCGGGCCGGTGACTGGCGGCCGGGTGAGTTCCTTTCGCCCTATGGTACGCTTGGAGGGCCCCGCTCCTGGGGGGCCCCGCTCCGTCGGGGCCGGCGAACGGGATGCCGGAGGGCCCGTGCTTGCGGACGCGACGGAGCGCGTCCCTCCGGGGCCGCCGATTTCATGGAGGGCCCCGCTCCGTCGGGGCCGTCAATTCGCCCGGAGGGCCCCGCTCCGTCGGGGCCGGCGAAC
>CALLOB010000058.1 GCA_938005315.1 uncultured Phycisphaerae bacterium
GAGGCGAACTCGGCGACCAGGGAACGCTCCCTGCTGCCGACGACCAGCAGGCCGGGGCGGTCCTCGGCCCGGTCCGCCGGCGCGATTTCCGGAGCCGTGCCCGTCCGCAGGTACAGGTAGCGTCGCAGCTCCCGGGCCGCGAGCACCTCCGGCACCGAGGCATCGCGGGCGTGCACGATGGTCACGGGAACCCCGGTCGCCGGCGAAAATGCCCCTGCCATCCCCAGAATCGCACCCGCCAGCATCGCGGCTTCTGTTTTCTTCATGTTGCTGCTCCTGATCGGGGAATGGACCCGCCCTCAGGCCCGTCAATCGCAGCGCGAAGGTATACTGAAAGTCAGGAGGCGCCGCAAAGACTCTGGAAAAGAACCCGCCTGCGGAGTAGGCTCTGGCAGCGGCAGCATGGCGGGGCGAATGGCGGGGCGATTCATCCGTTCCGGCGGGTCCGGCATCCGGTCTTGCGCGGCCGGCGGGCACACAGGCTGAGACGGTGCTTGGCATGGCCAGGTAAAACGGGCCGCCGGATGCGAAAAGACCACGATCCCGACGTGGCCGCCGCAATGCCGGGCACGACATCATCAAAGGCCCGCAGGAGAGGAGGTCATGACGATGCACGCTTGGAAAGCGCAACCGGTCGGGACGATTCTGCGGCTGGCCGCAGCGGGCCTGCTGCTGGCGGCATCGACCGCCGTCGGCGCCGCGCCTGACGGCAAGCCCCTCAAGGCGGTGCCGTTCAACGAGGTCAAGATCACCAGCAGCTTCTGGAAGCCGCGGATCGAGGCCAACACCACCGGAACGCTCGCCCAGTGCCTGCGCCAGTGCGAGCAGACCGGCCGGCTGGCCAACTTCGCCCGGGCCGGCAGGCTGCAGGAGGGACCGTTTCAGGGCACCTACTTCGACGACTCGGATGTCTACAAGGTCATCGAAGGCGCGGCCTACTGCCTCGCGCATCATCGGGATCCGAAGCTGGAGGCCCGGATCGACGAGATCATCGACTGGATCGCGGCCGCCCAGCAGCCCGACGGTTACCTGAACACCTATTACACCCTCGTCAAACCCCAGGAACGCTGGACCGACCTGTTCCAGATGCACGAGATGTACTGCGCCGGGCACATGTTCGAGGCCGCCGTGGCCTATGCCGCCGCCACCGGCAAGACGAAGCTCCTGGACGTCGCCCGGCGCAAGGCCGATCACATCGACGCGACCTTCGGACCCGGCAAACGCTTCGGCTACAGCGGGCACGAGGAGATCGAACTGGCCCTGGTCAAGCTCGGCCGGGCCACGGGCGAGCAGCGCTACCTGGACCTGGCCCGGTGGCTCATCGACGTCCGCGGCACCGGACCGACCCCCGGCCAGGGCGACCGCGACCCGGTCTACATCCAGGCCCACAAGCCGATCCGCCAGCAGGACGACGTGGTCGGGCACGCCGTGCGGGCGATGTATCTCTATGCCGGCGTGGCCGACGTGGCCGCCCTCACCGGCGACGCGGACCTGTTCAAGGTCATGGAGTCGATCTGGAACAGCGTGGTGCGTCGCAAGATGTACGTCACCGGCGGGGTCGGCTCGCGCCACGGCGGCGAGGCCTTCGGCGAGGACTACGAGCTGCCCAATGACACGGCCTACTGCGAGACCTGCGCTGCCATCGGCCTGGTGCTGTGGAACCAGCGGCTGCTCCTGCTCCACGGCGAATCGCGCTTCGCCGACGTGGTCGAGCGGGCGATGTACAACGGCATCCTCTCGGGGGTCTCGCTGGACGGCGAACGTTTCTTCTACGTCAATCCCCTCTCCAGCAGGGGCACGCACCACCGCCAGCCCTGGTACAAGACCGCCTGCTGCCCGACCAACCTGGTGCGTTTCGTCCCCTCCGTCGGCGGGTACGTCTACGCCACAGACGAGCGCGGGGTATGGGTCAATCTCTACGTCGCCTCGCAGGCCCGCATCACCGGGCCCGCCGGCGGGCTGCGGCTGACCCAGGAGACCGATTATCCCTGGTCGGGAAAGGCCGAACTGAAGCTCGAGCCGGAAAAGCCCGGGGCCTTCGAGCTGCGCTGCCGCGTGCCCGGCTGGTGCCGCAAAGCCGCCTTCCGGGTCAACGGGGAGGCGGTCGATCCGCCGGTCCGGGACGGCTACGCGGTGATCAGCCGGACGTGGAAGGCCGGCGATGAGGTCGAGCTCGAGCTGGACATGCCGATCGAGCGGGTCCAGGCCCATCCGGCGGTGGTCAATAACCGGGGGCGGGTGGCGCTGCAACGCGGGCCGGTCGTCTACTGCGTGGAGGCCGTCGATCACGGCGGGCGGGCTTTCGACCTGATCCTGCCGCGGCACGCCCCGCTGAGTGCCGTGCCGCAACCGCAGCTGCTGGGCGGCGTCGTGACCCTCCGGGGCAAGGCCCACCGGGTGCCGCCCCTGGACTGGGCCGACCGTCTCTACCAGCCGGTCGCGGAGTGCCGGGAAGTCGATCTGACCGCCATCCCCTACTACGCCTGGGACCACCGCGAACCCGGCGAGATGACCGTCTGGCTGCCGGAGGCCGGGGGGCTTGAGCCGTAGGTCCGCCGGCCACCGGCGAAACGCCGCCCGACGGCTCCGGGGGCGACCTTCAACACGCGCGAGCCGCCGCGGGCCGCCGACACGGGCGGCCTGCGCCGTCTTGGCTGAAGTTTCGCGCCGGCCAAGGTTTAGGGCCGGATAGCTCTCCTCAAAACCCGCCGGAAACAGCACCACCGGCGCGTCCGGCTCGCCGATAGACAGTTCACCCGGACCGCTCGGCGCGTCACACGGCCGGTTGATGGGTTGTCCGGGCGGTGCTACAATCCGCCGCGATCGGGGACGCTCACGCCCCGGCGCGGCCCGCGCCCGGAGACAACCATGTTCGAGAGGTTTACGGATCGTGCCCGCAAGGTGATGGCCCTGGCCAACCAGGAGGCCCAGCGCTTCAACCACGAGTACATCGGCACGGAGCACATCCTGCTGGGCCTGGTGAAGGAGGGCTCGGGCGTCGGGGCCAACGTGCTGAAGAACCTGGACGTGGACCTTCGCAAGGTCCGCCTGGAGGTTGAGAAGCTGGTCAAGCGCGGGCCGGACATGGTCACCATGGGTCGGCTGCCTCAGACCCCCCGGGCCAAGAAGGTCATCGAGTACGCGATCGAGGAAGCCCGGAGCCTCAACCACAACTACGTCGGGACCGAGCACCTGCTGCTGGGCCTGCTCCGCGAGCAGGACGGGGTCGCCGCCCAGGTGCTGATGAACCTCGGCCTGCGCCTGGAGGACGTCCGTGAGGAGGTTCTGAACCTGCTGGGCGCCGGGATCGAGACCGAGGAGGGGGGTCCCCCCGCCCCGCCGGGGGAGCCCAAGAAGGGCAAGAGCAAGACCCCGGCGCTGGATTCCTTCGGCCGCGACCTGACCGACATGGCCCGCGAGGGCAAGCTCGATCCGGTCATCGGCCGGCAGCGCGAGATCGACCGCGTCATCCAGATTCTCTGCCGGCGTCAGAAGAACAACCCGGTGCTGCTGGGCGAGGCCGGCGTGGGCAAGACCGCCATCGTGGAGGGCCTGGCCCAGAAGATCGTGAGCGGGGAGATCCCCGAGATTCTCGCGGACCGGCGGATCGTGGTGCTGGACCTGGCCATGATGGTCGCCGGCACCAAGTACCGCGGGCAGTTCGAGGAGCGGATCAAGGCGGTCATGAACGAGGTCCGCCGGGCCCGCAACGTCATCCTCTTCATCGACGAGCTGCACACCCTGGTCGGCGCCGGCGGCGCCGAGGGCGCGATCGACGCCTCCAACGTGCTCAAGCCGGCCCTGAGCCGCGGCGAGATCCAGTGCATCGGGGCCACGACCCTGGACGAGTACCGCAAGTACATCGAGAAGGACGGGGCCCTGGAACGCCGCTTCCAGCAGATCATCGTGGAGCCGCCCAGCACCGAGGAGACGATCCAGATCCTCCAGGGCCTGCGCGACCGCTACGAGGCCCACCACCGCGTGCAGATCACCGACGACGCCCTCAAGCAGGCCGTCGAGCTCTCGGACCGCTACATCACCGGCCGGGTGCAGCCCGACAAGGCCATCGACGTCATCGACGAGGCCGGCGCGGCCGTGCGGCTGCGGACCATGACCAAGCCGCCCAACCTCACCGAGATCGAGCGCGAGATCGAGAAGCTGCTCATCGAGAAGGACGAGGCGGTCAAGAACGCCGACTACGAGCGCGCCGCCGAGCTGCGCGACAAGGCCGAGGTCGCCCGGGCCCGCAAGGAGGAGATGCAGAAGGAGTGGCGCAACCGGGCCAAGGAGGTCGACGGCGTGGTCGACGGCGAGACCATCGCCGAGGTGGTCGCGGGCATGACCGGCATCCCGCTGACCAGGGTCGAGAAGGACGAGGTCACCCGCCTGCTGCACCTGGAGGAGCAGCTGCATCAGCGGGTCATCAGCCAGGACGAGGCCGTGCGGGCGGTGGCCCGCGCGGTCCGGCGGTCGCGCAGCGGCCTGAAGGACCCCAACCGCCCGATGGGCAGCTTCATCTTCATCGGGCCTTCCGGCGTGGGCAAGACCTACCTGGCCAAGTGCCTGGCCGAGTTCATGTTCGGGAACGAGGACGCCCTGGTCATCCTCGACATGTCCGAATACATGGAGAAGCACAACGTCAGCCGGCTGATCGGCGCCCCGCCGGGCTACGTCGGCTACGAGGAGGGCGGCCAGCTCACCGAGCGCATCCGCCGCCGGCCCTACTCGGTGGTGCTGCTCGACGAGATCGAGAAGGCCCACCCCGATGTGTTCAACATGCTGCTGCAGATCATGGAGGAGGGCCGCCTGACCGACTCGTTCGGCCGGCATATCGACTTCAAGAACACCATCCTCATCATGACCAGCAACATCGGGGCCGACCGGATCACCAACCAGGCGGAGTTCGGCTTCACCCGCCGCGACGAGGACGTCTCCTATGAACGGATGAAGCAGATGCTCACCAGCGAGGTCGAGCGCTATTTCCGGCCGGAGTTCATCAACCGCGTGGACGAGCTGGTGGTTTTCCACAAGCTGACCCACGACGATCTGGTGCGGATCGTGGATCTCGAGATCGCCAAGGTCGCCAGGCGGATCGCCCAGCAGGGTCTGCGGCTCGAGCTCGACCAGGCGGCCAAGGACTTCCTCGTCGAGGCCGGCACCGATGAGAAGTTCGGGGCCCGCCCGCTGCGCCGCGCGATCGAGAACAAGGTCGAGGACCGGCTCAGCGAGGCCCTGCTCCGCGGCGAGTTCAAGGGTGCCGGTCGGATCCTGGTCGGCGTACGCGAGAACGCCGAGGGCGAAAAGGAGCTGTTTTTCGAGGGCGTGCCCGACTCGCCTTCGGGCGAGAATACGGCTGTGGCCGCCGGAGAACACCGGGAGGGAACCTGACCGGCCAGCCGGACGAATCGATCGACACCCCGGACCCGCAGGCCGTCGGCGACCCCGGCGGCCTGCTCTGTTTTCCACATCCTGCGCCGCTGCGCCCCGTTCGGCAGGGATTCTCGGCGCGCAGGGTGACGATACCCCAAGCCGGCACCTCGACCGGGCTGGAGGCCGCCCACAGCGGCTTTTCCGATAGATCGCCGAGCCATACCAAGGCCGGCTGAGGGGCCGGCCAGCGAACCGACACGCCGGCGGCTTTTCCGCCCGCTCCGAACAGCCGCAGAATCCGCGAACGGCCGTCATCGCCGGGCTCGAAGGCGGTCACCAGCACATCGTCGGCGTCGATGCCCGGACCCGACAGGTCCGCATTCGCGCCACCGGCGGGACCGGCCATCAGCGGCTGGCCGACCGTGAGGCCGAAGCGGGGCGCTTCGATGGACGCGCAGCCATGGTACGGCACCAGGAACAACACGCGCTTCCGGCCCGACGGCCCGCCGCACGAGAACGGCCGGTGCTTCCGGGCCTCCAGCATGCGGCCGATGCCGGTCGCAGTAGTTCGGGCCGATCGACCAGTAACGCACGCCGGCGTGAGCCATGGCCGAAACCGTGCCCCAGGTGCAGCCGGGCACGTCGCTGATCATCGCCGACTGAATCGAAACCCCGCAGACCTCCGGGAGCCCGCCGGCACAGCCCTGTCAGCACATCGCCGTAAAGGGCGTGCAGGCCGATCCCGCCCCGCCGCACCGATGCCGATCGCCATCGTCGCCTCCCGGACAACCGTTCGAGGGTGCCGCCTTGACGGCTCCGTAGCGGCGGGACGGGTTATGGACGGGTTATAGGACCACCTCCACAGCAAGCGCGGCGCCGCAAGCAAGGACGGCCGGCGCGATGATCGGCCCCGCCCGACATCGTCGGATCGCATGTGACGAAAAGCTTACCCGCGTTCGCCGGACGACCGATATCCCAGTCATCGCCGTGTCGCCGCGGGACGTGCGCGCCTCGGGCCGCGGCTGGGCCGAAGCATCCATGAAGCCGGGTTCCGCGACAAATATTGCCCCCTCCAGGGAAGCCCCGCACGCCGTGCCCCGCCTGACGGACCGTCCCCAGGGCTTCTGGACGCGGGGCTGGGAGTGGCTGAACGGCCGCGCCAACCGCGGGCTGCTGCGCATCCTGCTGTACCATGGCGTCTGCGCGGACGAGCACGAAGGGGAACCCTGGGTTCCCTCTCACTATGTCACCCAGAAAGCACTGGACGCCCAGCTGGCCGCCCTGCGACGTGCCGGGACCGTCATCGACCTGCGGGAGGGAGTAGCCCTGCTGCGCTCCGGCCGGCGGTGGAACGAAACGCTTTTCGCGGTGACGTTCGACGACGCCCCGGCCAACCTCCTGACCCGGGCCGCGCCGGTGCTGGCCGCCCACGGCGTCACCGCCACGATTTTCGCCTGCACCGACCGCCTCGAGGACGGCGGCCTGCTGGACGAGGATGCACGACAGGCACTCTACGGCCTGGCCGGGCGACGCGCCACGGCGCCCGGTTCCGGGCCCATCGAGGTCGGGCGCATCGACCCTCAGGTGCGCGACGACCTTCGCTGCATGCGCTGGGACGAGGCCCTGGCCATGGCCCTCATGGGACACTGGCTGGGAGCCCACACCCGCGCCCACGTCAGACTGTCGCAGGCCGACCCCGCCCGGCGGATGGCCGAGATCGCCGGCAGCGTGAACGCCCTCCGCCGGCGACTGAAGACCACGGCCGTGCCCTTCGCCTATCCCTACGGGCAGTCCGACGACTTCGGGGCCGAGGACCTGAACCTGCTGCGGGCCCTGGAGGTGCCGGCGGTCTGCACCGCCCGGCCGGGCGCCAACGCCCCCGGCGGCGATCCGCTGTGCCTTCGCCGCACAGCCGTCGGCCTGTACCACCGGCCGACACGCTTCGCGCTGGAAATGACCGGCCTGCTGGATGCCCGCCGCCGGCGACAGGCCGCGAGGCGATCCCCCGACAGGGGGCCGGAAGATATTGCATCGAGAATGGTGCAGATTGCTTCGGAAGGCACGGATGCCCGCCCCGAGTGAACTCTTCGACGAACAGGTCCTGCTTCGCACCGGGCACCCGTGGGCGCCGCCGGGCAACCCCGCGTCGCCCGCTCCCGACCGATCCGGCGGAGACCGAAACGAGCCTCCACCCGTCTGGGGAACGGTGGCCGACGCACCCGGCGGGCTCGCACTGGCGCCGGAATGGCTCGACCTGGCCGGGGCGAACCAGGCAGCGCTGTTCCGTACTCCGCAATGGGTCCTGAACTGGCTTGAAACCATAGGGCGGGACGTCGAGCCGCGCATCCTGACCCAGCGCGACCGCCGCGACCGGCTGGTGGGGCTCTGGGCGATGGGCCTGCTCCGCCGGAGCCGGGCCGGACTGACCTGGCGGGTCATGGAACCGATGGGCGACACGCTGGCCTCCGGCGATCGGCTGGAAGCGCTCGCCGGCAGGCCGGGACTGGCCGAGCAGGCCGTGGGTCAGGTCCGCTGTGCGGCCGCCGAGGCCGGAGCCGACATCATCTGCTGGCGGGCGATCGACGCGTCGTCTCCGATCGCGGCCCTGCTGACCGACCAGGCCGCCGCGGCCCGTATGCGCCTGCTGCAGCGCGAGACCCTTCCGGTCGCGGCCCTGCCGGCCGGCTGGGACGCCTACGAGTCCATGCTGACGCCCAAGCTGCGAAGCTACCTTCGGCGTCAGGAACGCCTGGCCGCCGAACGCTTCGGCCTGCGCTGGCGACTGAACGACGAGGACGGGCCGCTGGAGGAAACCCTGGAGGCGTTCTTCGACCTGCACGGCCGGCGCTGGAGCCTTCGAGGGCGTACAGGCAACTACGTCCGTCCGCAACTGGTCGAGTTCGTGCGCCGGTTCGCCCTGGACGCCCACCGGCAGGGCTGGCTGCGGCTGCACCGTTTGTGCGATGGGACCCGCACGGTGGCGGCGCTCCTGGCGTTTCACTTCCGCCGCAGGGCCTGTTACTACCAGAGCGGCTGGGACCCGGACGCGGCGACACTGAGCCCCGGCTCACTGTGCATCGCCCGGGCGATCCGCACGGCCATTCAGGAGGGCATGACCGCCTTCGACTTCCTGCGCGGCGACGAGCCCTACAAGCGTCGCTGGGCGGACCGCCGGGAATACACCATCACGCTGGCCGAACCGCTCACGGCCAAGGGCGAGATGGTGCTGAGGGCGGGCGATGCCCGCCACAGCCTGCGGCGCTGCTGGGATCGCCTTGTCGGCGGCCGGACACACGGCCGCACAGGCGACGAAGACCCATCGGGGAGAGACTCGTGACCACGGCTCAGGCGCGGTTTGCGGAAGTGGCCACGGTCCGGGATGCGGGCTCGCGGGAACCGGCTGTTCCGCCGCGACCGGCCACCATGCCGGTGCGCGTCTGCCAGGTGCTGTATCGCTGGTCGCGCTGCGGCCTGGAGCTACAGCTGGCCGCCCAGGCGGCGGCCTTCGATCCCGCGCGGGTCTCCTGCTGGATCGCCTCGGCTCTTCCGCCGGAGGAGCACGTTCCGCGACTGGATTCGGGAATGCCGGTGCGCTGGCCCGGCGAAACCGGGGTATCCCGCTTCGCCGGCTGGCTGGCGGACCTGCTTGGCCGGACACACACCCAGGTCGTCCACGTTCGCGGATTGTGGCTGCTGCCCGATGCACTGCGCGCCGCCCGCCGGGCCGGCGACCTGCCGGTGGTATTCAGCTTCCACGGCTTCGACGACGCCAGCCGCGGCGCGCCGTGGTGGCGCAGGCGGATCTGGCGCAGTGCCCTCGGACGCTGCGCCGCCTGCGTGGCCGTCAGCCGGGCGGCCCGCAGAGATCTCGCCCGGACGCTGGGCTGGCCCGAGGACCGCGTCCACGTGATCCATAACGGCGTGGACGGGCGGCATTTCAGTCCGGTGACCGAACGGAAGGCCGCGCGACAGGCCCTGGGCATCGATGGTCCTGCGCCGCTGCTGCTGTGCGTGGGCTCGCTGATGCCGGTCAAGGGCGGCGATATCCTCATCGAGGCGCTGGCCGAAGCCCGCATTGCTCCCGGCGGCGCCCGCGTGTGCTTCGTGGGCACCGACCATCTGGGCGGAGCCCTGCAGCAACTGGCCGCAGATCGCGTCGGACACCTGGACGTGCGGTTTGTCGGCAACTGCCAGGACGTTCGCCCCTGGTACGCGGCCGCCGACGCGGTGATCGTGCCGTCGCGCAGCGAAGGCTTTTCCAACGTCGTTCTCGAGGCGATGGCCTGCGAGCGGCCGGTGATCGCCACGCGCGTCGGCGGTAATACCGAACAGGTTCTTCCCGGCCGGACCGGCTGGCTCGTGGAACCCGGCAGCCCGCGATCTCTGGCCCGGGCCATCCGCGACCTGCTCTCCGATCCGCTGGAGGCCCGCCGGCGCGGATCGGCCGGTCGCGCACGGGTTCTGAAGCTCTTTCCGATCGAGCGCGCCGCCCGTCGCTATCAGGCGCTGTACGAACAGGTCGCCGCCGACCGGCCGGGCATCGCCCGCGCAGCCGCGGCGACAACCGCACCGACGGCCGGATCCGCCCCCGCGCCGGCGTGGCCGCTGGGAGAGCCCGGCCTGCTATGGCATGCCTACGCCCGCGTGGCCTGGTGGCACCTGCTGGGCGCGCTCAAGACCGCCTCCGGCGACCACGTCCTGCTTCCCGACCTGATCTGCGACGTGATGGTCCAGCCGGCCGAGCGGCTGGGGCTGGAGGTCCGGTTCTACCGCAGCGATCCGCTTCGTCCGGTGACCGCCGGCGATCTGGCGCCGCATGTCGACAGCCGAACCCGCGCCGTGCTGGTGATTCACTATTTCGGCTTTCCCCAGCCGGTCGCCGAGGCCGCAACCTTCTGCCGGGCCCGCGGCATACCCCTGATCGAAGACGTCAGTCAGGGTTTCCTCAGCGCCGACCCGGACGGCCCCCTCGGCCGAACCGGCGACGCGGCCCTGTTCAGCTTCCGCAAGACGCTCGCCCTGCCGCACGGGGCCGGGCTGCTGGTGGCCGACGATCGACTGCGCGCCGCTCTGCTGGCACGCGTCCCGCGCCTGCCGGCTCCGCGCCGCGACCTCTGGCGATTCGTCGGCAAGCAGATCGACCGCACCCTGCTGGGCGGGCAGGCCGAACGCCTGCTGGACGGCGCCCGCACATTTCTGCGAGCGACATCGCCCTCCGGGCCCGACCGTGTCGGGCCGCCCGACCCCTTCGAGCCCTGCCTGGTGCGACCGAGCGAGGCCGCCCGATGGCTCGTCCGCCACCGCGACCTGGCGGCCGAAACGCGTCGTCGCCGCTGGGCCTATGCCCGGTTGCTTGAACGCTGGGCCTCCGAGGCCCTGCCCGGCCGACCGCTGACGACGCTGCCGCCCGGATGCGTGCCCTACGCCTTTCCGGTGCATCCGGAGCCGGGGCAGGAGGCCGCCGAGGCTGCTGCCGGACTGGTGGCGCTGGGACTGCCGGCCGAACCCTGGCCCCGCCCGCCGCACCAGGTCGCCGACGCGATCAGGGATCGCCGCTGGGTACTGGTGCGACTCTGAAACGACCACCAATCCCATTCCCGCACGATCGGCGGGTGCATCCCAGACACTTCTTCCGCGCTGCGCCGGCGTTCACAGGCCCTTCGGCCGTCGTTTGACCGCGAACCGCAACCGCGAGACAATCCGGTCCGGATGGTTCCGGGCGCCGCTGCCCGGAACGCCGGGGGTACCCGCCGATGGTGCCGCGCAAGCCCCGTTGTCTTCCCTGGCTGTCGATCGCAGCGCCGATCCTGGGCGTCTGCGGCCTCTCCCTCGCGCATCCGGTCTACATGGACCACGTGGAGCACGCCGCGCGCGTCGTGATCGACCCCGTGAATATCGACATCCAGCTCACGCTCACCTTCAACGAGTTCCGGTCGCTCGCGGAACGCCGGTCGATGGACGCCGATGGCGACGAGATCCTGACCCCTCCGGAGCGCGAGGCATACCTGAAACGCATTCTGCCCGGGCTGGCCCATCGGATCGAACTGGAGGTCGATGGCCGACGTGTGCCTGTCCTGGACCTGTACCCGCCCCGTCTGGATCTGCTGGGCGTCCCGGCCGTCTCCCTGACGCACCATGTGCTGGAACTGAGCTTCTTCGCCCGAACGCCTGCAGACCTGGGCCCCGGCAGCCGGGTGGTGATGCGCGACCGGCTCTGGCCGGACGCCCCCGCGCTGCAGATCGGCGGCGCCGAGGGCGTGCGCGGTGTCATATTGAACCGGTTTGAAACAGTCACGCCGACCAACCCCGGCCGCGGCGACGAGCCCCGGCTGGAGCTCCGCGCCCTGATCGCCGGGGTTCCCGCCGCACGCCCGGCCCCCGCGCCGGTCGAACCGGACCCTCAGGCCGCAGCCGGAATCACCGCATCGCAGGCCGCCGCCGCGGCGGCGGTGCTGGGGATCGTCGCGGCCGCAAGTCTCGGCCGGCTGCGCCGCCGCGGACGCGGACGGTCAATCGATCGACCCGGAGGATCGCAGGATCAA
>CALLOB010000059.1 GCA_938005315.1 uncultured Phycisphaerae bacterium
CGTGCAAAAACGACGGCCATCAGGCACGCCATCGCGGACGCGACGGAGCGCGTCCCTCCAGGGGCGCTCGGAGGGCCCCGCTCCGTCGGGGCCGTGCAAAAACGACGGCCATCAGGCACGCCATCGCGGACGCGACGGAGCGCGTCCCTCCGGGGGCGCTCGGAGGGCCCCGCTCTGTCGGGGCCGCTGGAGGCGATACGACCGACCGGCGCGATGAGCGGAACACGGGACGCGGCAAGGCGTGCCCCTCCTGCGGACCCTTGGCGGCAAGGCCTGGTGGCGGTACAGCCGCATGCCTCACATCCGTCGGCCCCGGCAAGATCTCTGCAACCCCACAAGACCCAGCCACAGCGCCGCCAGCATGCATTCGGCCGCGCCTGCGGCCCCGCAGGCCGGGAAAAGCAGTCCGACCAGCCCCGAGTCGCCGGAGGTCCCGGTTAACAGCCCGTCGCCGGTTTGATTACCCGGCGAATCCAGGCCGAGCTGGTCCGGGGTAAAGCCGGCCACCTGACCCTCGGTGATCACGTACTGCGGGTTCTGCAACTGCGGCGCGGCCTCGGCGGCCGTGTCCGCGGCGGTCTTCTGGAACACCTTCTCCCAGGTCAGCGTCGATTCGGTCTCCGCCAGGCTCTGGAGGGCATTCATGAAGTTGTTGATGAACACGCCGCCGGCCCCGGCGGCTCCGAGGCTGAACTGCCCCGGCGCGCAGCCGGACGACAGCACCGAACCCTGGAACGTGGCGAACAGCCGCCGGTAATTGGCGATGCCCTGGGCGGTGGCGGCGGTGTTCTGGAACGTCGAACGTGGCCGGCCGGTCTGCCATGGGTAACTGTTGCAGCAGTCGGCCAGCACGACCAGAAGGCGGGGGCTCTTGGGCGCCAGAGCCTCGACCACTTCGTCCATCGATACGGCATCGTTCCCCACCGTGGTGGTGTAATACAGCACCGGCCAGCGGCGGTCGCCGGGGTTGGCCCCGTGCCCGGAGTAGAAGAAGTAGACCACGTCGTCCGCGCGGACCTGCAGGGCGTCGATCAGCTGGCGGGTGGCCGAAACGCTGAGCTGCTGGCCGGAGAGGGACTGGTAGTTGAGCGTCAGGCCGGCGCACTGGGCGATCTTGTCGGCCCAGACGACCGAGTTGCTGAGGTCTTCGATGGTGCCGATGGAAGCGTCATTGGTATCCACGACCGCGATGAAATGGAGCGTGGCGGCAAAGGCCGCCGGACAGGGCAGCAGGCAGGTCAGCAGCCAGGCGACTGCGAGTCTGGCGGTTCGAGGCATCGTCGGGACTCCCGGATGTGGGGATGGGGCGGAACGCCCGCCGCGTCTGGCTCTTTGTCGGGCAGATCCGCCCGGAACCACAGTTTCAACCGGGCTCGACCGCCCGCATGGTTCGACGATCCGATAATCCACGCTCCCGCTGCGATGCTCTCCCGGCCGGGCCGGCGGGCAAGCTTCCGTCCGTTCCGGCCGTGGAGGGGCTCCTCGGGCGCGGAGACCTCCTCGGCCTGCCGCTGCACGGGACGGCTCGCGCCTTGCCCGGCGTGCCGGCCGGACATAGGATGAGACGGACCGAAAAGCAGGGCGGCCGGTCCGGAGACGGCCGGTCCGCGCGGCGAAAAGGGACCCTCAGTCAGGCCCGCCCGACCCCGCCGGCGAGCATCCCCCGGAGCATGCATCCCATGAGCGGCACGGACATCGTCCTTCAGGATGTGCGCAAGGTCTATTACAAGGACCGGCTGGAGATTCCAGTACTCGAGGGGCTCGACCTGCGGGTCGATGCCGGGGATTTCGTCGCCCTGATGGGGCCCAGCGGTTCGGGCAAATCGACGCTGCTGCATCTCATCGGCGGGCTGGACCGCCCCACCTCCGGCCAGGTGCGGGTCGGCCAGGCCGAGCTCCATCGGATGAGCGAGCGCCAGCTCACCGCCTGGCGCAGCCGCCACGTGGGCTTCATCTTCCAGATGTACCATCTCGTGCCGGTGCTCACCGCCGCCCAGAACGTCGAGCTGCCCCTGCTGCTGTTCCGGATGCCGGCTCGGCAGCGGCGCCAGCGCGTGCAGGTCGCCCTCGACGTCGTCGGTCTGGGCGACCGCATGGACCACCGCCCCAACCAGCTCTCCGGCGGGCAGGAACAGCGCGTCGCCATCGCCCGGGCGATCGTGACCGACCCCGACGTGATCCTCGCCGACGAACCGACCGGCGACCTGGACGCCGCGACCTCCTCCGAGATCCTCGACCTGCTGCGGCTGCTCAACAGCGAGTTCGGCAAGACCATCGTCATGGTCACCCACGATCCACGGGCCGCCGCCCGGTCCCGGCGCACGCTGCACCTGGACAAGGGCGTCCTGGACCGCGAGGAGCTCCACGCCGCCACCCCGACCGGAGCCGGGGCCTGAATCGCGGGGAAGCGGTCATGACCGTCACCTACGTGCTCATGCAGAACCTCAGGCGCAACCCGCTGCGCTCCGCGCTGACCTGTCTGGCGTTCGCCCTGCCCATGGCGGTGTTCGTGGCCGCCCTCTCCTTCGTCGTGGCCCTGCGGGACATGGCCCAGGCCAACGAAAAACAGCTTCGCCTGGCCGTGCACCACAAGACGTCGATCATCAATCTGCTGCCTGAGGGCATGCGCCGCCGCATCGAGGCCCTGGACCCCCAGCGACAGAGGCTCACCGCCGTCTGCGGCATGCGCTGGTTCGGCGGACGGGTTCCCGGCACGCCCAACACCCTGACCAGCCTGGCTGCCGACGCCGACACCTTCCCGGCCGTCTATGCCGAGGTCGGCCTGACGCCCGCCGAGATCGAAGCCTGGCAGCGCGACCGGCGGGCGGCGGTCGTCGGACGCGGGCCGGCCGAGCAGCATGGCTGGAAGGTCGGGGGCCGTGCGGTGCTGGAGAGCACCGTGCCGCCCTACCTTTCTCTGGAATTCACCATCATCAGGATTCTCGATGACCCCCAGCGGGCCAACGTCTTCTACTTCCGCCGCGACTACATGGACGAGGCCCTGCGCGAGGCCGGCTGGGATGCCGACAAGGTCAACATCTTCTGGGTCAAGTGCGTCTCGGCCGAGGCTCTGCGCTCGCTGCAGCAGGATATCGACGCCCTGTTCGCCGACACCCCCGACGAGACGAAATCCGAGGACGAGAACGCCTTCATCGCCAACTTCACCCAGGCCGCCGGCGACATCCCCGGTCTGATGAAGGCCATGGCCGTCGTGGTGGTGTTCATCATCGCCCTGGTCGCCGGCAACACCATGATGATGAGCTTCCGCGAGCGCACCCGCGAGCTGGCGGTGTTCAAGGCCATCGGCTTCCAGTCCTGGCGGATATTCGGCATCGTATTGGGCGAGAGCCTGCTGCTGGCGATGGCCGGTTCGCTGCTGGGCATCGTGCCGGCCGCCCTGGTGCTGGCCCTGGCGCCGGCCCGCGGCATGAACGTCGGACCGATCAACGCCCTGGAGGTCTCCCCGGCCGCCGTGGCCGGGTCGCTGATCATCGCGGCCGCCGTGGGCGCGGCTGCGGGGCTCTGGCCGGCCGTCCAGGGTCTGCGGCTGCGCACGGTGGACGCCCTGCGGATCCCGGGGTGAGCAACCGGCCGGAAGTTCCCCGGGGAGGCGCCGGCAGGCCCGGGCTGATGGCGGAAAACCCCGCGGCGCGCACCGTCCGGGCGTCGGAGTCGTCGATCATGGGTCTGCCGCTGGTCTATCACTGGCGAAGCCTGTTCGCGCGCCGCAGCACCACGCTGCTGACCGTGCTGGTGGTCGCGGCCGTCACCGCCGTGCTGGCGTGGATGCTGAGTTTCGCGGCCGCGCTGCGGAGCTCGCTGGCCGTGGCCGCCGACGGGCGGAAGATCATCGTGCTCAAGCGCGGGGCCACCGCCGAGAGCAACAGCGCCATCCGCGCCGAGGACATGAACCTGCTGACCCAGGTCGAGGGCCTGGACATCGACCCGGAGACCGGCCGGGCGCTGATCAGTCCGGAGATGCTGGTGCAGGTCCAGCTGCCCCGGCTGGCCGACGGAGGCCGGACCGCCGCCAACGTGGCGGTGCGCGGCGTGACCGGGACGGCCTTCTCCGTCCACCGCAACGTGCAGCTGGACGGACGGTGCTTCGCCGCCGGCTCGCGCGAGGTGATCGTCGGCCGGACCGCGGCCCGGCAGTTCGCCGGCCTGCGGGTGGGCGACACGATCAACCTGGGGTACGGCTCGGATCGCGGATACACCGTGGTCGGCACCTTCTCGGCCGGCGGCGGACCGATGGAAAGCGAGATCTGGGGCTATCTGCCGTCGCTGATGAACGCCTACAACCGCACGCTCTATTCCTCGGCCGCCCTGCGGATCGCGCCCGACGCCGATTCCCGGGCGGTGATCGAACGGATCGAGGGGCCGGCCGTGCAGCTCAACGCCTCGACCGAGGCCGACTACTGGCGCGAGCAGGCCATGCTTGTCCGCGTCTACCTGGCGGTGGCCGGCGTTCTCGTGGGGCTCATGGCCGTGGCGGCGGTGTTGTCGGTCGCCAACACGATGTACGCGTCGGTGGCCGGACGCACGCGCGAGATCGCCATGCTGCGGACCATCGGCTTCGGGCCGGGGCGGATCCTGGCCGGCTTCGTGCTGGAGGCGGCCATACTGGCCCTGATCGGCGGAGTCCTCGGCTGCGCGGCCTGTGCCGCGTGGCTTAGACTGGTCGGAAACACCAAGGACATGTTCGGCGCGACGACCTTCACCTCGATGGCCTTCCAGATCGTCCTGGATCCAAGGACCGCCGCCGAGGCGCTGGCCTGCGTGGTCCTGGTGGGCGCCGCCGGCGCGGTCTTTCCCGCCCGCCGGGCGGCGCGTCTTCCGGCGATCTCGGGGCTGCGTGAGGTCTGAGCCCCCGCGGGGCGGAAGAGAGAACCGGCATGCTGAGACTGGCCTATCTGTATCGGAACCTGACCCGCAACCCGATGCGGGCCCTGCTGACCTGCGCCGCCGTGGCCCTGCCGATCGCCATCTACGTGCTGAGCATGTCGGTGGTCGACGGCGTCAACCGTTTCCTGGATAACTCCGCCCGGCAGCTCCGGCTGGCGGTGACCCACCGCTCGTCGATCATCAACCCCCTGCCGGCCGGCTACCGGGCCAAGATCGAGTCGCTGGACCCCACCCGCACCCGCCTGCTGTCGGTCTGCGGCATCGACTGGATCGGCGGCAAGATCGAGGGCGACCCGCGCCCGCTGTCCACGCTGGGCGCCGATCACGACACCTTCGTTCAGACCTTCCCGGAATACCGCCTGACCCCCGAGGAGATTGCCGAATGGAACCGCGACCGCCGGGCGATCATCGTCGGCGCCGCCGCCGCGCGTCAGTTCGGCTGGAAGGTCGGCGACCGGATCACCATCCTGCCGTCGCTTCCGCCCTACCAGCCCATGGAGTTCCGGGTCATCTCCACCGCCCCCCGGGCCGAGGACCCGCTGACCCTCTGGTTCCACCGCCAGTACCTCGTCGAGGCCCGAAAGCAGGCCGGCTGGGAGGAGGAGCGCGTCGGCTTCTACTTCATCAAGTGCGCCTCGCAGGCCGACCTGGACCACTTCCGCGTCGCGATCGACGAGCTGTTCGCCAACACGCCCGACGAGACGAAGACCCAGGACGAAAAGGCCTTCATGAACGAGTTCATAACCCAGCAGTTCAACCTGCCGCGCAATCTGACCATCCTGGCGGCCGTCACCGTCTTCGTGGCGGTCATGGCCGCGGCCAACACCATGAGCATGAACTTCCGCGACCGGCTCAACGAGCTGGCCACGCTCAAGGCCATGGGCTTCCGCGGAACCCTGATCTCGGCGATCATCCAGGCCGAGAGCCTGTTCCTCTGCGCGGTCGGTGGACTGCTCGGCGCGGCCGGGCCCTACGTCGCCTTCAACCACACGCCGCTGCGCGACTTCACCGTGCCGCTGATCCAGCAGCTCGACGTCCGCGCGGCCACCTGCGGCAAGGCCATGCTCATGGCTGTGGGAATCAGCGTGCTGGCGGCCCTGTGGCCGGCCTGGCTGGCCGCCCGGATGAACGTGGTCGCCGCGCTGCGCAGCCTGGAGTAGACGCCCGGAGGACCCGTCCATGGCCCTGCCGATCAGCTACAACTGGCGCAACCTGTTCGTGCGCAAGCTCAGCACCGCCCTGACCTTCATCGTCGTCACCGTGGTGGTCTTCGTCCTGGCGGTGCTGCTGTCGTTCGCCGAGGGCATCCGGGCTTCGCTGTCGTCCAGCGGCTCGCGGGCCAACATCCTGGTGCTCAAGCCCGGCTCCACCGCCGAGGGCACCAGCATCATCATCCCCGAGGAATACGCCCGCCTGTCCCAGACCCCCGGCGTCGCCCGCGGACCCGACGGCCGGCCGCTGATCAGCCGCGAGCTGTACGTGCAGACGTCCATCCCCCGCCGCGGACCGGACGCGGCGCCGGCCAACGTGGCCGTGCGCGGCGTCGAGGACACCGCCTTCGCGGTCCACGACGAGGTCCGGCTCATCGAGGGCCGGCTGTTCGAACCCGGGGCCCTGGAAGTGATCGTCGGACGCGCCGCCCGCGACCGCTACCGCAACCTCGAACTCGGCGGCCAGATCGCCCTCGGCCGCCTGGGCAACCGCACCTGCCGCGTCGTCGGCGTCTTCGAGGCCCGCGGCGGCGCCTTCGAAAGCGAGATCTGGGCCCCGCTGACCCTTCTGTTCGACGCCTATGCCCGCCGCTTCGTCTCCAGCGTCGCCCTGCGGCTGGGAGACCCGGCCCGGGCCGACCAGGCCGTGGCCTACGTCAACGGCCCGGCGGTCAACCTCGAGGCCCGCCTGGAAACCGACTACTACCGGGAGCTGTCCGCCAAGACCCGCGAAATCGTCGTCCTGACGACCATCCTGGTGGGCATCATGGGCGTCGGCGCGGCCTTCGCGGTGGCCAATACCATGTACGCGGCGGTCGATGGCCGCCGTCGCGAGATCGCCATGCTGCGTACCATCGGCTTCCCGCGCAGCTCGATCATGGCCGCCTTCGTGGTCGAGTCGCTGCTGATCTGCACGGCCGCCTGCGCCGCCGGGCTGGGCCTGAGCCTGCTGGTCAACGGCAGTCGCCAGGATTTCCTCTCCGAGGCCACCTGGACGGTGCTGGCCTACGAGCTGCGCGTCACCCCCCGCACGCTGATCGCCGCCCTGGCCACCGCCGGATGCGTCGGGCTGGCCGGCGCGATGGCTCCGGCGCTACGGGCCGCACGCACCGGGGTGATCGACGCGCTGCGCAAGGCCTGAACCCCGGCTACAATGAAGGGCATCATGGATGCAGGACCGGATATCCGCAGCCGTCTGGAAACCCTGAGGATCCCCCGCGATCAGCGACCGGCCATGGAGTACGGGCCGTCGGCCCGCCGCACCTGGCCGAAAGCGCTGGTCGTCGTCATCGTCGGGGCCCTCGCCGCCGGGGGTTGGTGGCAGCGCGAACGGCTGGTCGCCCTGGCCGGCCGCCCCGCGGCCGCCGCCGAAGTCCGCGTGATCCGCGTCTTCGCCCGCGAGGAACCGCCTCCCCCGCCGCTGCTCACCGCCACCGGCAGGATCGTCTCGGACCACCGCGTCCAGGTGAACACCAAGGTCTCCGGCCAGATCACGGCCCTGTATTTCGAGCAGGGCGACACCGTGACCCGGGGTCAGAAACTCGCCGAGATCGAGGACGTCGTCTACCGCGCCCGCCGCGACGAGGCCGCCGCCGTGGTCGAACAGGCCAGGGCCAACCTCGAGTTCCAGCGGTTCAACTACGAGCGCACCCGCGGACTGGTCCAGACCGACAACGCCGCCAGCGTAGAGTACGCCGACGCCCTCCGCGGCGTCCGGGAGGGCGAGGCGCGGCTGGCGGCTGCCGAAGCGGCTTTGGCCTTTGCCAGCAAGGCCCTGGCGGACTGCGTGGTGGTCGCGCCGATCTCCGGGGTCATTCTGGAGCGCAACGTCGAGGTCGGCGACTTCGTGGCCGCGGAGGGCGGACGCGGGGCCAACGCCAACGCCCAGTTCGCCCTGATCGCCGACATGACCCGCCTGCGCGTCGAGGTGGACGTCAGCGAGCTGGACATCGCCCGCATCCGCGCCGGCATGCCCTGCCTGATCACCCCCGACGCCTACAAGGACCGCCGTTACCACGGGCACGTGATGTGGATCGATCCGGGGGCCAACTATTCCAAGGCCACGGTGCAGGTCAAGGTCCGCATCGAGGAACCCGACGAGTTTCTTCGCGTCGAGGGCTCAGCCCAGGTCGTCTTCCTGGCCCAGCTCCCGGCCTCGGGGCCTTCGACCCGGCCGGCCGGCCTGTGGATTCCCGATTCGGCCTGCCGCATCCAGCCCGGGGCCTCCACCGGCAAGGTCTTCGTGGTCAGCGACGGACGACTCCGGGAAACCAGCGTCACCGTCGGCCGGCGATCCGGCAATCAGCTGGAGATTCTCGAGGGCCTCAGCGAGGGCCAGTCCATCGCCGCCGAGGGCGTGGACCGCCTGGCCGACGGCCAGCGCGTGGCATCGTGAAACGCTGCCGCCGGATACTCGCCCGAGTGGCCGACATGATCATCCACCGGCCCCCCCGGACGCGCCCGGCCATGCGGCAACGCCGGCGTCCGGCGAAGCCCCGGGGCGGATGCCGGCCCGCCGCGAGGGTCGTCGTTCCAAGGTCTTGCGGTGGTCCGACCGGCGATTACTACGCTGGGTTGGAGGCCGAACCGCTTCAAGCTCGTTCGGCAGGGGCGGGACTACACCGCTCAGGATTCGAACCTGAAACCTTCGGTTCCGTAGACCGATGCTCTATCCAATTGAGCTAGCGGTGCAACAGGCTGTGACGTGACCGTATTCAACCACAAAGCCGCGGCGCGGTCAAGCCCGTCCGCGCCACACGGACGGTCCGGCCGGACCGGACCGGGCTTTCCCGCGCGCCCCGCCGGACCTCTGCATGGGCCCGGACCGGCAACAGTCCCCCACGATTCTTCCTGAAGCCGGCGTACCGACTGGCGGTCACCCCGACCCCGGCGTCCGGTCCGGCTTCGTCGGGTTGTCCCCGACCGGGGGCATCCATATAATCCGATGGCCAGCGATGTTGCGTTGGTCGAGGAGCCGACCCCTCCGCAGCCGCGCAGGAGTCCGACGCGTGCATCCAGTCGCCGATCCGCCATTGGACACCAGCCAGTTCTTCCTTCGCAGGCTTCACTCGCTGCTGGGCATCATACCGCTGGGCGCTTTCCTCTTTCTGCACCTGGGGACCAACTCGCTGATCGCGGTCAGCACGCCCGAACACGACCTGTTCCAGATCCAGGTGGACAACATCCACGCCCTGGGGCCGCTGCTGCTGCCCGTGGAGATCCTGTTCATCCTGGCGCCGCTGGCCTTCCACGGAGCGGTGGGGGTCAAGATCTGGCTGGAAAGCAAGCCGAACGTCTCCCACTACCCCTACGGCGGCAACATCCGCTACACGCTGCAGCGGATCAGCGGCGTGATCGCCCTGCTGTTCATCCTCTTTCACCTCTGGCACATGCACTGGCTGGGTCGCCCGTTCGACGGCGGGTTCTTCGATCCCGAGGATGCCGGGACCAGCGCCGCAGCCGCCATCCAGCGGTATGCCTGGGCGCCGTGGGTCTATGCCGTGGGCGTCCTGGCCGCCTGCTATCATCTGGCCAACGGCATCTGGGCCGCGCTGATCACCTGGGGAGTGACCATCGGCCCGCGCTCGCAGCGCGGGGCGGGCTGGATCTGCGCCGCGTTCGGCGCGGGGCTGGCCTTCACCGGGCTGGCCGCGGTGGTCGGGATGGCGCGTCACGACATCGCGCCTGCTCAGGAAACGACGGGCGAAGACCCCCCGGCCGGGGACGCCGCCGAGCCTGATTTCGAGGACGACGGGCCGCCGGCCGTGATGGAAAGGACCGATCTGAACGCTCAGGGGCCCCGGCGGCAGGTGGCGCATGGTTGAGCAACGGGTGATCATCGTGGGCGGCGGCCTGGCGGGGCTGTCGGCGGCCATGAAACTGGCCGAGCTCGGCCGGCCGGTGGACCTCATCAGCCTCGTGCCGGTCAAGCGGTCGCACAGCGTCTGCGCCCAGGGGGGGATCAACGCGGTCAACGCCATCACCCGCCAGGAGGGCGACACCGAGTACCGGCACTTCGACGACACCGTCTACGGCGGCGATTTCCTGCAGAACCAGCCGCCGGTGAAGGAAATGTGCGAGTGGGGCCCCCGGATCGTGGACCTGATGGACCGGCTGGGAGTGATGTTCAACCGCACGCCGGAGGGTTTCCGCGACCAGCGGCGCTTCGGCGGCACGCTGTTCCGCCGGACGGCCTTCGCCGGGGCGACCACCGGCCAGCAGCTCCTGTACACCCTGGACGAGCAGGTCCGCCGCTGGGAGGTCATGGGCCGGGTCCGCAAGTTCGAGGGCTGGGAGTTCCTCGGGCCGGTGCTGGACCACGAGGGCATCTGCCGGGGGGTTGTGGCTCAGCACCTGACCTCGATGGAGGTGAGGGCCTTTCCGGCCGACGCGGTGGTCTTGGCGACCGGAGGCTGCGGACTGATCTTCGGCAAATCGACGATGTCGATGATGTGCACCGGGGCGGCGGCGGCGCGGGCCTTCCGGGCCGGCGCCCGCTATGCCAACGGCGAGTTCGTGCAGGTGCACCCCACGGCCATTCCCGGCGCCGACAAGCACCGGCTGATGAGCGAGTCGGCCCGCGGTGAGGGCGGCCGCGTCTGGGTGCCGGCCCGCCCAGGGGACACGCGCGACCCGCTGGCGATCCCGCCGTCCGAGCGGCGCTACTTCCTGGAGGAGAAGTACCCCAAGTACGGCAACCTCGTTCCGCGGGACATCGCGACGCGCGAGATCTTCAATATCTGTGTGAATGAGGGGCTCTCGGTGCAGCGCGGGGAGTATTGCGTCTACCTCGACCTGACCGAGCTGCCTCCCGAGCGGCACCGCAAGCTCGAGGGCATCCTGGAAATCTACCAGAAGTTCCGCGGCGTCGATCCGCGCACCGTGCCGATGAAGATCTTCCCGGCGGTGCACTACTCGATGGGCGGGCTGTGGGTGGATTACGAGCGCAGCGCCTCCGGCGGCCTGGCGGCCGGCTCGCCGCGCAACCAGATGACCAGCATCCCGGGGCTGTATGCGATCGGCGAAGCCGACTACCAGTATCACGGGGCCAACCGCCTGGGGGCCAACTCGCTGCTGAGCTGCATCTTCAGCGGCCTTTTCTGCGCTCCCGGCATCGACTGCTACCTGGCCGAGGCCCTGAAGCGCTCGGCCACCGACCTGTCGGCCCGCCTGTTCGAGTCCGCCGCCGCCGAGCACCGCGAGCAGTTCCGCCTGATGGCCGGCCGGTTCGGCACCGAAAACCCCTACACGCTGCACCGCGAGCTGGGCCAGACGATGACCCGCAACGTCACCGTGGTGCGGACCAATGCCGGCATCCGCGAGACGCTGGAGAAGCTGGACGAGCTGGAGGACCGCTACCGCCGCGTGGGCTCGACCGACGGCGGCGGATGGGCGAACCAGAACGTCGTCTTCGCCCGGTCCGTCGGCGACATGCTGACGCTGGCCCGGGTGATCGCCGAGGGGGCCCTGCGGCGCGACGAGTGCCGCGGGGCGCATTACAAGCCGGAGTTCGCCATCCCCCCGCCCAGGGGCGACGATCCGGTGACCCTGCGGGCCGAGGCCCTGCGCTGGTGCCAGGCGTTCCGCCGCCAGAACGAACGCTGGCTGAAGACCACCATCGCGACGTTCACGCCGGACGGGCCGGCTTTCAGCTACGAGCCGGTGGACACCTCGCTGATCCCGCCGAGGCCGAGGACCTACGGGATGGTCGGCGCGGAGATCGTGGAGGATGTCTGGAAGCAGATGCAGGCGGAGGCCGCGCCGGCACCCGGGTGATCGAGCCTTCCCCGGCCCGCCGCCGGACAGGCTGGAGGCGCTGGAACGCATGGAACGCACCGTCACGCTGCAGATCAGACGACAGGACCGCCCCGACGGGCCGTCCTACTGGCACCGCTTCGAGATTCCCTACCAGCCGCAGCTCAACGTGATCTCCTGTCTGCAGGCGATCGCCGAGCTCGGACGGACCGCCGACGGCGAGCGCGTTCCGCCGGTGGCCTGGGAGTGCGGCTGCCTCGAGGAGGTCTGCGGCTCGTGCACCATGGTCATCAACGGGCGGGTCCGCCAGGCCTGCACCGCCCTGGTGGACGACCTCCTGGCCGCCGACGGGGAGGTCATCCGGCTGGAGCCCATGACCAAGTTTCCGGTGGTCCGCGACCTGGTGGTCGATCGCGGGCGGATGTTCGAGGCCCTCAAGCGCGTCCGGGCCTGGGTGCCGGTCGACGGCTACTACGACCTGCCCACGCCGCGGATCGAGCAGGCCGCCCAGCAGGAGTCCTACCCGCTGACCCGCTGCATGACCTGCGGGTGCTGCCTGGAGGCCTGCCCGCAGGTCAACGAGCACACCGGCTTCATCGGCGCCGCGGCCATCAGCCAGGCCATGCTGTTCAACCAGCACCCCGTGGGCCGGACCGAGGCCGAGGCCCGGTACCGGGCGCTGATGGCCAAGGGCGGGATCGGTGAGTGCGGCAACGCCCAGAACTGCGTGAAGGTCTGCCCGAAGAATATCCCGCTGACCGACTCGATCGCCCGGGCCGGCCGGGCGCTGACCTTCTACGCCATCAAGCACTATCTGGACAAGTAACCGGCCGCGGGACGCACCCGGCAGCCGGTTCTCCGCCGGCGTGCCGGACCTTCCGGCCGGGCCGCCCCCGGGGCGGCGGGAGTACCGATGCGGCGAGCAACCTTCGCATTCGTGACGACCCTGGTCCTGGCCGCGCCGGTGGCGTCGGGCATCGTCAACATCGACGACCCGCCGGCCGGCGTGTTCGAGGACGAGTGGTACGCCATCATGCTCAACAACCGCAAGAGCGGCCATATGCACAGCACCATGGAGCGGGTCCGCGGTCCCGACGGCCGGGACGTGATCCGCACGAAGACCATGATGATGATGGTCGCCGGCCGGGCCGAGAGCACGCTCACGGTCACCAGCCAGCAGGAGACCGAGGAAACCCTCGACGGCCGGCCGCTGTCGTTCACCAACACCATGCGGCTCGGGGCTCTGCCCAGTGTCATGAACGGCGTATTCCGCGACGGAAAAGTGCACATCAGCCATCAGCAGTTCGGCCAGCAGGCCGTCGAGCAGATCTACGAGCTGCCGCCGGAGGCGGTGATGGCCTGGGGGGCCTACCGCGAGCAGATCCGCCGGGGGCTTCAGCCCGGCACGCGCTACGAACTGCAGCTCTACGACGCCGGCGTCTCGCCCTCCAGGGTCACCCCGGCGGTGATGGAGGTGCTCGACCGGGAGACCATCGATCTGTTCGGGCGCAAGGTCGAGGCGGTCAAGACGCGCCAGACGCTCAGGCTCCAGGGCCTGCTGGGGGCGGGCTCGACCATTGAGAGCTACACCTGGATGACCGACGCGGGCACGGCCGTCAAGCTGCGCATGACCATGCTCAACATCCCGGTGGAGCTGCTGGCCTGCACCAGGTCGGTGGCCCTGTCGAAAAACGATCCGGCCGAGCTGATGACCCAGACGCTGGTCGATGCCGGACGACGGATCGACCGCCACCGGGCCTCGCGCATCACCTGCCGCCTGACGTGGTCGGGCAGCAAAGGCCGGGCGGCCGCCGCCGAGATCCCCGAGACCGACATGCAGCGTATCGTGAGCCGCGACGCCGAGGG
Source organism: uncultured Phycisphaerae bacterium (assembly GCA_938005315.1). GTDB lineage: Bacteria > Planctomycetota > Phycisphaerae > UBA1845 > PWPN01 > CALLOB01. Next base: position 13,737 of record CALLOB010000059.1, read on the forward strand.
CATCGTTCTGGAAGTGAGCCGCCGATCGTCCGCCGGCGCGGAGACCCGGCCGGCGACGCAGGCGACGGGGCTTCCGGAGGACCAGCGGGAGCGCTACCTCGAGGCCAGCGTGACGCTCAACCACCGCGACCCGAAGATCCGGGCCCTGGCTGCCGAAGCCGTCGGCGACGAGAAGGATCCGTGGCGGATCGCCGACCGGCTCCGGCGGTTCGTCAGCGATTACGTTCGCACCAGGGACCTCAGCGTGGGCTTCGCCACCGCCAGCGAGGTGGCCCGCAGCCGGGAGGGCGACTGCACCGAGCACGGAGTGCTCCTGGCGGCCCTGGGACGGGCGGTGGGCATTCCCAGCCGCGTGGTCACCGGCGTGTTGTACGTCGAGGAGTTCGCCGGCCGCGAGCACGTCTTCGGCGGACACATGTGGACGCAGTTCTGGATCGACGGCCGCTGGGTGGACCTCGACTCCGCCTTCCGCCAGACGGAAGCGGACCCGACGCATATCGCCCTGGGCGTCAGCCCGGCCGGGGACACCGGCGTGGCCGACATGGTCAACTCCATCTGGCTCAACATGGACGGCCTGAAGATCGAGGTGCTCGACGTGCAGTAGACAGCCGGCCGGCGCGGGTCCGGCGGCATTCAGGTGACGGCTGATGGGCGGCGCGGTGGCATACATCAGTCGCGGTGCGATCCGGGCCAATCTCCGGGCGATCCGCCGCCGCGCGGGCGAAGGGGTGAGCCTGTGCCCGGCGGTCAAGGCCCACGCCTATGGCCACGGCCTGGATCTGGTCCTGCCGGTGCTGGCCGCCGAGGGTGTGGAGCAGGTAGCCGTCGCCGGACTCGACGAGGCCCTGCAGGCCCGAAAGCTCGGCTGGACCGGCGGCATCCTGTGCTTCGGGGCGCCGCTGGCCGGCGATCCGGCCGGCGATCAGATCGCGAGTGCCGAGACGGCCGTGTCCGCGGGCGTGGCCTGCACCGTTTCGCACCCGCAGGAACTCCACGCCCTGGCCCGGGCCGCGCAACGTTCGGGGCGCCCGGTCGAGGTCCACATCAAGGTCGACACCGGCATGGGCCGGATGGGCCTGTTGCCGGAACCGGCGGCGGATTTCATCCTCCAGGCGGCGCGGCAGCCCGGTGTCCGGCTGGCGGGCGTTTACTCCCATTTCGCGACCGCCGATGAGCCCGATCCGGCCTTTGCACGCGAGCAGCTGTCCCGGTTTCGCACGTTGATCGAGAAACTCCGGGCCGCGGGGATCAGGGAGGACGTCCTCTTCCATTGCGCCAACTCGGCGGCCCTCTTCCGCATGCCCGAGGCCCGCCTGGACATGGTGCGGCCCGGCCTGTCGCTCTACGGCTACTGGCAACCCTGCGGCGAACCGCGCCCGGCGGATCTCAAGCCGGCCATGCGGGTGGTCAGCCGGATCGCGGCCGTCCGCCCTCTTCCGGCCGGCCACGGCGTCGGCTACGGCCGCAGCTTCGTCACCGCACGGCCGAGTCTCATCGGCGTGGTCCCCATCGGTTACGGCGACGGATACCGCCGGGAGCTGGGCGGCCGGGCGGTCATGAGTCTCGAGCCGGTCCGGGACCAGGCGAGGCGGCTTGTTCCGGTCGTGGGGCGCATCAGCATGGACCAGACCACCGTCGACCTGACCGACGCCGGCGACGTGCGCGCCGGAGATCCCGTGACCGTCATCGACGACGACCCGGCGTCGCCCCACAGCGTCGAGGCTCTGGCCCGCCTGCTGAACACCATTCCCTACGAGGTCACCTGCCTGATGACTTCGCGGGTCTTGCGTCGGCCGGCGGATTGAACGCCCCATCGCGCCCGACCGCATCACAGCACCTCCAGGAAAGTGACGGACGCGTGAAAAAACCGGCCCGGTTGTCCGCCTCCCCCGGTAGAAACACGTTACACGGCGTCCCGATCCGCGGCGGCCCCGGAGGGACGCGCTCCGTCGCGTCCGCGATGGCGGGCCTGATGGCCGTCGTCTTTGCACGGCCCCGACGGAGCGGGGCCCTCCGAACGCCCCCGGAGGGACGCGCTCCGTCGCGTCCGCGATGGCGGGCCCGATGGCCGTCGTTTTTGCAAGGCCCCGACGGAGCGGGGCCCTCCGAACGCCCCCGGAGGGACGCGCTCCGTC
>CALLOB010000060.1 GCA_938005315.1 uncultured Phycisphaerae bacterium
TGTGGGCCTGTTGCATCTGGTCTGTGCCTGGATCACATACCAGTCAGCGGGCCTACTGAGATAGGTTCTTAGTCCCAGAGCCCGGACGGCCGGTTTCCCGTCAGCAGCGCCTGCAACCGTCCGGAAACCGCCGGGCCCGACCCGCGTGCGATGTCCACTCTGCGCCTGCACCGCTTCGACAGGATGCCCTCCCCCGTCAGGGTAGCAACCGATAATCATCCGCCAATCATCCGCCTTGCGGTGGAATCATCCCGCAAAGGACGGATGTCCTCGGGTGGTCGGCGCTCTTTTCGCGGATTCCAATGCTTTCTCCAGCCGGCCGGAGAGACTCGGTCCGGCAAGCGATGCCTGACGCCTCCGAGCCTCCGTTCCTGCGGGCCGGGATCGAGACTCGGAGCCCCGCAAGTGCAGCCCCGATCTGGTCAATCCATGATCGGGAGGCGGTTCGCGCCATCGGATCCGCCCTGCGCCGCGGGCCCTTTGCGGCCACCATCGGCGTGTCCGCCGGGCCCGGACGGGTCGAGAATCCATAAGCCCCGCTGCCGGCCTGCGCCAGGACAGTTCCGCACCGGCCGTCGCCCGGGTTGCGGGACTGACCCCGCTGCGGCAGGGCTTGGACCCTCGAAATGGGTCATGGAGACTTGAAGGCGGAGAAGAACTCCCCCTGGGCCCGTGGGCAGGGATGCCACCGGTCGTGGGCTCCTCCGCCGTTCCCTCGGGGCGCGTTTTCCCGCCTGCGACGCGATCCCTTTTCCCCTCCCGGCTCCCGCTTCGGACCCGTCGTCCCGACCTCTCGCTGCTCGTCCGCTGCGGCGGCGGTCCGGGGCCGGTCAGGGATCAGCCCCGCCGCCGGCGGCGCAGGACCAGCCCGGTCACGGCCGGCAGCAGGACCGCCGTCGCCGGTTCGGGGACGGCGGCCGCCTGGTAGTGGGCCAGGATGTCCCGTGATCTCAGAGCGGTCTTGTAAAATGCCACCTCGTCCAGCAGGCCGTTGAACCAGTTGCCGTTGACCCATGAGCCGATGCGCAGATCCGCGCTGCTGGCATGGACATTGTTCAGAGGGGCAACCGGCTGGCTTTTCGAATCCAGTACCCCGTTGATGTACAGCCTCGGCGCGCTGCCCGTCTGATACACGGCCGCCACGTGCGTCCAGGCGGCGAAGTCGACGGCCCACTGCGAGGTGTAGGTCGTCGTACCGCCGGCCGTGCCGTTGGTGGAGACGACCAGTTCCAGCCTGCCGGTGGCATTATCGACCTGGAACGCGAGTCCGCGCTGATTCGTGGATGCCTGATACTTGCTGATGATCACGCCGTCGTTGGGCGCGGCCGAATCGAAGTTGATCCAGGCCTCCACGGTGAATGCGGTGGCGGGGTTGTAATCGCTCTGGTGCGGAATGGTGACCTTGCTGCCCGTGGCGAACCGCGTCGCCTTGTTTCCGGCACCCATGCCCGGCAGAGGCACCCCCGCCGCCCCGATCATCGATGTGGCCGGGTCATTGCCGAAGTCGGAGTACTGGTCGCCGGAAGCGGTGGCGACCGAGCCGAGGTTGTTGATCTGCCCGGAGCCGGACGGATAGACCTCGTTCATCCGCCAGTAGCCCACCGGCCCGTCGGCCAGAACCGCATCCTGGTACGCCGGCAGTGCCCAGGCTGCCCCGATGCCGCCACCATGGCCGCCACCATCAAGCTTGCCGTTGCCCGATTCACGGTTTCTCCCTTCACCGGTGCGCGGACCGACCGAAAACCGTCAGCCGCCCCATGGGCACGGCATTTCCGATCGCCCGGCCGCGCTGCCTCCGCCGAAACCCCTTCCCCCGCGAGGGAAGCCGATAACATGCCTTTTTGCGAAATCACTCCCCGCCAGATGGCGGTTATCAAGCGACAGGAGGGGTTTTTCTCAGACGTTTTTGTCGGAGATCCCGCCGGGACGGTTCTGCATCAGGCGGCGGCGCGCCCGACGTCTGAGAAACCGGGCGCCGACTCGAAGGACGGCCGCCCCCGCAGCCCCTTTTCGGCAGTCAATCGAGCGCCAAGGCCTTGAAAGTACGAGCTTTATTTGGTCGATCTGAAACCGGATGGCGGTCCGCGCTCAGGGGTCGGTCCCGAGCCGCGGGCAGCGCGTCAGACAGGCCGTGCGTCAGCGGGTGCACGGCCAGGACGGGTCGCAGGCATACGGCTGTGGCGGCAGGGGCCTGTGTGTCTGCGGCTTCTGTCCGGTCAAGAATCCATGAACGCCACTGCCGGGCTGCATCAGGACAGTTCCGCACCGGCCGTCGCGGGCCGCGACGCCGCCGGACGCCCCTGCGCTCAGGCCGGATCGATCCGGTGCCTGGCGGAACGCATCGCCGGGGCCGAGGACTGGCTGGTGGGCCGGATCCTCGAGCACGCCCGGCGGCGCAACTACACACAGTACACCTCCACGCTGCTGGAAGCTTGGCGGATGTCGATCCGGGGGCTCTCCGAGTCGCTGATCGCGGGGGCCCGCCGGTACGCCGACGTGCCGGAGCTGGATCCCGACGAGGACGTCGCCGATGACCCCATGACCCGCTTCGGCGTGATCGAGGCCCGCCGACATCGTCAGCGCGGCGTCAGCCTGGCCATGTTCCTGGGGCTGATGAAGTACTACAAGCAGAGCTACCTCGATCTCATCGACGAGCGCTGCGCCGCCGGCCGGGCGGCCGAACGCTGCCGGCGATTCATCGAGCGCTGCTTCGACCGTATCGAGATCGCCTTCTGCTCCGAGTGGTCGCGGACCAGCCAGGAGGAGCGGATCGCCGAGCTCCAGGCCCTCAACCGGAGCATGACCAACGAGAAGAACGCCTACCAGACGGTGTTCGAGAGCCTCTCGGATCCCGCGCTGGTGCTCTCGGCCGAAGGGCGGATCATTCACCTCAACCGCGCGGCGGCGGAGCTGCTGGGCCGGGAACACGCGGCGGACACCCGCTACTCCACGCCCGTCGATCGGCTTCCGCCGTCCGCCCCCGACGCTTCGTCCGCCCCGGCCGACGAGGCCGGTGCCGACGATCCGGCCCGGCCGGTGGGCCGACACGTGGTCGAGGTCTTTCCCTGGCTGGCCGAAGCCTGGGGCGAAGAGGGCGACGGCTCCGCAACCGGCCGGACCTGGGAACTGCAGACCCTCCTCGGCGGCCGGAGGCGGCGGTTCCTGGTCAAGCGGGCCCCGCTGCTGGACGTCAGCGGGAAGCTGGTCGGGAACGTACTGACCCTCAGCGACGTGACCGCCACCCGCCAGGCCCAGGAGGAGCACGACCGGCTGTTCAACCTCACGCTCGACCTGCTGTGCGTCTTCGACACCGATGGCGTGCTCCGACAGGTCAACCCCGCCTGGTCGTCCGTGATCGGCTGGTCGCAGTCCGAGATGCTCAGCCGGCGGTGGACGGACTTCGTGCATCCGGAAGACCTCGAGATCTCGCTGCAAGCTCTGGCCACGCTTGGCGAGGGCCGCCCGCTGTCGGGTTTCGAGAACCGCTTCGTCGGGCGTGACGGTTCGATCCGCTGGCTTTCCTGGAATGCCTTTCCGCTGCCGGAAGAACGGACGGTCTTCGCCGTGGCCCGCGACGTGACCGCCGGGCGGGCGGCCGAGCGACGGCTGCACGAGGAGCACGCCTTCCGCAGCGCGGTGATCGCCGGCGTGACCGAGGGGCTGTGCGTCTTCCACCCGGTGGCCGGCTTTCCGCATCTGGAGTTCACCGTCTGGAACGACCGGATGACGGAGATCACCGGATACACCATGGAGCGCGTCAACCGCGAGGGCTGGCTGGAGACGCTGATCCCGGACGCGACCGCGCGCGAGCCGGTCCTTCGACGACTGGAGCGGCTCTGGAAGGGCGACCATCTCCGCAACGAGGAGTGGACCATCATCCGGGCCGATGGCCGCAAACGCCTGGTCTCGATCTCGACTTCATCCATCACGTCGGCCGACGGCACGGTCCACACCCTCGCGCTGGTCCAGGACGTGACCGAGTTCCGCCAGACCGTTCAGGCCCTGCGCAGCAGCGAGCAGGACGTCCGCCTGCTGCTGGAGTCCATGGCCGAGGGGGTGTTCGGCACGGATCGGCACGGTGTCTGCACGTTCTGCAACCCCGCGGCCCTGCGCATGCTCGGCTTCCGGCACGCCGACGAGGTCCTGGGCCGCAACGCTCATGAGCTGTTCCACCACAGCCTCCCCGACGGCACGCCCCACGACCGCAAACAGTGCCGGGTGCTGCGCACAATCCGCGAGGGCTGCCGCGAACACGTCGAGGGCGACGTCTTCTGGCGGGCCGACGGGCGGCCGCTGCAGGTGGAGTTCTGGTCCCATCCGATCTTCCGCGACGGCCAGACGGTGGGCGCCGTGATCACGTTCCAGGACATCACTGAACGACAGCAGTCGCGCGAGGCTCTGCGGCGCCACGCCCAGGCGCTCGAGGCCGCCAACGCCGCGCTGGCCCGGGCGAATACCGAGCTGGCCCGACAGAACGCCAGTCTCGACGAGTTCACCTACGTCGCCAGCCACGACCTGCAGGAGCCGCTGCGCAAGATTGTGGGCTTCAGCGATCTGCTGGCCGAGGACCTGGGCGACGGCCTCAGCGAGCGTTCGCGCACGGACCTGCACTACATCACCGACGCGGCCCGACGGATGCAGCAGCTGATCCAGGATCTGCTCGTCCTGTCGCGCACCGGCCGGGCGGAGATGAAGCGCGAGCCGACCGCCCTGGACGACTGCGCCGACCGGGCCCTGGATATCCTGGCCGACCGGGCCGAGCAGCGCGGCGCGCGCATCTCCCGCGACCCGCTGCCGGTCGTTCCTGGAGACCCGGTGCTGCTGACCCAGCTGTACCAGAACCTGATCAGCAACGCGCTGAAGTTCGTGCCGCCGGAAAGACCGCCGGAGATCCGACTGACCGCCGAACGGACGCCCGAAGGCTGGATTCTCGGGGTCCGCGACAACGGCATCGGCATCGATCCGCAGTTCCATGAGCAGATCTTCGCTCCGTTCAAGCGTCTGCACGGTCAGGACGAATACGAGGGCACCGGCGTGGGACTGGCGATCTGCCGCAAGGTCGTCGAGAGGCACGGGGGCCGGATCTGGGTCGAGTCGGCTCCGGGCGACGGCGCTCATTTCCGCTTCAGTCTGCCCCTTCAGGGGGAAGCAAGCCCGGCGTCGGGGGAAAGGGAATGAGAGGGTTGACGAGGTATGGTGTGTCAGGAGGCAAGGAGATGAGTGTTACGCGTTTGCATCGCCGCACCATCCTGGTGGTCGAGGACGATCCCGGCCATCAGGAGCTGGTCCGCCGCGCCGTCGCCAGTGAACGGGTCGATGTGGACCTGTCCTTGGTCAGCGACGGGGAGCAGGCCCTGGACTATCTGCTGCGACGGGGCCGGTTCGCCCGCGCGGACGTGGTCCGCCCCGACCTGGTCCTGCTGGACCTGAACATGCCGCGCGCCGACGGCAGGGCGGTGCTCCACGAGATGGGCCGGCACGGCGAGCTGCGCCCCATCCCCGTGGTCGTGTTCTCCGGCTCGAACCGCCAGGAGGACATCCGCGACAGCTATGCCCTGGGTTGCCGGTCCTTCGTGACCAAGCCCCCGGACTTCGCCTCGTTTCGTGCCTGCGTGAGGCAGTTGATCGACTACTGGTTCTCCCTGGTCAGCCTGCCGGATAACTGAGGAGCCCGAAAATGAGCGATGAGGCGCTCACGATCCTCTCCATCGACGACGATCCCGGCGACGCCGAACTGCTCCGCCGGAACCTCGAGCGGATCTACGGCCGGAATTTCCGCTTCGTCCACGCCCGCAACGCCGAGGAGGCCCGGCGCGAACTCGGCGGCCGGCACGTCGATGTGACCTTCCTGGACTACCGCCTCGGCGCCCAGACCGGCCTGGACCTGCTGCGGCAGATCCGCTCCTCCGGAGACCTGCGCCCGTTGGTGGTGCTCACCGGCCAGGGCGACGAGTACGTCGCCGCCTCCCTGGCCAAGGAAGGCGCCGACGACTACCTCGGCAAGAAGGACCTCACGCCCGAAACCCTTCAGCAGGCCATCAGCGAGGCCCGGTCACGCTACCAGCGTCGCAAGACCGCCGCCGAGTTCGAGCGGCAGCGGCGGCTGTTCACCGAGCTGATCTGCCAGGCCCACGTCGAACTGGAACGCAAAAGCCGTCTCGATCCGCTGACCAAACTGCTCAACCGCGGCGCCTGGGCCGAACTGGCCATCTCCGAGCACGCCCGGGCCCGACGCTACGACCGGGACTACTGCATCCTGATGATCGATGTCGATCACTTCAAGGAACTCAACGACAGCCTCGGACACCCGCGGGGAGACCTCTGCCTGCAGAACCTCGCCCGCTGCCTGCTGGAAAACTGCCGAGCCGCCGATCAGCCCGGCCGGTATGGCGGCGAGGAATTCGTCGTCCTGGCCCCGGAAACCGACATCTACGGCGGACAGGTGCTGGCCGAACAGCTGCGCCGGGCCGTCTGGAACCAGAGCTTTCCTCACCCGGCCAGCCCGGTGGCCGACCGCGTCACCGTCAGTATCGGCGTGGCCGCCGGACCCGAAGAGCACTGGCAGAATGTCCTGGACCACGCTGATCAGGCTCTGTATCAAGCCAAGAGAGCCGGGCGCAACCGCGTCGAGTCCTGGGACGGTTGAACTCCCGCGCCGGGCGAGCCCCGTCGGCCCCTGGCGTTGATCAGCGCAGCCCAGCAGCCTTATCACCCGAGTTCCGCCAGTAATCTGGCCACCGTCCGGCCCAGCACCGGATGCACCATCTCTCCAGCCACCTCCGCCAGCGGCTCGAGCACGAAGCGGCGCAGGTGCATCCGCGGATGGGGCACCGTAAGGCCTGCAAGCTCTATCACCAGATCGTCGAACAACAGCAGATCCAGGTCGATGGTCCGCGGCCCCCAACGCTCCCGGCGTTCCCGCCCGAGATGACGCTCGATCCCTAACAGCAGCTCAAGCAGCTCTCCGGCCGAGCACTGGACTGTCAGCCTGGCCGCGGCGTTCAGGTACATCTCCTGTCCCGACGGTCCTCCGACAGGTTCCGTCTCATAAAGACGGGAGAGGCGAAAATCCGTCACGGATGGGCTGGTCTTCAAAGCCTCCGCGGCGGCCAGAATCGCCCTGCGGCGGTCGCCGAGGTTGGAACCCAGCGCGATGCAGGCCCGGTGCAATGGCGACTCTCCAATGACTTGGATACCCACGGCAAGACTAATGGCCGGCCATATGCCGTGCTGGCGACCGCCCGGTGAGAGCCTTCACAGGTATCCGGAATGCCCCTGCGAGGTCCCCTGCACCGCCGCCAGACCGGCTGCCGCCTCGGGAAAGGGGGCAATTCGCTCTGATCGCCCGCCCCCAGAACCGATAGGTCCACCCGGGGGACCGTCCGCTCCAGGGCGAGCTCCCGGAAGGCCGCGTGGGACCACCCACGATGGCGGTCGCCTTGGCGGGCTCGACAGGCATGCGGCCAGGCATCCGCACCTCCTTGGGGGGACAGGGCTGCCGGACATATAATGGCCGCTGTCGACAAAAGAAGCTATGGAAAGCTCGCGGGATGCGGCTTCTGCCGTCTGCCGCTGGCGTGCCGGACGGCTGGAGCTCTTGTCCGACGCAGCGACCGGGTGTGGCCGTCGGTGTTGGCTTCGGAGACAACATGTTGAGCATTGACAGAGCTTTACGCGCAGCCCGGCGGGCCGGCCTCGCGACGGTCTGGGGGCTGGCGGCGGCATTGCTCGTCGGCGGGCAGTGCGCCCCCGGCGGAACGGACAACACCGGAGGATCCGATGATGCCTCTGCCGCCAAGCCCGGGCAGCTGGTGACGTTTGAAACTACCGCCGGAACCATCGTGCTGCGGGTGTTCGCCGAACGGGCACCGGCAACGGTCGAGGCTCTGCTGGCCCTGGTCGCCGAAGGGTTCTATGACGGTCTCACTTTCCACGAGGTCGGGCGCACCGGACCGGCCGCTTCGCCGGCGAATCTCTGGGTCGTCGGCGGCGTGTTCGACGTGGATGGCAACCGGGCGGCGACGGCCGTATCCGCTCCGCCGAACGAGTCCAACAACGGGCTGAAGAACAGCCGGGGTTCGGTCGCGTGGGTGGATCCGGCACTGGAACTGCCCCAGGTCAGCCAGCCGGGCGACGGTACCGCGTTTCTGATCAATCTGAAGGACAACTCCACCAACGCCACGAACGGCCAGCGGCTTTTCGACTTCGACCTGACCACCGGCGCGCGGGGTTACACCGTTTTCGGCGTGGTCGAGCAGGGCTTTGAGATCGTCCAGGCGATCGCCCGGTTGAGCCTTCCCCAGCAGACGGTGCGGGTCATCCGGGCCTACCTCGGCGCGCCCGAGGGCGAGGTGCCCTCTACCCAGGGCAACCAGGCGCCGACAGCCGATGCCGGCGAAGACCAGACTGTCCGGGTGGATGCCGTGGTGACGCTCGACGCTTCCGGCAGCAGTGATCCGGACGGCGACACGCTGAACTACGGCTGGCGGCAGACGTCGCCGAGCGAGAACCCGGACGACCGCATGGTGCTGAGCGACCCGACCTCGTCCCGTCCGACGTTCAGGGCGGTGCGGACCGGGACCTTCGCATTCCAGGTCACGGTCGGCGACGGCCGCGGCGGCGCGGCTTCGGACGAGGTTCAGATCAAGGTCAACGCGGCCATGCGGGCCAACGCCGGCGCGGACCAGAAGAAGCAGCCCGGCGAGCAGGTCACGCTGGACGGCTCGGGGAGCAACGACCCCTCCGGCGCGGCCATCACCGCCTACGCCTGGACGCAGCTGGCCGGCCCCGGGGTGACGCTCGACGACGCCTCGGCGGTCAAACCGACGTTCACCGCCCCGGCCGCGGCCGCCGCCGAGACGCTGACCTTCCGGCTGACGATCACCAACGCCGCCGGTGAAACGGCCTCGGACACCTGCGACGTCAAGGTGCTGCCGATCGCCTTCGCGCCGGTGGTCACCTACGCGACCGGCAACAACCCCGTGGGCGTCGCGGCCGCGGACTTCGACGGCGACGGCGTTCCGGACATCGCGACCGCCAATCGCAACGCCGGCACGGTTTCGGTGCTGCTGAACGACGGGCGGGGCACCCTGAAGGCCAAGACGGACTACGCCGTGGGAGCCCTTCCCGAGTCGATCGCGGCCGCGGACTTCGACGGCGACGGCGTGCCGGACATCGCGACCGCCAACCGCGGCGGCAACAGCGTCTCGCTCCTGATCAACAGGGCCGACGCGAGCGGCACCTTCGAGGCGGCATCCTCCTTCGCCGTCGGCAACGGCCCCGTGTCGCTGATCACCGCCGACTTCGACGGCGACGGCTCGGCGGATCTGGCCTTCGTGCTGAGCGGCGAAGACCGCGTGGTGGTGCGGCTGAACGACGGCGAGGGCGGCTTCGCCGCCGAGTCCAGGCCCGACACCAGCCCGCTGGATCCGCAGCAGCAGCCGATCGCCACCACCGGAGCCCGGGCGCTGGCCGCCGGCGATTTCAACAACGACCGCCTGCCGGATCTGGTGGTCGCCTTCGCCGCGACCACCAACGCGGCGGTGCTGCTCAACCAGGGCAAGGGGGTGTTCAAGGCCGACAACGCCTTCGAGATCGGAGGCGATCCGGTCGCCGCGGCCGCTGCGGACTTCAACGGTGACGGACGCGACGACATCATCGTGGCCGACGGGGCGGCCGGCGAGCTGCGCGTCCGGCGCAACAGCGGCAACGCGAGGTTCGATATCGAGATCCGCCTGCCGACCGGGGCCGACCCGGCCGACGTGATCGCCGCCGACATCGACGGCGACGGCCGGCCCGACGCCCTGGACGCCGCCACCGGCACTGACGGGGTGGACTTCTTCGAGAACAAGGGCAACGGGGCGTTCAAGGACCGGCGCGAGTTCGCCGTTCCCAACGGCCCGAAGGCCCTGGTCGCGGCCGACCTGGACGAGGACTCGGACCTGGATCTCGCCGTGGTCTCCGGACCGTCCAACCTGGTTTCAGTGCTGATCAACCGCACCGATCCGTCCGCCACCAGCAGCGACGAGGCCGGCCGCGTGCGGCTGCGGACCAGTCTGGGCGACGTGGTCATCGCCCTGCTGAAGGACGCGCCGGCCACCACCGACAACTTCCTCCGGTACGTCCGGGACGGCTTCTACAACGGCACGATCTTCCACCGCGTGCTGCCGGGATTCGTGGTTCAGGGCGGCGGATTCCTGCCCGGGCTGGTCCGGCAGACGGGCGTCCGCGACCCGGTAGTCAACGAGTTCAGCCCCGACCGGAGCAACCTGCGCGGCACGGTGGCGATGGCCAAGGTCGGCGGCAATCCGGACTCGGCGACGTCGCAGTTCTTCTTCAACCTGGCCGACAACTCGTCGAATCTGGACAACCAGAACGGCGGCTTCACCGTTTTCGCCCGGGTGGTCGAGGGCATCGACGTCGTGGATGCGATGGCCGCCGTCGCCACCGGCCAGCGGCAGGATCCCGACGGCAACACCTTCGACGACGTGCCCCTGGAGGATATCGTGCTGATCTCGGCCACGGTCGAGTAAGGCTCTTTCGGCGGGACGGCGCGGCCGCCGGACATCCGACCCATGGACGCCCCAGGCACCATTCCGAACGAGCCGGGCCGCTTCGTGCGGCCCAACATCTTCATGCGCGCGGTGGCCCGTCCGGAGAGCTACCTGGCGGGCACCTTCCTGGCCCTCATCGCCGCCGGGGCGGTGTTGCTGTCCCTGCCGGTCTCGCATGCCTCCGGGCCGGTCGGGATACTGAACGCGGTGTTCACGTCCACCTCGGCGGTCTGCGTCACCGGCCTGACGGTGGTGGACACGGCCCGCGACTACAGCCGCTTCGGACAGGTGGTCATCCTGGCGCTGATCCAGGCCGGCGGCCTGGGCATCATGACGTTCGCGGCCCTGATCGTGCAGATCACCGGGCACAGGATCTCGCTGCGTTCACAGGCCGCGCTGACCGACGTGTTCTACCAGCAGAACGCCGCGGCCGCTTTCCGGCGGAACCTCAAGTGGATCGTGGTGATGACGCTGACGATCGAGGCGGTCGGCGCCGTGCTGCTCTATGCCGGGCTGCCGGCCGGCTGGCGGGGGGCGCGAGGGGCGTATCACTGCGCGTTCCACGCCGTCTCGGCTTTCTGCAACGCCGGCTTCTCGACCTTCGAGGGCAACCTCACGGCGATGCGCGACCGGCCGGGTTTCCTGGCTCCGATCTGCGTGCTGGTCGTGCTCGGCGGGCTGGGCTTCAGCACCCTGCTCGAGGCCGTCAGCCGGTTGTGGCGGGGACTGTTCGGCCGGCAGCGGACCATCGCATGGTCGCTGAACACCCGGGTCGTGCTCGCCACCACCGCGGTGCTCATCGTCGTCGGGACGGTGTTCCTGGCCCTGACCGGTCTGACCCCGGGGGAGGACGGCGTCGCATCGAGCGCGGGCCATGCCCTGGTGCAGTCGATCTCGGCCCGCACGGCCGGTTTCAACACCGTCGATCTGGCGAAGGTTCCAACCGCCGCCCTGCTGGGGCTGGTGCTGCTGATGTTCGTCGGCGGTTCTCCGGGATCCTGTGCCGGCGGGGTGAAAACCACCTCCCTGGCCATCTGGGTCGCCCGACTGCGGGCCCGGCTGAAGCTGCAGGAGGACGTGATCATCGGCGGGCGGCGGGTTCCGGTGGACATCGTGCGCCGCACCGGGCTGCTGATCGGCGTGTGCACGCTGTTCAATCTCCTGGGCGTGTTCGTGCTGACCCTCACCGAGATGGGGCGACCGGGGGTGCGGCTCGAGGACGTGCTCTTCGAGCAGATCTCGGCCTTCGGCACCGTGGGACTCTCCACCGGCCTGACCCCCACGCTCAGCATCGCGGGCAAGATCTGGATCATCCTGGCCATGTTCGTCGGCCGGCTCGGGCCGCTGACCATTGCCCTGATCGTGTCGACGCCGGATCCGAAGCTGGTGCGGCTGCCCGAGGAACGGCTGATGATCGGTTGATTTCCGCCGGGCCCGGCCCGGCCGCGAAAGGACGCGTACCGACATGAAACAGGTCTGTGTGATCGGCCTGGGGCAGTTCGGCAGCCATCTGGCCCGCACCCTGGCGCGGATGCGCTGCGAGGTACTGGCGATCGACGCCGACGACGCCCGCGTGGCCGAGATCCGCGACGACGTCCATCGGGCGGTGATCGCCGACGCCCGCAACCTCGATGCCCTGCGCTCGCTGATCACCCCCGAGATCGACGAGGTGGTGGTCTGCCTCGGCGAGAACATGGAGGCCAGCATCCTCTGCACGCTGCACCTGGCCAAGCTCGGCGTGCCGCGCATCCGGGCCAAGGCTTCCAGCCGCGACCACGCCGCGATCCTCAAGGCCGTCGGGGCCCACGAGATCGTCTTCCCTGAGCGGGAGACCGCCGAACGCATGGCCCAGCGCATCGCCAACCCCGACCTGCTGGACTATCTGCAGCTCTCCGACGATTACCGCGTGGTCGAGATCGCCGTGCCCGAGTCGTTCGCCGGCCGCTCGCTGGCCGAGCTGCACCTGCGCAAGCGCTACAACGTCATGGTCGTGGCGATCAAGGACACCGACCGCAACACCACCGATTTCATGCCCTCGGCCGACGCCAAGTTAGGCAAGGGCGACACGCTCATCGTGCTGGGCAAGACCGACGACATCGCCCGGCTCCAGGAGGCCGACTGAAACCGGGGCGACGGGCGATTCAAGGCCCGCCGCGGCTCTGCCGGCCGCTTCGACGCGGCTGCGGTCCTGCCGGAGGCGGCCGGTTGCCGCCACCCTCCGAAAGCCCCATAATGAGGTAAAGGCACGGCCCGTCGGGGGCAGCCAACCGCCGCGGCCGGCCCGCCGGAACCCTTATCCGTGAATCATCCCGCACGCTGGTCCCGCCGGAATCTTCTGACCGCCCGCGGCCTGGCGGCCACCTCCGGCGGACTGATCGGGGCGCTGCTGCCGGATCGCCGGCCGGCGCGAGGGTCGGGCGACCCGGCCTTCGGGCACTGGTCGGTGAACCGCCGGGCGATGGGCTGTGAGTTCAGCGTGCTG